>CAYUDB010000331.1:0-1500 GCA_964443405.1 uncultured bacterium | reverse complement strand
TATGCCATTTACCGAAACTGCACGCATAGATGCACCTTTATCACCTTATGCTGCATCAAAAGCGGCGGCAGAACTTTTTGCGCGTACTCAGCATTTTCTATATGGATTAGATGTTACTGTATTTCGTTTTTTTACAGTTTTCGGTCCAGCGGGAAGACCTGATATGAGTTATTTTCGATTTATAAAACAAATGTTCGAAAATAAACCGCTTAAGATTTTTGGTGATGGTGAACAGGGAAGAGACTTTACTTTTGTTGAGGATATTGCACGTGGCATTGCGTGCGCCTGCAATAAAAATCTTGGTTTTGAGATTATAAATCTCGGTGGTTCAAGCCCTTATACCGTTAATTGCATGATAGGTACACTCGAAAAGCTCTGTGGAATAAATGCTACAATCATGTATGAACCTTTCTTGCCCGAAGACATGCATACAACCTGGGCAGACATATCGAAAGCTAAGCAACTCTTAGATTGGCAACCTTTTGTAAGTTTTGAAAACGGTTTGGAAAAAACAGTGCAGTGGTTTTTTGATAATCGCAATTTTGTGGAAGCATTGGAGCTTTGAGTGCACTTTGATAACTTTTTTAATACTTTACAGTTATTGGCATGCGACGGTCTTTACCAAAGGCACGCGATGTGATTTTTATTCCGGGTGCAGATTGGCGACGTTTATATTCGGCAATTTTCACAAGATGTATAACGTGCTTAATAATACTTAGTTCGATACCAGTTTGTTCAAATATTTCTCGCGCGCTAAGCTCATTTTCGATGTGCAGTTTCAAAATTTTGTCGAGTATAGCGTATTCAGGCAAATTATCCGAATCGAGCTGATTTTCACGCAGTTCTGCAGTGGGTGGTCGATCGATAATCGTTTGCGGTATAATATCTTCGCCGTGCTCAGCATTAAAAAAGCGCGATAAATCCCATACAGTGGTTTTGTAAACATCTTTTAGTATGGCGAAACCGCCAGCCATGTCGCCATAAAGAGTTGCATAACCGGCGCTCATTTCGGATTTGTTGCCGGTTGCGACGAGTAAGTGGTTGAATTTGTTGGAGAAAGCCATAAGCACTGTGCCACGAACACGTGCTTGAATGTTTTCTTCGGTGGTATCGGGCGCACGATTGGCGAAATGTGGTGAGAGTGCTACGAGATACTTATTGTATATACTGTCTATTTCTATGACAGTGAAAGAGATACCGAGATTGTCAGCCAGAAGCTTCGCGTCCACAAAACTGCGTGTTTGCGAGTAGCGTGTAGGCATGTAAACTGCTGCAACATTCTCGGCACCAAGGGCTTCAGTACAGATTGCCGCAACGAGTGCCGAATCTATGCCACCCGATAAACCGAGTATCGCACTTTTAAAGCCATTTTTATGGGCATAGTCACGTAATCCCAAAACTAGAGCACTCCATATATCTTTAAGTTCATCATGAAGTTGAGCAGTTTCTGGTAATTCAAACGGGCATTTTGCATTCAGAGTAAATGGTATGCTAACGCGT
>CAYUDB010000330.1:0-1546 GCA_964443405.1 uncultured bacterium | reverse complement strand
CACTTGCGGGCGAAATCAAAACAAGCATAATCGCACAAAGGATCAATTTTTTCATTTCACACCTGCTGACATTAAATTTTTACAAAATACTATTGTAGAATTTTTTGTCGAGATTTTTTTCAAAAGCGATTTTTTGTTGCGAAATTGCGCCGATTGGTTAACATTGGGAAACATGGAGGTTTGGAAATGAGAGCTTTGACGATTATTGCCATTTTGCTTTTTAGCGCGATTCTTTCGCATGCGCAAGGAAGCGCAAAAATTGAAATCACTGATAGCGTTTTCGTAGAAATGTATGTAAAACTTTCACTTGCGGCAGAGCGACATCTCGACCAACCCGAAAAACTTGCTCCCGCGCAGGACTCAATTTTCACAGAATTTAAAGTGGTGAGACAAGATTTTGAAAAATTTCGCGAAAAACTCGACAGCGATGTGAAAAAATGGGAAAACGTGTGGAGCAAAATTGTCACACGCCTCGAGCAAGTTGATAAAGCGCGGGGTATTGAAGAGAAAAACGACGATACAGAGACGCTCACAGCACCAGTTAAAACAGCAAAACCAGAACAGAAGTAAAAAATATAATGCATTACTGTAAAAAGAGATAGTGGAAAAAACTGAAAATATACTGTTCGAAGATTCTGCCGGCTTACACTGGGTAGCACGAGTCGATCCAGCTTTATCGGGGAATGAAAATATGGCATGCGATGCGCTATCGCTTGAACATGCCTCGACAGATATGAATTTTTTGCCAACACTACGTTTTTTCCTATGGAAAAACCCAACTATATCAATAGGTTATGCACAACCAATCGACGATATCGACGAACAACGTGCACTTGCCGACGGCATTGCCATTGTGCGACGACCAACAGGTGGCAGAGCAATTTATCACGATGGTGAGTTTACTTATTCTGTTACACTACCTGCATGGCATCATCTCGCAAAGCAATCTGTATTAGAGACTTACAATCGCATTAGCATGGCATTAGCTGCAGGTTTTGTATCATTAGGCATAAATGTGACACTTTCGCGCGGCAATATTGGTCTTGGCACCACAAACCCATCGTGTTTTTCTTCCACATCGAGATACGAGCTTGCAATTGACGGTAAGAAGCTCGTTGGCAGTGCCCAGAGGCGCAAAAATGGTGCAGTGCTTCAACAAGGCTCGATAATGGTAACAAACTCATTTTATAAAATCGCTGACTATCTCAAATGCGATAACAAACTAATTATCAATGATTTAACTGTACATAGCACATACCTGGCTGCACAAATAGAAAAAGTTCCGTCATATTCAGAATTTTGTAACTCGATGATTTTAAATTTCAAAACCACTATTTTCTAATCCTTTTTAATACTAATTTCGTGTTAACTATTTATATTTTAAAACTATACACATTCGAATAAAATGAAAAAATTGAATAATGAAAAATTCCAAGTGATCCGTAAAAAAAACTAAAAAAAGATTGACAAAATTTGTGCCTTTTATATTTTCTCAGCACGGCGCTATCGTCTAGCCGGTCCAGGACGCCGCCCTCTCAAGGCGGAG
>CAYUDB010000329.1:0-1548 GCA_964443405.1 uncultured bacterium | reverse complement strand
ATAAATGAGTGAAAACTTTATGATCTTTCCCACCGATAGAGTTTGTCATCCGCTTTTCCCAACCACCCAAACAAAAAACATCGTACGATTTTCCGAGATTTTAACCAAATAAACACTTACAACACAATTATAAACAAAGATTTAGCACACGTTAGAGCAGATTTGTTACAGAACAATATTATTTCAAATTGAAAATATGCAGCAACCACTCCGTTCCACCAGCAAAAATAAAGGTGTTGATGGTAACTCCAATTGCAAGCGGCAAAAATGCTTTGCGCATTGGAATTTTCAACAGATAACATAACGCAGAACCTGTCATATTTCCGCCAGCATTTGGTATTATTGATATTAGAAAAACACCAAGTAGTTTTTTCTTCAAAAACCAGCAGAAAAATGGTTTTTGCTCGAGCGTGTCAATATGCTTAAGAAAGCGTTCTCTTATAAATGCAAGAAGGCGCACACGTTGCGCGCCCTCTTCGAGAATGACAAAGAAAACTGGAATTTGTAAATACTGCGCAAGTAACGCCCAAAAGGTGATCTCCATAACTGAAAGTCCAACGGCTACGCCGTACGGATATGCACCTTTGCTGCCGATCGTCAAATGAATAAATAACATCGACAGGATTTTCGCGCATTTGGCGATTTCACTCACCTACCAGAGCATTTTGAGCGATGAACTCATCGGTAAGGTGTTTGGCTTCCGAATCGTCGTATTGGATGTGCGGCGATTTCATAAAATATGCCGAAGGACCGTCAAGCGAACCGCTCTTTTTTGCCAAAAGCGCTAATTTTGCTATGCGTATTGCATCAATGACAACACCTGCACTGTTCGGAGAATCTTCAACCGAAAGACGGCATTCGAGATTCATAGGCACATCGCCAAAATGCCGTCCCTCAACGCGAAGATAACAGATTTTGTTGTCGTGAAGCCAAGGCACATAATCGGAAGGTCCCACGTGGATGTCATTGGCAGATATGGTTCTACCGCGACGCTCAATTTGAGATTTTACAGCATTGGTCTTGCTTTCTTTTTTCGACGATAAGCGTTCACGTTCGAGCATGTTGAGAAAATCGGTGTTACCACCAACGTTAAGTTGGTAAGTGTGATCGATTGGCATGCCACGGTCGAGGAAAAGATTTGTGAGCACACGATGAAGAATCGTTGCGCCAACTTGTGATTTGATGTCGTCGCCAATGACAGGTAAGCCGCGTTCTTCAAACCGCTTTTGCCAGTAAGTTTCACGCGCAATGAAAACGGGAATGCAGTTCACCAATGCACAACCTGCCTCGAGGATTTGTTCGACATACCATTTGGTAGCCATTTCAGAGCCAACGGGCAAATAGTTGATGACTACGTCGGTTTGGGTGGATTTTAAAATACCAACGATATCATCGGTAGGTCCGGGCGCTTTCTCGATGACGTCTTTAAGATATGTGCCGAGTCCGTCGTGAGTCATGCCGCGATAGACTTTGGCTCCTGTGAGTGGAACATATGGGCAAAAACGGGTGGTGCAATTAGGCTCGGCAAAAATAGCTTCGGCGATATCC
>CAYUDB010000328.1:0-1558 GCA_964443405.1 uncultured bacterium | reverse complement strand
GGCGTGATAGCAAGACTAAAAACTGAGGAAAAATGGCGCAAAAGCTTCGAACAAAACCGCGCATTGCTCGAAGCTATTCCCGACGCAGTTATGATTTTTGATGGTGATGGCAATTTTTACAGCTACAAACCCGACAATAGCGCAAAATCACCTTTCCCGCTCAACGACGTGCTGGGCAAAAACATTACAGCTGCTTTCCCACCATATACAGCATTAAAAACGAAAAAAATGATAACGCAAGCTCTCGATACAGGAAAAATTCAGCAGTTTGAATATAACATTGCAGTTGGTGAAATTGGTAATCTGTTCCGTTACGAGTGTCGTATGGCTAAATGCGGCACAAACCGTGTTCTTGCAGTAGTACGCGATATAACCGAACATCGCCGTGCCGAAGACCTGCTCAAAATGGAACGCACACAGCTTTTCACAATTTTCGACAGCATCGACGCGATGATTTACGTTGCCGATCCGGTAACATACGAGATTTTATTTGTAAATAAATACATGCGTTCTTTTCTTAGCACTTTCTCCGATGGTAAAAAATGTTATGAAGCATTGCACGGTTTGGATGAACCATGCCCATTCTGCACAAACGACATACTCTTTATGCTCGGAGACGAAGCATACCGTTGGGAATATAGCAACCGTTTAACACGACGCGACTTACTTTTATTCGACAGGCTCATACGATGGACTGACGGCAGGCTTGTACGTTTTGAACTTGGCATTGACATCACCGAAATCAAAAACACCGAACAGGAAAATGCACGTCTCAATTTCGAGCTTAACCTCAAAAACAACGAGCTTGAACAACTCGTATATTCGGCGTCACACGATTTGCGTTCACCACTTATTGCAATACAAGATGCATCACAAGCGCTCGAAACTGATGCCACAAAAATACTTACCGCATTACGTGAGTTCGAATTGCCCGAAAGATTCTTCGAAACAGTATCCGTAGCTTGCGAAGAGGAAATACCCAATAACATTCGCTACATTTTAAACAATGTTCGCAAAATGGACGCCCTGCTCTCGGGAATTCTCAAATTGCTTCGAATTGGGCGCGAGAACCTTGCACTTCGCAATGTGGACGTGCAAAAACTACTAAATGAACTACTCGAAACTTTTCGCACAAAAGCTCGACCGGCAAATGTCGCCATCGAGGTGGGATTTTTACCCGATTGTGTTGCAGACGAATTACTTTTGCGACAAGTTTTCTTCCAACTGCTCGATAATGCCATTAAATTCCGCGACAATCGCAAGCATTCACACATATCCATACACGGAAAACAATCTGATGGCTTTGTTACATATTTCGTTGAGGATAACGGTATCGGAATTGTGAAATCGTTGCACAACAAAATTTTTGATGTATTCTACCGAATCGATGGGCAGAACTCCACCGGTGAAGGCTTGGGTTTATCGGTTGCCCGCCGCATAGTCGAAAAACATCGAGGCACTATCAATGTCGAATCGGAACCCGGTGTCGGTAGCACTTTTTTCTTCAAAATCCCAAATTGAAGCCGGTCAAATAAGCATATTGTAAATTGATGGCACC
>CAYUDB010000327.1:0-1580 GCA_964443405.1 uncultured bacterium | reverse complement strand
TATTTGTTGTCCTTTGACAACATATCGCTAACTGGTAAGCTTTCTCTTGCCAAAACGTGGTTTTGGGTAACTCCTCACACAGCTAAGCATTTTATCACTTTTGCCAAGAAACATGCGAACCGCACACAATAAAAGCATTTACAGGCACCCTTGACAAAGCTGTGAGAAATAGTATTTTTAAGAGAAATTAACAGTAGGTGAAAATTATGCGTTGTTTAAAATGGCTTTTCGTTGCTGCTACATTTTGGTCCGTTGCTTTTGCGCAAACCGACTTCGGCATACCGGACGTATTGCCGAAAGAATACACTTTTATTGCAAACAGCGCACCACCAGCGCTTGGTGCCATGATTTTCAACATTGACATCATCGACACAGCAAACCCACGCCACGGCAACCCCGTATTGCCAATAACCAGCAATCAAGTGTGGGTGTCCACCGACAACCAAGCCTCGTGGGCAGGTTTGCCGCTTTCGCTTGATGGTTCTGTCGATTATACGAGCACGTATTTTCGCAATTACACTTTGCCAATTTCTTCGGGCACAATGTATTATTATTTTCAAACGGCTACCGATAGCACATTTACGTCGCAATCGCCAGTGAACACCGCCGAAACTTTTCCGCCACCCAACAATTTAATCGCCAATATTCACGATGACCCCGCAAGTGATATTCCCACAATTACCATCGGTAGTAATACCTTCACATGGTCAAACACTGATTTGCGAAACTTTAAAATGGGGCACTCCGACGACCGCGTTTATATTCAACTGACCACTAATGGCGGACTCGACACCGCACACACAAACATCACCCAGCGCACATGCAGCATAATTTGGACTCAGAAAGTTACTGCCTATCATCTTTACGGCGTTCCGATTATCAATCCCAATGCGCCGTATCCCGATTCGGTATTTTTTGCGGTGCTTTACGGTGGAGTGAATTTTACGTTCATAGGCATCGGCATTCGCATAACTCCGGGTGTATATAAAATCACAGTTCCGGGCGATGGCGCCACAATTTCCGACTATCTCGACGCATATACCAAAATCAGCGACGCGAGCACTTTTGGCGTAAATGCATCGGGCAACACTGTAAACATGTGGTTCGATTTCGATATACTCACAGCAGACCCGGATTTCGGACCAATGGCAGCAGACAGCGGCTTTGTAACAGGCGCTGGTCTTGTAACTTTAATTCCGATGTATAAGGCATGTTCTTCGCTCTTACCCGACACCTTCGAATATTCCGTCACCGATTTTTCGAAAAACACAGGTTTTTACCTCACCACTCCACGCGACGTGGTCAATGTGAACGCGAATTTCAACCTTTCGGCGGGCACACTCACCACACTTGGCGACAGCATGGAGATTTCAGTCACCTACACCGATGCCGATAACAATTTACCAACGCTTCGTCGAGCGAAAGTTGGCGGTTGTTTTGCGGGAAATTACACCATGCACGCCGCCGATCACAAATATTCTGACGGCTCGGTTTTTAAAGTGCGCATACCTCGTGCAAATAGCAAAAAGGTGCCGGTGCAATTCGACTTTGACGATGGCATGTATTCATATTCATCTGCC
>CAYUDB010000326.1:0-1582 GCA_964443405.1 uncultured bacterium | reverse complement strand
CGGAATTGAGGCGCAAAGCGAATAAGTAGCTGCACTTGCGGCGCAAATTTGCAAAAATCGCAAGCGCACAAGCTCGGAATCGGCAGTTTCGGAAAAAATATGGGACATGCCCAGAAAACTACTAGCAAAAAACAACAAAACCCACACTGCAAGTGCCGAAATGTTGTCGCTAAATCCCGAAACGCCGCATAGCATTTTCAAAAGCAAAGAGCCGCATAATAACGAAATAGCAAAACCTGCAGCAAGGAAAATCGTCGAAGTAGATGTTTTGGATCGCAAAAGGCTTTGGCTTGGCGCAAAAGTGCTGCGGAACATTTCGGTGAAAGGTACTGTACCCATTTTTTCTCTCAACACAATATTGCGCGCAAAGCTGGCAAAAATTGCCCAGAGCATCGCTAGCACAAAAAAAACTGCCACCAATATGAAATCGTTGTAAATCAAAAATATACCTCGTGTTACAAAAGTCAATCAGCTGGTTGTGCGCTTTTTGGACACCGGAAAAGTGTTGCGCCAAACTTGGGCGATTCTGCTACAAAAAGCGGGTCAATGAAAATCAATGCACCCGTCGGGCAGACTGCCACACAAGCGTGTTCACGCTCATGACGCGCATTTTCGGGCAAAGTGGCGCATAGGTCGCATTTTGCGGCGATAAAATAGTGTGTTTGCGCAATGGCAGAAAATGGGCACACAATGGCACATCGCCTGCATCCTACACAAGAAAGTGGGTTTATAGATAACAAACCATTTTGCGCCACAAAAAATGCCCCGCTAGAACAGACATCGGCACAGGGTGGCACTTTGCATTGTGCGCAAAAATGTGGTATGCTTTCGAAGTGCAAACATGTTGTGCCACTGTGAATTAGTGTACAAACCTTTGCACAAGCACCGCAACCTATGCAGAGTTCTTTCACACAAAAAATGCGTCTATTTTCTTTTGACGACATTTACCTCAACCTCGGTTGGTTCGTAACCATTTTTACCGTAAGTCAAAATTGAACAAGCGTTTTCGTTGAAATCGGGCAGCAAAAATACTTGATCGGCAATTTTATCTGCCGCATATAAGTTTGTTATAAAACTTCCGTTTTGCGATTTGAATTCCACTAGACCTTCGGCAAGGTTATTTTCACGTATGGTTTGCAAATTTGCAAAAGCACATGTGGTATTTGCAGTTACGCGTGCAAATCGCGACTGATTCGAAAAGCATGTGACGATGTTTTGTTTCTCGCGTGTGCGTAAATTGGCAGAAATCTCGGGAAAAACAAATTCACTAAGCTTGCGTTTTATGTCATCTGTATCGACAGCAGGAGCCATACGCTGAGCACTCACAAGCAGTTGCAAAAGCGCATCGCCTGTTGGCTGTTGGTCTTGTGTTTGGCAAAAGCGCCCATCTATGCCCAAGAATAATTCACTGCGTATGAATGGGTTGTCGGTGCACAAAACCGTGTGCGCACAGTTGGTTAACGGTGTTTCGGCATGCGATGACACACTAACTTGCTGCAAATTGCGAATCTTGCGCATTACACGCGGTGGAATATTCGCACCTGTCGCGCCAACAGAGACAATGTTTTCCACTTTGCCATTC
>CAYUDB010000325.1:0-1603 GCA_964443405.1 uncultured bacterium | reverse complement strand
TCCAAATTGTCATACTCAAAATTTTGCAATCGCCTAAACCCACGTTGCAAACTAATCAGATCAGCAAGAACCTTCTCGCTCACGGCTTGGCTTTCAATGAGGATTTTTCCGATTTTTTCGCCGGTCTCGTATTGTCTGCGCAGGGCAGAATCAAGCTGAGCTTGGTCAATAATGCCAGCCCATAATAAGATTTCGCCAAGTTTTTGATTTAACATATTCAAAAAATAAGCATAAAAGCTTGAAAAATGTCAAGTTATTTACCTACTTGTGAAAAATTTCCTTTTCGAAAAAACTTGCCTTTTTGTAGAAACAAATATATTGAATTACTATGAAACTACGATTTCATTTTGCATTATTTATTGTGCTGTTAGCGCTTACGCAAAAAGCATATGGAAGCGCACAGATACTTTTTGCACCCGATGCAAAGATTTTTCCAATGGCAACCACTGATGCGAACACTGATTCGCATTTCATTTTTGCCGATTCGCTTTACAGCAAACCGCTGCCAAAGATTTTTCGCATTGAAACCTTTACACATAAAGCAGTTATAGCATTTTCAAAGCATGAACTGGTGGAGTTTGTGCCAAATGCAGTCGCGGAAATTGATCTGTCCGGAAAAACTTTACGCCTAATCAATGGCAGTGCGATACTTCACAAACTAAACGTATGTGAACCATTTTCATTCGCAATTTTTTCTGATAGCAGCTCATTTTTCTTTGAAGGACACGATAGCCTACAGATAGAATATAACGGCACATCAGTTATCATGCACGCTAATGATCGAAGTTTTGCCTACTTAAACACAACACTTTCCGAAAAATCGCGTGCCTCTTCACTTCGAGACGCCGACTATTTCTTTGAACTACTTGAAGATGACGATTTACCTGACAAATTCTCAGAGGTCGTTCCACCAAGTGAAGCACCAAAAAAATTTCGTTTCTCGCTTAGTGTATATGGTGGCGCATCAAAAATAGAAAACAGTCGCTATTATTATATGGGCAACACCTTTAAAGTGAAATATTTACAGGCACAACTCGCATATGACTTATGGCTTGCAATCGATGATAATGGACGCGTTTTCAGTGAAAATTGGGATTGCCTTGATGATATTCTGAATAATATTCGCTATATACAATTTTTTCGGCGCGAAAATGATTTCTATTTGCGAATTGGAAGTATCGAAAATTTAAGTTTCGGACGTGGACTGCTCATGGATAACTACACAAATACTGTTTTGTTTCCGTTTGATAAAAAAAACGGCGTAGAGTTTCGTGGACGGCTTGGCAGAACTACAGTTACGACGTTCATTAGCGACATCACTTCTGCAAAAATGGGCGGCATTTACTGGCAATATGATGTCAATGAAAAATCAGTTATAAACCTATATTTTGCAGGTGATGCGGATATTTTCGCTCATATTACAGATATAGATAACGATGGCTTCGCCGACAAAATCGATCCTGAACCATCTAAATTTAACTCTGTAACAGATACTGTAATTATAAATAACGACGCTAAGAACTTTGACGATTTCGAGCATAAATCTATATTTGGCATCGCCGGTGGGTTTTCGTATAAACCATTTGAACTAAAAATGTTACGC
>CAYUDB010000324.1:0-1611 GCA_964443405.1 uncultured bacterium | reverse complement strand
ACGAGAAAATTTTCGTGCACGAATCGGCTTTTGTGGATGAAGGAGCTGTAATTGGCGCTGGTACAAAGATTTGGCACTTTTCACACATTTGCAAAAGCGCACGCATAGGAAAAAACTGCACGCTTGGGCAAAATGTTTTTGTGGGCAATAACGTAATCATTGGCGATTTTTGCAAAATTCAAAACAATGTTTCGCTGTATGAGGGCGTGGAACTGGAAAACTACGTTTTTTGCGGACCCTCTATGGTCTTTACGAACGTTATAGATCCGCGATGCAAATATCCTCAGCGCGGTGCGGAATTTTACCGAAAAACGCTTGTGCGGGAAGGCGCATCTATAGGTGCAAACGCGACAATTGTTTGCGGGCATAATATTGGCAGACATGCGTTTATAGCAGCTGGAGCAGTAGTTACAAAGCAAGTTGCCGATTATGCGCTCATGATTGGCGTTCCTGCACGTCGCATGGGTTGGGTTTGCGAATGTGGCGAAATATTGCCGACTTTCGCAAACGATGTAATCTGCCCACGCTGTAAAATTGCTTATAGCTTAGATAACAACAATTTATATGCGATAGTGTAAAAAATTGCACCGAGCACTGCAGCTTTTTGAAAACAAACTCATGCTATACGGTAAACTACTTGCTTGAAAGAACAGAAAGCTCATTTATATTTATGAAATTGAAAAAGTGCAGATCCAAGCTATGTTTCAGTACCAATGTTAATAGCGCAATCAACTAAAAATCGAGGTGAATCTATGAATTGGCAGCTTCTTAAAGAACTTTGCGACACACCGGGCATACCGGGCGATGAGAAACGTATTGCCGACATTTTCAACAGAGAAATGGCGACACTTGCGAGCGAAATTCACGCCGATGCCTTGGGAAATGTTTATGCGCATATTGCAGGAGATGGACCTAAAGTTATGTTTGACGCACACATGGACGAAGTGGGTTTTTTGGTGCGTCACATTGATGACAATGGTTTTGTCCGTGTTATTCCTATGGGCGGCATCGAATCTAAATCATTTATATCGCAACGACTTACAATTTGGGGCATTGCGCCTATTATCGCAGTTGTGGGAGCCACGCCACCACATTTGGGCAGTGGTAGTGGGGAAATTTCCATTGAAGATTGCTTCCTCGACACAGGTTTGCCAGCAGAAAAGGTTAAGGCTCTTGTGCATCTTGGCGATTGCGTGACCTTTGATTCACAATGCGTTGATAACGAATTTTCTGTAATAGGAAAGGCTTTCGATGATCGAGTCGGAATCTTTATCATGATTGAGGCAGCAAAAGCAGCAACAAAAATTGGCTGTGATTTGCATTTAGTTGCTGCAGTTCAAGAAGAAGGCGGCATGCGTGGCGCAGGTCCTGCGGCATTTTCGGTGCAGCCCGAGCTTGCAATTTCGCTTGAGGGCACTGTTGCAAACGATATACCTGGTGCGGGCGAGTTCAAACGACTGGCATGTTTGGGCAAGGGTCCCGAAATTCGGCTTACTGATAAAACTTTTACTGCTGATCGCGCGTTATCATTTTTTATAACTAATCTTGCAGAGCAACATGCTATAAAACATCAGGTTATAGTGAAAAAAGCAGGTGGCACAAACGCAAGCG
>CAYUDB010000323.1:0-1616 GCA_964443405.1 uncultured bacterium | reverse complement strand
AGGAAGATATCGGATAAGCCATTCTCGACTATGGTGTTAAACGGCACAATAGCAGAATGTGCTCTCGATTGTGCCGCTGCCGCAAGTTTCTACATATCTTTTAATAACGACTACAAATTATTCGACATACTGGGTATTGTGTTCTACTCGGCAAGTTTTGTAGTGGTGCCGGCAATAATGGTAAAAGCGCATGATGATTTTGCAAAAAGCCTCTCCACCGACGAACTTGCGCAAATTTCAGCTTTCGGGCACAGTTCCGATGCAGGCTCCGCAACAATGAGCATAACTGTTGTCGAAATTCGATTTTGACAGATTACTGTGATTGCAATTAATTAAACTATATATATTACATTTATAAACATGTATAGACAGAACGTCCATTGCAAATTGTAATTTCATCGTGCGCAAACATTCGAACAGCTCGCGGCAGAAGTTCATGCTCCACAGTTAAAACGCGTGCAGCAAGAGTTTCTGGCGTGTCATCATCCAAAACAGCAACACATTTTTGTAGCACAATAATCCCTGTATCATAGCGTTCATCCACAATATGCACAGTAGCACCCGAAACCTTACATCCTGCGTTCAATACGGCACGGTGCACCGCCAAACCATGCATACCCTTTCCACCAAATGACGGCAGAAGCGATGGGTGCACATTTAAAATGCGATTGGCGAATTTTTGCACAATTTCGGGCGGCAGCTTTTTCAAATATCCCGCCAATACAATGAGCTCAATATTGTGTTCATCGAAAACTCTGCACAGTGATGTCAAAAAATCTTCTCTGCGCTCAAAATTTTGGCTTGCAATATGATATGCCGAAATACCAGCACAACGCGCACGTTCGAGCGCATATGCACTTTCATTGTTCGACACGACTGCTGCCACTTCGGCACACAGTTTTTGCGAATACTGGGCATCGATTAGAGCCTGTAAATTTGAACCAGAACCAGAGGCAAAAACACAGAGTTTCATCGCATTTCCTTATTAGTTTTGTGCAAAATACGTCACAAACGCTAATGAGTCAATATCATTTTTCACGCATGCGACCAGCAGTATTTGCACCCATAGAAGCTCTGTTTTTCGTTGTGCATGGAATGCAATTTTTCACATCCTTTAATACCACAACAAAAAAGGGATGATAAATCATCCCTTTTGCATTAATCATGAGGAAATCCGTTATGCGCGTGTGTTTTCCTCAATTTTCATTTGACACAAGGCGAGCTGCGCCTGATAGCGCAAGAGTAGCGCACTTCGCTCGCCTGTTATGTGCCCTATTGCGTAACCTAACACGAGAACTATTACAATTGGTGCTGCCATCGGAATATCAAGAGCATCTGCCAGCATCAAGCCAATTCCATAACCCGTTAAAACTCCGAGTGTTGCGCCAAGAATTTTGTAAATTAGTGCCATGTTTTTTGCACGAGCGTAAAACTTATCGGCAATTTTCTGAATTACGCTCGAATCGTAAGCAATCGTTGGCACAAAGGCGTCCTTTTTGATTTCCTCGTTCATGTTCGCCACTCGTTCAGAATTTCTTTATAATTTCGACTTTTTCGGGTTTGTTTGCCTCGTCGATTTCAATTTCGTAGTCGGCAAAACTGCGTGTCGGACCAGT
>CAYUDB010000322.1:0-1622 GCA_964443405.1 uncultured bacterium | reverse complement strand
CGTAGCCGAGCGCAATCTAGCAAAAGGCACCGAAGTAATAATCGAAGGAAAACTAGTGTCGTCGAGCTACACCGACAAATCGGGGAACCCTCGTAAAGTATCAGAGGTACTTGCCGAGAGCATACTATACCGCAACATCAAACATGCGGTTGAAATAGCAAAAATCAGCGATGATAAAGCCAGAGCATAAATAAAAATAAGTATAAAATCTAAAAATTAAGTATTATGAATTTAGTAAACAACGTAACATTGATTGGAAATTTAGGCGCAGATCCTAAAGTGAAAGAATTTGGCGAAGGTCAAATGGTAGCAAACTTTACAGTAGCAACAAAAGAGTTCTACAAAGTAAAAGACGAGTTCAAAGAAAAAGTTTACTGGCACAACATTGTAGCCTGGGGCAATGATGCAAAGAAGGTGAAAGAGAAATGTGTGAAAGGCACAGAGGTTGTGCTCAACGGTAAACTCACCTCTCGCAGTTACGAAGACAAAAACGGCGAGAAACGTTGGGTGTACGAAGTGGTAGTGAACGAGATTATTTGCAGAGGCAAAGCTGCTTAGTATTAACCCCGATTGGCGGCCGGAGTGAATTCTTCGGTCGCCATTCTTTAAATTTCTAATCATGAATTTTAAATTCGAAAAACTCATTATTTGGCAATCAGCCATGGAATATGGTGAAACGATAAACGAGATAACAAAAGCCTTCCCAAAAGACGAAGCTTTTTACTTGTCGTCACAATTACGCAGGGCAGCTGATACAATTGCGCTTAACATTGCAGAGGGAAACATTATACAATCGAATCCCGATCAAATCCGTTTTGCCGGATACTCCATTCGTATGGTTGCAGAAGTAATCACTTGTTTGTACAAAGCAAAAAATCGCGGATACATTGGGGCAGAAATCTTCGAAACAACTTATGCAAGTGGTTATAAACTCACAAGAATGCTAATTGCATTTAAAAAGAAGTTGGTAGACATTAATCAAAATTCAAAAACACAGAACGAAGAATTTGAGCAAACAGAGGATGAAAATGTAGAACAACAAGACTAAAATTATTGTCATGAATTTGAATAACAGAGTGCAATTGATAGGGATAGTGGCGAACGAGCCGGTTATCAAAGAGTTTGGTGCAGGAAATAAAGTAGCACGATTTACAGTAGAAACATCGGATGTTTACAAGCGCGATTCGGAGCTTTTTAAGGAAACTCTTCGTCACACAGTTGTGGCATGGGGCAATCTTGCCGAGCTGGTAGAGAAAAGTCTACGACAAGGCGTTGAAGTAGTTGTTGACGGCAAACTTATGCGAAGATCGTATACCGATAAGCGTGGCGACCTTCAGTTTATAACCGAAGTGGTTCTTAACACGCTTGTGCGGAGTTCGACTCTGGATGACGAATTGCAAAAAGCACAGAGTGCCTGAAACAAAAAAAGCCGATTAGTTCGGCTTTTTTTGTAAATGAATTTTCAATTTATTGCTTTACCAGCTTAACAAATTCATGTTTATTTCCACAGTTTACATGTAAAATATACATACCTGCAGGAAGCCAATCGCTAAAATCAACCTCAACAACATTAGTTCCTTGGATTGTTTCAAAGCTCGATATTGGCAATGCAATTTGTTTTC
>CAYUDB010000321.1:0-1650 GCA_964443405.1 uncultured bacterium | reverse complement strand
AGCAGTACTATGCAAACCGATCAAATATCACTCTTGTGTTTTATTTTCGGTATCACTTTGTGCCGATTTGCGAAAAATTTTTGCCCGTATGCGTGCGAAAAACGAAGGGTGTTCTGCGCGCCATGCTTTGAATCGCTCTAGGCGTAGGTTATCATAATGCTCAATTTTCTCGATAAGCACATCTATCGACTCACGTTTTTCAAAAGCACGGCGCAGATCAACAAGCTCACGAACACCGAGCATCCATGCAGTAACCGGTTCAAAAAACAACATGAGCTGCGACGCAATGTAGTTCAACGGGCGTATGGATTCGAGAAACATGAGCGCTGGCACAGCCATTTGTCTGTCGGCAACTTCACGCGCAAGTTTGTCGAGTGCTGCAAGCTGGTTTTCGGTTAAGTTGGCAGAAACCTCTTCATCCCAGTCAACGTGCCAGAAATCGCGATCGTCAGACATGCACACCACCTTTGGTCACAGTTTGCACTATGAAAACAGCCACGCTCTCATCGCCAGTATCAACGGTGAGAGCACGGAAGTTGTCCATGAAATTTTTTGTCGCATAAGGCGATATAATAACCATTGTGCCATACTTTTCGGCGCGCTTGAAGCGACGCCATGGAAAAATTTTTTTGGCACCCAAAAATTTCTCGCTTATGCCCGTATTGTCAATGGCGTAATCGGTGGGCAAAAAAAAACGCGCCAAACCCACAAATAAAAATACAACCGAAAAAATTCCGCCCGCTATATGCTCAACATACCAAGCGCCACCAATGCCGGCAATGATTATGGCAAGAACCGCTATTAACCCTTTTTTCGGGTTTTCGGCAGCTGGATGTCTGCGTATTAGAATTGGCAGTTTGGGCGAAATTTCCATTAGAGCGCGCGTTCTTTTTGAATTTGCTCAAGCTCGGCTAGGAATTCGTCGGGCATAACGATGTTCTTTTTTGCTAAGACACGCACAAGTGCCTCAATTGTTAGGTTGTTCGAAAGCACAAGTTCTTCGAAACCTATGTCCCGAATAGAGCCATCGGGCATTTTAATTTGCAATATCGGTTTTTGCTTTTCCAAAACATTCCTCTGTTTTGATAATTAGTTTCAGTTAATGTGATTTTTGCTGCGAAAACTTTTTTGCTGCAAGCACAAATTCGGTAAAAAGCTTTGCCGAAAACTGGTCGTTTATTGCCTCAGGATGCCATTGCACGGTCATAAAGAAACGTTCACCCGGAATTTCGGCAGCTTCGATAGCTCCATCTGGCGCAAATGTTGTGGGTATGAAATTCTGTCCCAACGTGTTCACAAATTGATGGTGCGATGAGTTCACTTTAAAAGATTCGGTGCCAAAAATGTTTGCAGCTCGCGAATTTTCGTTCAAAACGCGCGCTATATGATGCGAGCGTTTTCCGTCGATTATTCGGTGTTCGATTTGTTCACCCGCACTGTTGCTCTCACGAAAAACAGATATGTCTTGATGCAGTGAACCACCTGCAGCAACATTTAACAGTTGATGACCTCTACAAATGCCAAGCACAGGCAAGCTTTCATGTTGTAATATGTGCCTCGCAAGCGCCAGTTCGAAATCGTCGCGCGCACCATCGCGTGCTGCGATATACTCAACACTCGCATGGATATCTTCGTTGTAAAAACTTGGGT
>CAYUDB010000320.1:0-1651 GCA_964443405.1 uncultured bacterium | reverse complement strand
ACCACTTTCAGCGCGCCGCACTGGCGTAGCACCTCCAGCATGCGCGAGGGCTTGTCCTCCATGAGGCCGCGCGCCAGTTCCTGCCACACGCGCTCGCGTTTCCGAAAACCCTGTAGCTGGTAGTGATGTCGGTTCATCTTTTTCGATAACTGCTACTTTTGCCGACACATTCTGCTATTTTACTCCATCTGCTGCTTTTGTCGATTCGGTGCATATAACAACAAGCGTTTCTGGGCAAAACATCTGGGTTGATAATTTCCCGACACCCATTTCTGGGCTTGTGTCTGGCGATGTTGTTACTGTTTGCGCTGTAGTCTCCGATAAATGTCGCGACTATTGTGCTGCAAACATCGACACAAGCTGTTGGGATTACAACTATTTCTCATGTGGGCTAGAGGTTTTCGCCTGTGATGATGCGATTATCTGCCCTGGCGATACAGTTGCCTTAGGTGCCGTGCCATTGCACTATGGCGGAGTTGCACCTTACAATATCGAATGGCGAACATCAACTGGTTTGCTTGTATCCACTGAAGAGAACCCACCTGTTTCACCTTCGAGCACCACTTATTATATCGTAACAGTCACTGATGACTCAGGCTGTGTTGCAGTGGATACAACAATAGTGTTTGCCGATTTCGAGCCAATCACAATTGCCGAACTTCTAGCACCACCGGCAGATGCCGAATTGCCAGCTGGTACCGATTCACTTTTCTGGCATCCATTGAACGGTACACCGCCGATTTTTTACGATGTCTATTTCGATGGTGTGCGCGTGGCAACAGCTATAACCGATACCTTCTGGGAATTTGCCGTCGATTGTGGTGAAGATCATTTCTGGGGTATAACCGCATACAACCTTTGTTCGAGTTCTATTCCACATTGCGATAGTGTTGGTGTAGAATTTTTAGAAAGTGACACAACCACTTTTGCTACCGATTCCACAGTTGGTCCGGGTGGTTGGGTTGGAGATCCGCCATTCCATACGGTTCCATGTGTTTTGGGAGCAAGAGTTACCATGCCGGTCGATAGAACTTCTGACGGGCGTGTTATCTCTGCCTGCGATGATCAACAAATACGATTTGTGCTCACAACCGAATCGGGTGTAGATTCTTCGACAATACGAATTGACGTATGTGGAACCATTTACATATGGGGCAGCCCGGAGCTTACTGCTCGCGGGGATACTTTAGTTTTTACACCTACAGCATCTTGGGCACACGGAACTACTTGCCACTTCTGCGTTACTTTTTCCGATTCTACAGGTTCTGCGCTTGATCCCGCTGTTTGTGGCGACATGATAATCGACCTCGAAGGACCTGTATTTTCGGGTGAACTGCCAGCTTCGGGAAGCACAATTTTCACCGATGGCACAGAAATATCGATAAACGCCCTTGATGACCTTTGCGGCAGCACGGGCACAGTTTTCGATAGTCTTGTCATACACACATCTATGGGTTTCGACAGTGTGGCTCGCGGTACACTTACTATTCCTTTACTTGAGGGTCTCGAGAATGGAGAAGTGGTAACGGTTACAGCATATTCGCACGACAACTGCCACGATTATTGCGCACCCAACGAAGAGAGCTTCACATGGTCGTTTACTGTGGCGCTTGGTGCTGTGAATGCGACAGCTTTATATCCACGAGACATA
>CAYUDB010000319.1:0-1664 GCA_964443405.1 uncultured bacterium | reverse complement strand
CATTTGAAAACTGATTAGCAATCGACTCTATATTTATTTCGCTGTTAACTAATTTAGAATCGATTTTTTTACTATCATTATCTTTTACATATCTTTTAATAATTATTTCATACAGATTTTTATGCTGTCTATTTTCTTGCTGGCATGAGCAACTGTCATCTTCGGGCAATATATAGTATCGATTTTTTCTTATGAAAACATTGCCTTCAAGTGTGTCGAGATATATATTTTCAAACACTTTTCTCGTGCCAGTATATATGCAAGTGGTTTCAGAGTATGTATTTACAAAGTTGCTAGAATATGTTTCGCCCTTCAATAGGCTTGCAACTATGCCAAAATCACCTAACTGTGGAATGAGAAGAGTTTTTAGGTTTTTTGAGGTCCCATAGAGCATAATTTGAATATCATGCCAGGTAAAACTCACCGTTTCCGCTGCACTACAGACTATTCTCATCGTTTCTGGATCTGCATAAATGATACGGTCATCAACCAAAGTTGATTCGGCGAAAAGCACCGTTTCCATGTATGAAATAGTAGTTTTGCAGACAGTTTCGATTTCATACTGTTGAATCGAATCGGACAGAAAAAATTTTTTCGCAGAAATGCTATCAGCAGAAATATATATTGGCAAATCAGTTGCAAGTGCAATACACATGCAACTCGCCAGAACACAAAACATGTTGCGCATTGTTACCTCTGTAAATATGATAAATTTAATCGTAATAACTACGTTATAATTTTAAACATTATCAATTGATTAACTTAGTTTTCTCTAAGCTAAAAATTGACGCACATAATTACGCAAATTACGCAGCTAACAAGCAGATCTCGCGAGTTTTTATCATTTGTTAAATGAAATCTTAATTTTTTGCTTGCAACTTATGAAAAAAAGTTGCTTTTTATGCAAAAAGGAGATGCGATGTGCAATGTTAGCGAAACGCCCGAGAATTTACCCATTCTCGACGGCAAATTTTTCTACAAATCTCTTTTGGATGCGATGCGTCAGCCCGTTGTTGCACTCGCTGAGGATTTCACGATCCAATATTGCAACGATGCCTATTCAACCTTGTTTTATAAGCGTCCAAACGAATTGATAGGCAACAATTTACTTTCACTTTTCCCAGATTTCAAAAAACGCCCTGCTTATGCTGCGTACAGACGTGCTTTTGCCACTGGAGCGATGGAACAGATTGAAGGGAAAATGTTTGGCAGATTTTTCAACATCACAATTGTGCACACACCTTGGGGCGTACTTGCGGTTGCCTGCGAGAATATCTCGCGCATCGATGAGCAACAGTACTATTTTTATCCGGAAACAGGATATTGATTGAAATAGTTCCAAATAGTCTGATGAAAATCTGCTAAATTCGATATTTAATCATACCTGTTTTGTGCTGTTTGCATCTTTTTTGCAAATAGCTACAACATGAACTCTACTTTTCGACAAAAACTTAAGCGAACCACAGCCTAATTTCCGCGTTTAGCATCTCGTCACCATCAGGAGAGTAAATGAGTAACTCGCCGTTCATAACTGCTCCGATTGACAAGAAAAACGGCAGAGCGTTTTTTATGTAACGACTGCCACTTGGCAAAGCCAATTGCTCCACTCTATGCGTGAAACTATCGGCAAAGAATAAATGACACGTTTGCGTAACTGCTTTAGT
>CAYUDB010000318.1:0-1702 GCA_964443405.1 uncultured bacterium | reverse complement strand
CGGCAATGCCCCACACAATCGCGAGCAAAGCAAGGTTACCTGCACCTGTGTCGTTTAAAAAAAGCTGCCCTAGAAAAGCTTTTGCGAGAACAGCAACGCTTAGCAAAAGCATTGCCATAGCGCTCATTATGGAAAAAATAATAAAAAGGCGACTGCCATTAATTTTATCATCGGTGCTGCGAAACTTGAAAATGGCTTGGTCTAATCCCATGCGTACGGCAAAAGACACCATAAGTGCCCAAAATTCTAGCACTTGAAACGCACCAAATTCTGCAGGTGGAAGAAAACGCACCAAAACGGGCAACATCGCAAAACCTATGCCCGAGGAAATAAATCTTGCGGCTGCATATCCCGCGCTTTTTTGCCAAATCTTCATAAGCGAATTTTTTTTCAAGTTAGTGATATTTCAACCAAAAAACATGTTATTTATGTGAGTTTGGAATTTTTACTAAACCTTCCAAACCTAAAAAACTAAGCTCGAACAAAAGTATCTTGCATAAATGAGCAAAGCGTGTTAGTTTGCAAAAAAAATTTGGAGGTAAGCATGGCGTATCGTTTTGATGAGAACCAACTTATGATTCGTGACCTTGCACGACGCATAGCTACAGAAAAAATCCGCCCTGTGCGGGCAAAATATGACGAAGAAGAGATTTTCCCTCACGACATAGTTGAAGAACTTGCTGCTGCCGATTTGTTTCGAGTCTTTATTCCTGCCGAATACGATGGACTTGTTGAACATGGCATGGGTATAACCGAAATGTGTCTCGTAACCGAAGAATTATCAAGAGCTTGTGGTGGAATAGCTTTAGCATTTGCCGGCACAGGCTTGGGTGCTTTTCCAATTTTGCTTTTTGGTACGCCAGAACAAAAAGAAAAATACTTGCCACAAATCGCTGACGGGAAAAAACTTGCAGCCTTTGGTCTCACCGAACCTAATGCAGGTAGCGACGCCGGTGGCATACGCACCACTGCTATCAAAAAAGGTGATAATTACATATTAAATGGTAGCAAGATTTTCATCACAAATGGTGGTGAGGCAGACATTTACACAATTGTGGCACAAACCAATCCCGCTAAAGGTGCACGTGGTGCTACGGCTTTTGTTATCGAGCGAGGCATGCCAGGTTTCACTTTTGGTAAGCGCGAACAGAAAATGGGCATTCGCGCATCCGCAACATCCGAACTTGTGTTCACAGACGTCGAAGTGCCTGCTGCGAATGTGCTTGCACGTGAGGGCATGGGCTTCATTGTCGCAATGAAAACCTTCGATACGAGTCGCCCAGGCGTGGCAGCGCAGGCTCTTGGCATAGCACAAGGTGCACTCGACGAATCGTTAGCATATGCCACTGCACGCCAACAATTTGGAAAGTCGATAATTAGTTTTCAGGGCTTACAATGGATGTTGGCAGATATGGCAACTCAAATCGAAGCTGCACGCGCTCTTATTTATGACGTTGCGGCAATGATAGACGGTGGTGCTACCGATGTAGGGCATTTGTCTGCCATGGCGAAGCTTTTTGCAAGTGATGTTGCTATGCGCGTAACTACCGATGCCGTACAGATTTTTGGTGGTTATGGATATTGCAAAGATTATCCAGTAGAAAAAATGATGCGAGATGCTAAGATTACGCAAATATATGAGGGCACAAACCAAATACAACGCGGAATCATCGGAACGTATTTAGCAAAACTTGCACCGAAA
>CAYUDB010000317.1:0-1751 GCA_964443405.1 uncultured bacterium | reverse complement strand
AGGCGGCAAGACAATCGGCGCTGGCGTTGTTACTGAGGTTGTCAAATAAAATTATCGACAAGGGTGCCACTCTATTGCGGCACCCTGCCGAAGTTTCACTGCGAGCATCGGCATGTGCCATAGAAGTTCGATGATCGCTAAATTTAAGGTGAAAAATGGGAAAATCGAAATCTAAGCGTGAGCATATATTCCTTGCCTGCACCGAGTGCAAAGCGAAGAACTATATCACGCAAAAGAACAAAATGAACACCACCGAGCGCCTCGAGCTTAAAAAATATTGCCCACGCGATAAGAGGCACACGGTGCACAAAGAAGCTAAGTAACTTCTGAAGGCGGTCTTGCGACCGCCTTTTTTTTACCACAATCCCTGTAAAGTTTTTTTTAAAGTTACATCGCACATAAAAAACCCGCTCACTTAACATGGGCGGGTTTTTGCCATATTAGGCATTGATGCAAGTTTAATTGCGAATGCCAGAACGAAGCTTCAAATCGAACACATATCCTTCGAGGGAGTCGTCGTAATTGTGCGATAAGCTTGCAAGAGTAGGTGTGATAGGCTGTTGTACTGGAGCAACTTGTGATGTGCCGAGGAGCTTAATCTTCCAATCGCAACGGATTTTTTCATCGAAAGTTCCACCCAGCTTTTTGATGAGTTTTTTGATGAGCATGAAATTTGTAATACCGAGTGGCGAAGGAAATGCAGCATGAACATTGGTCTCGCGCATTTCGGCATTAATGAATGTGCCATCGGTTTCGGCAAATGCTGCAAGTGGCAGGACTACTTTTGCGCGATGAACAAGAGAGGTGGTAAAAGTCTCGGCAATGCAAAGCACCGGGCGCTTATCGAGAGCAGGGATTTCACCATAGCAAGAACTGCCGAAAGCAATAATTGCGTCGATGTCATCTTTTTTAATTGCTTCGCAAAGTGCAGCACCATTACCGATTATTTTTTCGAGACCGAAACTGTTGTTTGCAAATGGTAAGACCAAAAGCTTTGCGCCGAGTTTTTCGGCAAGTGCATGTGTTGCAACCGTGTCGCCAGGTGTTTCGTATTTCGTGAGTTGTGTGGCATGCACAACGACAACATTTTCCAAAGAACCGAGTTTTGACAAGAGTTCTTCGATAGATTGTTTGAGTGAATTGCGTGTGGAAGTTTGTGTGTTGCCTGAGATTAGCGTGTTTAAGGTGAGTGTGCTTTCGCCCTGGGTTGCTGGAATGAAGCATTTAGCCATTCTGGTTACCTTGCTCTGCTCGCCACCAATTACGTAAAGGTTTGCACCACGATGAATTGCGTTGATGATGTGGTAGGATGCTGTTGGGTGGGTTTTTGCAATATCGCCTTGCACTAATATAATGTTTTTAGCATTAGCAATATCACTTAATGTAGTATTAGAGAAAACGCTTCTATCCTCTTTAGAAGAAAAGAATTGCGTTGATGAACCAATGAGTTTTGTGCCTAAGGTTTGGGCAAAATGCAAAGCAGCGTTCATTTCTTCACAGGTAAGACGCGGTGAAACTAATACGGCTATTTTGTCTCTGCGATATTGTGCCAAACTCTCCATCAAAGCTTCGGTAGCAGTTTTGAGTGTGGTCTTTTTGCCATTAAGGAAAGGCGAGACTATACGTTCGGAATCGGCGATGAAGCGCGTGGCAAATCGCCCTTTGAAACATGCAAAGCTGTCTTCGGGCACGGATACTTCAACAAGTGTATCGCCTATTTTGCCAAGTTTTAACGAACATCCTACAGAACA
>CAYUDB010000316.1:0-1756 GCA_964443405.1 uncultured bacterium | reverse complement strand
CGAGTCAACTGCAATGGCTAAAGAAAAAGCAGCACATTTGGGAATCGACGCATGCAATTTAGAACGTAGCGAAAAACATTTTTGCGCAAACAAAAAGCACAACAAAATACGAAAGTGGCGCCGCTCAACTTGGAAAAGCGTTATTCTCACAAGTTGTGACTGTAACTATTAATAAACAGTGGAGAATAAAACTCACTGTTAACGCAAAAGATTAGCACAATCGCAAACCTTTTGCAAGCATCGCTGTTAATGTTAGACCATTGCCGCATTTTTTCAAAACTACGACGTTGGGTCATGTGGATTACCTGGCTCGCCAAACTACTTGTAGGTTCTCAGCGCAAAATAGTGCCGCGAGAGCGTTATTGGAGATTGAGGTTACCCATTTTTGTTTTGCCCTTACGCTCATTGATGGAAGTGAGGATTGTTATGAGCTTTTTGGCGCTCTCTCTGGCGAAGAGGCGCACCATGCCAACAGTGGTGGAGTTTTCGAAAATGACAACCAAGAGGGTGTCTTCGCCAACAGATGCGATGTGAATGTTGTCGCGCCTGCCCTGATGGAACATAACAGTGAACTCTTCTTCGCCAATCATCTTAGCAAGCTCGGAAGTAGTGGCAAAAGCACCGGCTGCAAGAACTGCAATCGTCTGCGCGTCTATATGCTCTGTAAAACCCTGAACGGACATGAGGAATCCGCCCTGATCGAGCAAAATAGCCGTTTTTGCGTCGGAGTTGTTCAAAAGCTCTCGCAAAATGGCGTCGATTTGTTTTTGTTCCTCCAAAGTAATGAATCTATGCCTTGGCATATCTTCTCCTTAATTTGAGGAAATTTCGTTGATGAGTTTGATTAGCACCATTTTCGATATCGCATTGAGCGTTTCGAAAACACCGATGCCCTTAATTGCAACTGCTTCAAACACCGGAACTTTGACTTTTTCGCGATTGAGCAGATTATTCATATATTGGACTGGCGCCACATCTGGTAAATCGCGTTTGTTGAACTGTAAAACATACGGCACATCTTCGAGCGAAAGACCGTAATCGGCAAGGTTTTCTTTCATATTGATGAAACTTTCATGGTTGTCGTTCATGCGGCTCCACGAGGAATCACCAACGAAAACAATGCCGTCCACGCCCTTGAGCACTAGTTTGCGCGTGGCATTATAAAATACCTGTCCGGGCACGGTATAAAGCTGAAATTTAGTTGTAAAACCTTTCACCGCATGTGTAACGAGCGGTAGGAAATCGAAAAACAAGGTTCTATCGCCGTCAGTTGCAAGCGAAACCATATCCGAACGATGCTTGCCGGGAATTTTTTTGTGCACGACGATGAGATTGGTCGTTTTTCCCGAAAGCCCCGGACCGTAATAAACGATTTTGCACGAGATCTCTCTACTCGCAAAGTTAACAGTGGACATCGTTTATGCGGCTCCTGATGTAAGATTGCCCAAAATCTTTTTGGTTTCCATAAGTTCGATGCGCACAAGTCCGATATTGGCGTCGGGAGTGGTGAGCACACCCAAATAGCCGATTTCTGCATCGGTGAGGAAAATTTTGCCGTTTTCCGACTCGAGGACAATGTTTTTGAGTAAGCCTTGCCCCATCATCTCTGAGGCTTTAACGGCAGTTCCGCCGACAGTGGATACCATGGCGGCAACAATGTCGTCTTGCACTTGCGCGCTCAGATTGCTCGCCACAACCAAGCCGTCCTTGGCAACAAGTATGCTGCCCAAAACGCCTTTAACACGAGCAAGCCGTT
>CAYUDB010000315.1:0-1782 GCA_964443405.1 uncultured bacterium | reverse complement strand
TCTGCACCGTTCGACAAGGAACCTCACACACTGTTTCAACTTTGCATAGAACAACATAAGAAAAAATACTTCGTCGCTGCTATTGCAACTTTCGATTCTGCTATTGCGATCTACAAAAACCTTGCCATAGCCCACTATCATCGTGCAGTGTCGTTGTTTGCAACAAACCGGAATGTAGAATCTTTTGCAGCCTTGCAAACTGCTGTGGATCTTGCGCCTGAGCTGGAGGTTTTAGCAAAAACTCAACCGGAATTTGAGGCAGTGAAAAATACGGAGCAGTTCAAAAATATTTTCATCAAAAAGAACAAATAAGCATATTTGCATGCAGTATATATTTTTTACTGTAACATTAAGTGCGGCAGGTTAAATAAATAATGTAACCGTGTCGCCACACAACAAAAAGATTCACTTTACCACGAAAGAACTCTTTCTGCATTTTATCGAGGTCTTGCAGTGAAAAAATTGAAGCATTGTTAATCTCGAGCAGAATGTCACCAACTTCAATATTGGCGCGATCTGCAATGGAGTTTTCTTCAACTTTGTCCACATACACTCCGCCTTGACCTGTAAAACCAAGTTGAGCGCATTCATCAGGCGAAAGTAGCTTAACATTGATTCCAAGTATCGAAGGCTCATTTTTATTTGCGACTGACACTTTACTATTATTTAAATCTGTGCTGTTACCTAGAGTGACGGGAATCTCAAACTGTTTCCGTCCGCGCAGAACCGTAAACGTAAGCTTAGTTCCAGGAAGAGCTGATGAGATCTCGCGCACAAGTTTGTCATAGCTATTGGTTTTTTTCCCGTCAATGCCGATAACTATGTCGCCGCGTAATAGACCCGCTTTCTCAGCTGGAGAATTCACATCTAACGAGGAAACAATAAGCCCGTTAGCTACGGGAAAACCGAAAAACTCGGCAAGCTCTTTGTTGAGTTCTTGAAAATTTGCTCCCAAGTAACTACGCTTCACTTCGCCATTTTTCATGATCTCGTCTTTAACTTTCATGACAAGATCGATTGGAATCGCAAAACCGATACCAATGTTGTTTCCGGTTTGTGAAAATATGGCAGTGTTTATTCCAACAAGATTGCCGTTCATATCAACTAACGCTCCACCACTGTTACCTGGATTTATCGCAGCATCGGTTTGAATAAAATCCTCGTAATCTGTAATACCCATTTGTGAGCGGCTTTTTCCAGAAACGATACCTGCAGTGACGGTATGTTCGAGATTAAAGGGACTTCCAATCGCAAGCACCCACTCTCCTATTCGCAAGTTCTCTGAGCTGCCAATTTGTGCTGGGCTAAGTTTCTCTTGCGTATTTGCTTTAAGTATAGCTATATCTGTTTTTTTATCTGTTCCGATTATATGCGCATCAAGAACTATACCATTTGTTTCTATGTGGATTTCGCTTGCACCATCGACCACATGAGCATTTGTAACAATCAGTCCGTCATCAGATATGATTACTCCAGAGCCTAAGCTTTGGCTGCGAAATGTATGCCGCTCAACAGGTGGTGAAAATCTACCACCGAAAAAAGAATTGAAAAACTCATCTTGGAATGGCAGGTTTCTTCGAACATAAACGTTCTCAATAATTTCGCTCGTTATCGTAACTACTGATGGCATAACTAGTTCTGCAATATCTGCAGTTGTTTTAGAGAATTCTGGCAAGTTTTGCGGAACAGGACGTGCAAAACAGATTGTGGCAGAAAAAATGGTGATTATGCTTGCCAATATGGCAATTGCGTGTGAATAGTTCTTTGCCATTTTACACCTCT
>CAYUDB010000314.1:0-1790 GCA_964443405.1 uncultured bacterium | reverse complement strand
ATTGATGTGACGGCACTCAACTATCCGGATAAGGATTACTCCAAGCTGATAGCCAAAATCAATTATGAACTGAAAACTGAACGCGCCCAGCTGCGTAACCTGCAAACAAGAAGGATGAAGAAGAAGACAGCCCCCTAACCCCTCAAGGGGGAATTTTTGGGTAGTGCAGCACATCAGCACATTGCGGTTTCTGACCGCATTGTGCGTAAAATATGGCGGACTGCAATCAAATGTTCGAATCGGTGCGCTGCACCATGAATTGATTGTATTTTTTATTTCCACAAGTGAAACGGTGCGCTGCACCTGATACAAAAACCAGTCACAGCGTAGAGACGGGGCATGCCCCGTCTCTACTGCCCCATATCTGCACAAACGACACATCGTGTCATGTCATGTTGTTATCAACAAAAAAATTATTACCAGTAATAATTTGTTAATTATAAAATTGTTTGGTTATCTTTGGAATGGATTTTACAACCGACAAGTAAAGAATAATGAATACAACCTTAACACAATGACCATGACCCTTTACCAGAAATTACAACAGGCACGAAGTGAAGAAGACGTAAAAGATGCGTATATAAAAGCATTGGGATTAAAGGGTTACAGCAAAAATCTGATAGACATACAAACCAAGGAAATATGGTTTGAAGCCAAAGACAATAGCAAAACATCCACCTATGCCATGTTTACCCAACTGATGCACTATGTGCAACAGGCATTGAACAAAGGCGAATATGTTCCGCCGTTTCTCTGTGTGATAGATACACAAAAGGCGGCAATTATGAAAAGCTCGGATGTCATTCCGTTCCTCGAAAAGAAAACAATCAAATGGGGAAAGAGTGCAAGCAGCTATACACCCGAAGCATTGGATGCAATTTCGGCACACATTGGTACTTACTTTGTGAGTTTCAAAATAGCAACCCACGAAGAAGAATTTATTTCCACCATCAAAAACGCCATTCAGAAAGGCGACATCATCCGTACACAAATTACTCCCGATAATTTAAAACAGGTATTTGATAAATGGGTGAAAATGATAGGGAGCGAAATAATCGGTGTTTCCGCGGAGGATTATGCACTCCTGTTTTTTGCCGATATTATGCACGATGGCATCGCTGCCACACATGCTGACCTGCCGGCTGCACTCCTGCACAAAAACAATGCACCGGTTTTCCAACTTGGAGGTAACGTGTATGAACTCAACAACAAGGAAGGATACCGTCAGTTTTGGGCTATTTACCACCGACCGCCAAAAACCGAATACCGCGACTATTTACTGGAACGCCGCGACAGCTTGATACCGCTGGACGAACGGAGTTTCAAAGGCGCATACTATACACCCCTTGCCGTAGTGGACAAAGCCTACGATAAACTCACCGAAACACTGGGCGATAACTGGCAACGCGAATACATTGTCTGGGATATGTGTTGCGGTGTGGGCAACCTGGAAGTGAAGCACAGCAACCCGCGAAACATTTACATGAGTACGCTCGACAGTGCCGATGTGGATGTGATGAAAGCTACCAAAACCTGCGTAGCTGCTACCCGTTTCCAATACGATTACCTGAACGATGATATTACAGATGATGGCAAAATAGACTATACACTTACCAACAAAGTACCAGAAAATCTGCGCAAAGCAATTGCCGATGGTAAAAAGATTTTGGTCTTGATTAATCCGCCGTATGCGGAAGCTGGAAATACTTTAGGTAAAGAGTCAAAAGGAAGTGTTGCAAAGACAAAATTTGCAGCAATTGCAATGAAAAACTATGGTAAATCTAGCAGCG
>CAYUDB010000313.1:0-1809 GCA_964443405.1 uncultured bacterium | reverse complement strand
TCTTAATATACCTTCTTCCCTGCTCCACACAACGCAAAACTTGCCTCGTCAAAACTCGCGAACTTCGAATATCGGAGATGTGTGAATTTTAGATTGACAAAAATGCGCGCGAAAGTTAACATGCCAACAAGCCGTGTTTGAAAAAACCAAGCGGTTTGCAAAAATGAAACTCAAAATACAAGACGCAGCAGCACTTTTAGACATCACCGAAAAAGAACTATTTCGATGCATGACTGCTGAGAAATTGCCGTATCACCAGATTGGCACCCAGTACTGGTTCGACCAAATCGAATTGCTCGAATGGGCAAACTCTCACGATAAAAACGTCTCGGCGCAAATGGTAGAAGCCAGTGCCGACGAAATTCCATCGCTCTTCGACGCACTTATCAACGGTGGCATACACTACGACGTTGCAGGCGACGACAAAGCCACTGCCCTTGCCAATATTGTCAATATCCTGCCACTGCCTGCAAACGTAAATCGAGATTTCCTTTATCAAGTAATTCTCGCCCGTGAAGCGCTCGGATCCACATCCATAGGCAACGGCATTGCCATACCCCACGTTCGCAATCCAATTACCATCCATGTTGCCCAACCAATTGTCGCACTTTGCTTTCTCAAAAATCACGTGGAATTCGGCGCTATGGACAATATGAAAGTTCACACACTTTTTACAATAGTAAGCCCCACCATAAAAACTCATCTCAACTTGCTTTCAAAGCTCACTTTTGGCTTACATGGCACGCCTTTTGCCGATGCAGTGAGAGAAAAAGCAGCACCAGAACAAATTCTGCACGCAACTGAACTTCTCGATGCACAACTAATGCACAATGCCGATAAACAGGAGCATATTGCATAATGGTTATGGATCTGTTCATAATTGCGCCTGCAATACTTTTTTTTGGTGGTTTTCTTTGCGTGGCAATAAACATGTCGCCCGCCTCAAAACTACGCATGGGAACAATAACCAGCGTTCTCGGTGCCTTTTTTGCCATATGCTCGTCATCTGTTGTGCTAGTTAACGGTCAGACTTTTGCGCTGAAAATGCCATGGCAAATTCCATTCGGCAGTTTTCACATCGCCCTAGATGGTCTTTCTGCGTTTTTTGTTGTAATAATCGCTTTCGTAAGTGCTGTTTCGGCGATTTACGGCGAGGAATATCTAAAAGAATATGCCGGGCACAAAAATATTGGCGCGCTATGTTTTTTCTACAACTTATTATTTGCGAGCATGTTATTAATTGTTGTCGCTCGTGATGGCATATTGTTTTTGCTTTCGTGGGAAGCCATGTCGCTCACATCGTTTTTTTTGGTGATGTTCGAGCACGAAAAAGCCGAAGTGCGTGAGGCGGGTTGGATATATCTCGTTGCGGCACATTTGGGTGCTGCATGCCTGATGGCTTTATTCTCACTTTTGAGCACATCATCTACCGCGTCGCCTGCAAACTTCGATTTCGATAATTTTACCGTTAGCAACGGCATGGCAAATGCGCTTTTTGTGCTGGCTCTTTTCGGGTTTGGCGCGAAAGCGGGTTTTGTACCAATGCACGTATGGTTGCCGAAAGCACATCCAGCAGCGCCGTCGCATATTTCTGCTGTGATGAGTGGCGTGATGGTGAAAACCGGCATTTACGGCATCATTCGTGTGCTTTTGTTCTTGGGCACGCCACCGACATGGTGGGGAGCTACACTTATAGGCATAGGCTTGATTTCGGGCATATACGGCATACTCATGGCTTTGACACAAAACAACTTAAAGCAATTGCTAGCATATTCTACCGTTGAGAATATAGGCATAATATGTCTCGGG
>CAYUDB010000312.1:0-1857 GCA_964443405.1 uncultured bacterium | reverse complement strand
CTTTCAACCAGTCCACAGGGTTATTGAAAGCACAACTCGATGAAAAATATGCTGATATCGACCTCAGCTACGAAACTTGGGCATCCACACCCGTTCCAGATATTGTACGCGGTTTGCAATTGCTCGTCGATAATGCCGATAAACTCGCCGAACGCGTGAAAAAGGCTATAGGACGTTAGATTCATATATATAAATCATAATCATCTGAAAAACACACGGCATGTAAGCCAATTATATTATTCTGACGAGTTTAAATTCCATTATGAAAACTTCACTTTCCATATTGGATGCGATTATACCACGAAAAACTGCTACAAAAGTAGTTTATATTCGAAATAAAACTACTTTTTCATGTCAAAATACATTTTTTTACCCAGCAAATTTAATCCGTATAAAATTTGCGACGCAAAAATGCGACGCAAATTCCGATCTATGGTCTCAAAAATTTGAAAAAAAACAACAAAAACCTTAAATCGAGGAGTAGTTATGAACGAGATGCAAAACATGCTCGAAAAGTTGCGCGACGACGGCTACAAATTTCTAAACCTGCACTTCACCGGGCTTATGGGAAGCTTCCATACGCTCGTCGTGCCCGTGGCTTCAGTGCGCGAAAACGAACTTTCGCGCGGCGTGCCCTTTGATGGCTCATCCGTGCAAGGGTTTGGGCGCGTAGAACGCGGGGATATGGCATTAAGACCCGACCCGACAACGCTTTTCCACGATTCGCTCGACCCCGAAGACGATCTTGCCGGCGTAATTTGTTCTGTCGTGGAGGCAGATAACGGTGCGGACGTCGCAAGAGATCCCCGCACTATCCTCAAAAAGGCTGCCGCTCTCGTCAAAAATGAGCTTGGAGCCGAAAGTTTTTGGTTGCCGGAGCCAGAATTCTATGTTTTCGACAGCGCACGTTACTTTTTCGACGACACAAGCGCAATTCACGCGTTCGAACTCGGAGAATTGATGCACTTAGACGAGAATTCGTCGCCGCAAGGTCATTTGGAGCGAAAAGGAGGCTATCATAGCGCCGAACCGCTCGATAAAGGATACGAATTTCGTCGCCGTTTGTCGGAAATTTTGCAAAATATTGGCATCGAAGTTCGATATCACCACCACGAAGTTGGCGCGTGCCAACACGAAATCGAAATTAATCCCGCGCCAGCCGTCCAAGCTGCAGACGCAGTTGTGCTGACCAAATACTTTGCTCGAAAGTTGGCGGCAGAATTCGATGTGGCAGTTACATTTATGCCAAAACCGCTCTACAATTATCCAGGTTCGGGGCTACATTTTCACCAGTGGCTCGCAAAAAACGATGTTTCATTGTTCTGGGACGAAAATTCTTCATACGAGCACGTATCGGAGCTGGGCAAAAATTATATTGGCGGGCTTTTATCCAATTCCGACGCGCTCACAGCTCTAACGAACCCGTCCACAAACAGTTTTAAGCGCCTCGTGCCAGGTTTTGAGGCGCCAACGCGCAAGTTTTTCGGTCTCGCAAATCGTTCGGCGGCAGTCAGAATTCCAAAATACGTTGACACGCCCGAGTTGAAGCGCGTAGAATATCGTCCTCCCGACGCAACGTGCAATCCGTACCTCGCAATTTCCGGTATGATGCTCGCCGGACTCGATGGCATACGCAACAAAATCGATCCAGTCGCTGCAAAATTCGGTCCTATCGACAGCGACGTCATGAAATTGCCAGAAGAACAGCGCGCCGCAATCGCCGAACTTCCTCCCACTATCACAAAATGTGCCCAAGCACTTTTGGCGAATCATTCTTTTCTGACAAAAGATGGTGTTTTCGACATCGAAACCGTAAATGTTCTCGCTAAAATCTTGTCCGACACCGAAATAGATATG
>CAYUDB010000311.1:0-1863 GCA_964443405.1 uncultured bacterium | reverse complement strand
GGGGAGAGTTTTACATTTGTAGGGAATGTGGCTCCGCCCATGCCCACAACGCCTGCTTCTTTTATGATATTTACAATGTGGACAGTTTCGAGTTTTTCCCAGTTTGCATTTGGAATAAGCTCATCGGACGGTGTATCGAGACCGTCGTTTTCGATGACTATTGCTTGCATGTAGGTTCCCAAAGCATGTGGCACATCTTCGATAGCTTTCACCTTGCCCGAAACAGGCGAATGCACACATGCCGAAATGAAGCCCGCGCTTTCGCCAATTTTTTGGTACATTTTTACTTCGTCGCCCTTTTTGACCAGCGGTTTGGCAGGCGCACCCAAATGCTGCGACATGTGAACATATACTATAGAAGGTGGCGGAAGAATTTCTATTCCGCTTTTCTCGGAAAAGTGCTTTTCTTCAGGCGGATGTATGCCGCCTTTGAAGGTTATGGACATCGGAATGCCTCCTTGATTTCAAAGTTTTTTAAAATATCTTGTTTGAGCGTGTTAGGCAAATTATTTTTCTCGCACGCCAAAAACTGGCAGTATTTTTATGTTCTATCGAACACAAACAAGAGATGGCTTTCGATGGCAAAACAATTGAAAATAGCACTGATTCTTCTTCTCACCGTGCTCACTTCCAGTGGGTGTGTTTATTACAACACCTTCTTTTTGGCAAAAAAAAATTACAATCAGGCAGAAAAATTGCGCAAAAAAGCTGGTGGCGACCAAGTCCCTTCCACAGCGAAACCAAAATACGAAAAAGCTGTGGAAAAAGCTACCAAAGTATTGCAGTTTTATATGGAGTCTGAATATGTGGACGATGCGCTTTTCATGATGGGTATGAGTTACTTGCGGCTTGGCGACTATACAAAAGCACTTAGTCGTTTCAACGAGCTTTTGGCAAATTATACCAACTCGGCTTTTGCCGAAGAAGCGCGATATTGGCGCAACGTATGTCTTTACTATGGTGGGCAGGAAGAGGCTGCTGTAGAAAGTCTTACAGCTTATGCCGAAGAAAATCCCGAAAAAGCCGAAGAGGCACTTTTCATGATTGGCGAACTCGCTTATGGACGGAAAGAATATATTGCCGCAAAAAACGCTTTTCTCAATTTTGTCGATGCGTTTGGCAAAAGCAAAACTGCGGCGAAAGCTCGTCTGAGGCTCGGTCAAATCGAATGGCACTACGAAAATTACAAATCGGCACTCGAACACCTCGAGGAGATAAACACCAAAGACCTCGACCTTATGGATTTTTATACGCGTCAAATACTTTTGGCGCGATGCTACGTTCACACAGCACAGCTGGCGAAAGCCGAAAAAATTTGCACAGAACTTCTCAAAGACCAGTCGTTTATGGAATTTTGGGGCGAAGTGGAGCTCGTTTTGGGCGAACTCGAACTCGCGCGCAATAACCCCGATGGTGCCCAAAAAATATGGGAAGAGATTCCAAAAAAATACCCGCGCTCAAAATTTGCAGCACAGGCGTATTTCAACCTTGGCGAATTATTTTTCGATATGGGGCTTTTGGAACGAGCTATGGAAATGTTTGATGCCGCTTCGAAAGAAAGCTCCGACCCCGAAATTCGCAAAGCAGCAACCGATAGAGGTTTACAAATAGCCAAAATCCTCGAAAAGCGGCGTGTTATTGCCGCATCTCAAGATCCCAAAACCGAAATCGAAGCCGAGCTTTCACTAGCAGAAATATTTTTGACAGAACTCGCCAAGCCCGATAGCGCTATTGCGGCTTATGCGCGCATTTTGCAAAAATACCCTACCGATACACTCGCGCCAAAAGCACATTATTCACTTGGTTGGGTTTGGGCATACTCCAAAAAGGACATGGACAGAGCTGACAGCGTTTTTTCCGATC
>CAYUDB010000310.1:0-1886 GCA_964443405.1 uncultured bacterium | reverse complement strand
CGCCGTTGTCGTCAAAATGAAGCTCAACCATGGAGTGCTCGCCTGTGCGCGAAGAAACTATTTTCGAGAAATCGCCTTTAGGCAAGGCTAAAAGAACGTTTTTTTGCCCCACACCATACAAAACGGCGGGAACAAAACCTTTGCGACGAAGCCTACGCGCTTCGGCAGAACCGGTGGTTGTGCGCATTTCCGCATTGATTGGAATGCCTTTCATAATATCCTCCTCAACTTTTTGTCGTTCAGCTAGTTCTCAATAAACTATGAATATAAACAAGTTCCAATAAAAAAAAACAAAAAAATCACGCAGCAAATTTTTCCACATGCTGCTACGAAATTGTTGCATGCCCAAGGTTTTGTGCTGTCTGCTACCAGGTAACCTTTCTCTGCACAAGCAGTTGCAAATTTAAGTTCCACAGGCAAGTGCCGGATGTGCGCCTGGTTGAAATAGCACAGAGAGCGAACGCTCTTGATGAATGCACTTTATGGCTGTAGCAAAAACTCCAGCAACAGAAACAATTTTTAACTTATCGGGCATCAATATCTCACGCGCGACAGGCGAGATTGCAAGAGAATCTGTCACCGCAATGAAATCGATTTGTGAATTGCCAATGCGTTCCACAGCTGGTGGCGAAAGCAATGCATGCGTGGCAAGAACACAAACCATTGTGGCACCATTGTTTTTGAGCAATTCTGCTGCGGTACATATGGTACCCGCTGTATCGACTATGTCGTCACGAACTATGGCAATTTTTCCTTCGACAGAGCCTATTAGGTTCAATGCGCGCGATTTATTTGGCATGTCGCGCCTTTTGTAAATGATGGCAATCGAGCTATGAAGCTCATCTGCAGGAAGTTCCACACGTTTGACGCCACCGACATCGGGCGAAACAATTACGATTTCACCATTTTTTAGCTGCTCCGGCAATTGCTCCTTCAGAAATTCGATGAACACGAGATCGGATGTGAGGTGATCTGTCGGCACATCGAAAAAACCTTGTATTGCAGGTGAATGCAAATCGAGTGTAAGAACGCGATCGGCACCAGCTGCTACGATAAGGTTTGACACAAGCTTGGCAGAAACTGGCACACGTGGCTTATCCTTTCGCTCCTGGCGTGCGTAACCAAAATATGGTATAACAGCAGTAACACGCCGTGCCGAAGCACGTTTTGCCGCATCGAGCAAGAGAAGTAACTCAAGAATATTTTCGGCGGGCGGAACTGTGGACTCGATAATGAACACATCTTTGCCACGAACGTTTTCCATAACCTGAACCCATATTTCGCCGTCTGCAAAATTGGAAAGACTTACGGCTGTGGGTTTCACTCCCAGTGTTCGCGCAATCGATTCACCGAGAGCGACATTCGACCTGCCCAAAATCACGCGCAAATCGTGCACTGTTATGCTCCGCAAAATTGTTAACTGGGGCGGAAGGATTCGAACCTCCGAATGACGGATCCAAATTCCGTTGCCTTGCCAACTTGGCCACGCCCCAGTGATATTTTAGCCCGAAAATGATTTATTTAATTGCTATTCACCGGATGCACAAGAAATTTTTCGCAATCCAGTTTTAGTTTCATTGCCTCTTGCGCACAAGTTTCACTTTCGAAAACACCAAATATCGATGAGCCGCTGCCCGAAAGCAAAACTTTTTTCGCACCTGCTGCCAAAAGTGCCACGCGAAACCCCGCATACTCGTCATAGTGTGCGAACGCCACATGCTCGAAATTGTTCTCGAAACTCTCGAGTAAACTCCAAAAGCTGTTACTGTCGGCGCAGGTGTCGAAATTTCTAAAGTTTTCGGGAACAGTCAAGAACTTTTTTACATTTGCGTAAGCCCATGGTGTAGAAATCGAAAACCGTGGGCATAGTAAAACTACGTAATAGT
>CAYUDB010000309.1:0-1897 GCA_964443405.1 uncultured bacterium | reverse complement strand
AAACGTCGATACCATATTCGTCAATTATCTCTGCAGGCGATATTACATTGCCCTTCGATTTCGACATAACATCACCATGTTCGTCGAGCACCATACCGTGGTTGAACAGGAATTTTGCGGGTTCATCGCCACAGATTTGTGGGATATATTTACTGTCGAACAGAACTTTATGAATGAAGCGAAAATACAAGAGGTGCCCTGTAGCATGTTCAGCGCCACCAACATAGAGATCAACCGGGAGCCAATCGCTTGCATTTTTTTGTGAGAAAGGCAGTTTTTCGTTTTTTGCGTCAATGTAGCGCTGATAATACCACGATGAGCACATAAAAGTATCCATAGTGTCGGCGTCGCGATGCGCATCGCCACCACAACGTGGACATTTCGTGTTGTAAAACTCGGGTACATCTGCAAGTGGCGAACGACCTTTCGGTAAAAAATCCACTTTCTCGTCAGATGGCAACAATACCGGCAGTTCGCTTTCGGGCACCGGCACTATGCCGCACTTTTCACAGTGAACCATAGGTATTGGCGCACCCCAATAACGTTGACGCGAAATAAGCCAATCACGCAATCTAAACGTAATTCTGTGTCTGCCAAATCCCGCATTCGCGGCAAAGTCGGTAACACGCTTTTTGCCCTGCACCGAATCAATGCCATCAAATTGCCCAGAGTTCACCATAACACCGGCTTCTGTGTAAGCAGTGGTCATTTGAGAAACATCAAGCGCACCAGAAATCGGATTTATCACCACAACAATCGGGATATTGTAGCGTTTTGCAAAATCAAAATCGCGCGTGTCGTGAGCGGGCACTGCCATGACTGCACCTGTGCCATAACCTGCAAGGACATAGTCGCCAACCCAGATTTGCACCTTTTCACCATTGAAGGGGTTTGTTGCAAAAAGACCAGTGAAGACACCATCTTTGGGTCTATCTTCTGCTGAACGCTCGATTTCGGTGAGTTTTGTGGATTTTTCGATATAGGCATTCACATCGTCGATGCGCTCGCTGGGAATGTATGGCAGCAGTTTTTGCATTATCTTCGAATCGGGTGCCACAGTCATAAATGTAACACCGAAAATAGTATCTGGGCGAGTGGTGAAAATGGATATCACCTCATCGCAGCCCGAAACAGCAAAATCAAACTCGCCACCTTCAGAACGACCGAGCCAGTTTTTCTGCATGGCGATAATATTTGAGGGCCAGCTTTTTTCGAGTTTGTCGAGATCATCGAGAAGGCGTTGGGCATAATCGGTTATGCGCACAAACCACTGCTCCAATCTGCGTTTCTCCACCGAAGAATTGCATCGCCAACATTTTCCACCAGCAGCCTGTTCGTTTGCGAGAACCGTTTTGCACTCAGGGCACCAGTTCACAAATGCCGTGTCACGATATGCCAAGCCCGCTTCGTAAAGCTTCAGAAACATCCATTGAGTCCACTTGTAATAATCGGGGTTGCACGTGCGCACCTCGCGATTCCAATCGTACGAAATGCCAAGCTTTTGCAGTGTCTTTTTGCCCGTCTCGATATTGTTCAGTGTCCATTTAGCAGGCGACATCTTGCGTTTTATAGCAGCCTGTTCTGCTGGCATACCGAAAGCGTCCCAACCCATGGGATGCAGCAAATCGTAGCCTTTCATGTGCAAATAGCGCCACACCACATCGCCTATTGCATAGTTGCGAAAGTGCCCAATGTGAATGTCACCCGATGGATATGCAAACATCTCGAGCATGTAAAATTTCTTGTGCGGATTTGTGGGTGTTTCATACAGCTTTTCGCTGTTCCAACGTTCACGCCATTTTTGCTCTATCTCTACGAATTGCATACTTCCCTCCAAATTTTTCCCTCACTATGCAAGCTTTTCTCAAAAAAGCAATTCTTTGTCGGTTTTTGCACG
>CAYUDB010000308.1:0-1919 GCA_964443405.1 uncultured bacterium | reverse complement strand
GCCAATTGTATTACCGCTTCCCGACAAAGATCATTTTTCGAGATAATTGCCAAGATGGGCATCTTCAGCTGTGAGATACATCAGAATATATTCTGCGATGGCGCTGTCGAGCGGTTTGAGTTCTTTGCGGTAGGCACTTTGGCGCAGATGTGATATATCTGCCCGCATTGCATGAAGTTGAGTTTTTGCAATACTGGCAACACCTTCAACAAACTCGAAAGTAGCTTCGCGTTCAAGTGCTTTGAAGACACATTTTGCTACATTTTGCACGCTTGTTGTTTCGCCCGAACCGATGTTGAAAACACCGTTCGCAGTTTTTTTGTCGAAAATGTGTAAAGCCATATCCACTGCGTCTTTGATGTAGATGAAATCTTCGAGAGGCTGTATGTCGTTTGGCGCGAGGCAAACTTTGCCTGTGGCAATAATTTCGTCGAAAATGCTTTTTACCCGCGAAATTCGCGCGCATTGATAATATTCGTTTGGTCCGAAAACGTGGAAAAATTTGAGCGCAGCGGCAACTTTGAGCACGCCATTTTTGTATGCCCAAAGGTCGAGCAGGTGTTTGGAATAGCCATCGATGCACTGCGGATGCAGTTTTGGCAAATTTTCGTCTTTATCGGAAAAACCCAGCTCGCCTTTGCCATAAGTAGAAGCGCATGAAGCATATACGAATCGTTTTTTTTCGGCATATGCCCATTGCGCAATGCGTTTTGAATAGTCGTAGTTGTGTTTTAGGAAAGTAGCGGCGTCGCTGGTATTTTGGTCGAACATGTTGCCGAAATGAATTACACCTTTTGCATCATCGAACACACCAAGCTCGAGTTTTTCCAAAAAGTCTTGTGTAGTAATGAAATCGGTGAATTTCAAGTTGACAAGGTTGCGCCATTTTTCGGCACAGCTCAAATCATCGACAATGTAAATAGCATCGTGCGCGCGCCGATTAAGCGCCCAAACTGTAGCACTGCCCAAAAAAGTCGCGCCGCCAGTAATTATAACTGGTTCTTGGGCATCTGTTTTCATTTTATCCAAAACCGAGAGCATTTTTCTCCGTGTGATATCCCTTGTTTTGAGTAACGAAAAATAATGACAAAAAACATATGCGCAAGAAAAATACAATAGTTTCCGCGTAATTGCGTAAATCTGTAATCGGTTGAAACGTTATGAGACAAAATGTTTAGGTTTTGCATGTTTAGCCCAAATTGCCGTTTCACAAACTGCCCCCCTTTGCAGGGGGGCAGTAGTTTCGTCAATGTGATGCGCCAATAATTTCGTCGTCGCCCGCGAAGATGAATTTGTTGAATACCATGCCCGTCAAAAGCTTAGGATAAAAGTCGGTGGACTTTTGGGGCATACGCTCACCGGCGTCGGCTATCTTTTGCACTTCAGCAATTTTCGTGGGGTTCATGTAAAAAACACATTGTGTGCGCGCGTCGATGTTGAACAGATCGAAACCCTTCTCGCGCTCGCGAATGTAAATGAGGTTGCTGTTCTGCTCAAGCGCTTTCGCATCAATGCCAAGATGATCTTCGAGAATGAGTTTGTGCAAAATCGAAACGTCAAGGCGCTTCCACGCAGCAGATACGTCTGCTGTAATCGCTTGGTCCATAATGGCTTCATCGCGCAAAGTGAGCACAAAATATTTCTTGCCCTCACGTGGAACCATTAAAAACGCATGTTTGCCAAGTTCGCCCAAGCTCTCCATACGAGCATATGCCTTCTGGAAAACTTCAAATTTCACGCAACCACAAGTGTAAACGAAATCCTCTATTTCAAAGTTCACCGAAAGTTTTTCGACAAGACTTTCCACATTGAAGTTTTCTACCGAGTGGACAACACGATGCGTGGGCAAAATCACAAGCCCCGGATCTTCCATATTGATGAAAGTCATGAGCTGATTGTTGAAATTATCGTTACCCTCG
>CAYUDB010000307.1:0-1928 GCA_964443405.1 uncultured bacterium | reverse complement strand
ATTATAGTCTGGTGCAAACACATCAGCCACTGCGTTTTTGTTTAGCTCCACTACATCAGCACTTAGCGTTATTTTTTGTGTAGTAAACAGAATCCAGTATGTTTTTTTATCGTCAAGTGTAAAATTGGCATATTGTTGATTTTGTTTGAGTGGCGTATTCGACATTAACTGTCGTTTTGCTTCCAGTACCAGGCCATCCTGTTTCTTGAAGTTTACACCCAACACTCTTGTTGCTTTTGATACGCCCATGGCCATACCAACGTATTGTGCGTTTACTGGTACGTATGTGGAGCTGATTGAACCTTGATGCGTTGAACAAGAAGTGATTATTGACGCAAAAATGAGATAAAATAATATTTTTTTCATGTGCAAGTTGTTTTTTTATTAAGTTAAGTATTGCAATATTTGTGCCAAAGAAATGCAATCGACAAGTGCGATTCGAATCATTTTAGCACATTAACCCACTTTGCAGTAAATACGCATAAATTTATTGCTATACACCGGTTTACTACTCTCGGAGTTCAGATTTGAGCACTACATATTTTTTCTTTACGAATGGTGCATATTTGTATTTTAGTGCGTCATATAGTTTTTGTACTTTTTGATTTGGCTCTGTACAGCGACGTATTTGTATAACTTCATCTTTGTCGTTCTGAGCTATTGTAGTTACAGCTTTTTGGGTATTCATTACCCTTACTATTTCACTCCAGCCACTGTGTATTCCCTCTTTTTTGAGTTGGTGTCTGATTGTATTTACCACCCAATAGGCTAATAAACCCAAGTGCAAATGAGCCATTGTACTTTCATCCTTTTTGTGATATATGGGACGTAAGTCAAGGTCTGTTTTTAGCACCCTGAATGTGGCTTCGATTTCGCGAATTGTATTGTAAAATTGCCATACCACCTCTTGGGATTGACCTTCGAGTGAGGTTCGCAGAAAATAGACTCCACTGCGTGCATTTATGTCAACATCTTTTTTAATTGACCAATTGATGGCGGTAATAATTTGCTTTTGCTCAGGCTTATTATTTTTATCTTTGCGTTTTCTTTTGCTTTCAGGCTGCTCCGCCACCACTACTTCGATATCAAAATACCGCTGTATTGACGGATATTTCCCCTTGAGCCGACCAATACGTTCGTAAACCTTATCTGCCTGTTTTGTGCCGCCTTTTTTAGTCAGGCTCTCAGCTATTGTTTGCAAACCAGCTTCAAAACGTTGCCTGAACTGGTCGTTCATCGAATGCTCTTTGAGTTTTTTGCTGTGGCTCTCCACTTTGAGGTAATAATCCGTGTTTCGATCTGACTTTACGGGACAAAGTGCTATTTTTTGTTTCTTATTATCGGTTATCGTAACGGTAGCGGCATCTGCTTCTACCTTGTAGTTTTTTATGCTCGAACGCGTAACACATAAATAATCATACCCTTTGGCTTTTATCATTTCCAAATTGTCATCGGAAGCAATACCTGCATCTATTACCACAAGGGCTTTTTTTGCCGAAGATGAGGTTTTTATCCGAAGGTTCTCAATCATAGACTCCAATGTTGCCGAGTCAGAAATGTTTCCTTGAAGAATGGCCGAATACTTTATAAATCCTTCCGGATTCACCACCAATGCTAAAACTACTAATTTGGCATCGCTTCGTTTTTCTTTACTTCTCCCAAACTTGGCCAGTGCGCTTCCCTTTTTTCGTCCTTCAAAATATGTATTTGTCAGATCGTAAAGCATGATTCTATCTTCAATATCAAACAGTTCGTTTGTGCGAAAAGATAGGTATTGCTCAATTGCCTCTTTTTCGCTGTAAAGCTTGGTACTTATGCCATACAATTGGTCTTTGGTGATTTTTTCTACATCAAAACCCGTTATTTCGCATACAGCAGAATTCTCCTTTATCCAACTGGAGGTTTTGAGTTCAGAGGCTGGACAAACT
>CAYUDB010000306.1:0-1933 GCA_964443405.1 uncultured bacterium | reverse complement strand
TCACTTTTTTTGAAAAACCATGTCCTGTTATTGTTGCAAAATATGCGCCTTTTGCCAATGCTGAGAAGTCTAGTTCAAAAGTGCAATCGCCAGCTTTGGTTGCAGAGAGTTCTTTTGCGCTGTGCAGTTTGCCATCGATTGAGAATATTTGCGCGGTATAATTTCCTGCATGCGGCAAGTTTAAATTAAGGCTCATGCAATTGCCTACAGGGTTTGGGAATATACGAATATTTTCGGAAAAATTTTCGCTGCTTTCGGCTACGTCGAGTGCACCGTAAATATAGTTTATGCCTGCAATATCTTGAGTGTGAAGTGTGCGCATTGGGTAACCTGTTGTCAAAACGCCGTACATGATTTTGCCGTTATCGGATATGCCGTAGAGGTCGAGAAGTTGTAAACCGTGCCCGAGTTCGTGAAGTGCACATGATTGAACGTCATTAGCAGTTATCGGGTCACCAGCCGACCAGCTTTCTAGAACGTTGAATCGTATATCCATTTCGTAGATTTCCCAACCTAAAGGCACAGAAGTCATTCGAGTTCGACATTGACCAAGTGGTGGCGATGATGTGGGAAAGGTTCCGAAGTGCATGGCACAGTTGCCGTTAGCAGAACCATCGTAAGCGGCATCGCCGTCGGTAGTTGTGCCACCCCATATGAAATTGAACTGTGCGTGCGCTGCGTTCCATGTGGCGACTGCGTTTTGAATAGCAGTTCCTGCACCGGCAACAGGATAAGTGGCATCGTTGTGGGTGAGCGTGACCGTTGTAGGGGTTGCGAAATGCCAATGGTTGCTGTTGTAACCAAAAGTTACGTAAAAAGATGTGGGTGTTTCTGCGGATGAGCCACCAGGTAGTGTTACTTTCACAGGTCCTGATGAAGCATGTGGTGGAACATCTGTGCGAATCTCCATGTCTCGCCAAGAATTGATTGTTGTAAATGAGGCGTCGAGATAAGTTGGAGTGTAACCAGACCATTGATAATAGGTGAATTGCACGGTGCCGGGAGTTGAGCCAAAACCATCTCCGGTTATGACAAATTCAACCGTTCCATCACCGGAAATGCCTGCAGATGGTGAAAATCCAGTGATAGTTGCCGAAGGTTCTAGTTTTTCCGTTTGCGCGGAGTTTTGTGCACACGGTTGTGGTTTTTCGGAAATCTTGCCCGCAAGAATTTTTTGTAAGTATGTTTCGAAAGAAGATAAGTCGAATCCGGATATGCAGTTGCCAGAAATTTTTAGGTATCCCAAAACCATGCCATTCACATGTAATTCGTCATCGATGGTTTCGAAAAAGACAAGTGCAGTATCGCCGACTTGTGGCATGGGCTGGTCTTCCACCCAAAGTGCTTCGCTGCCTATTATGCCACCATCTGTGATGAAAGATGTTTTCGTGTAAGCTGTTCCTGAAAAATCATTTTGCGTGTAAAAATACCATCGAGTTACAATTGCTCCTGCCTTATCGAGTTCGCAATTTGTAGCGGTAATTGCGATTTTTTGCACGGAAAGCGACGTTTTGCAAAAATGTTCGATTGGGTAATCTGGCATCAAAGCACTACACAGCGCAACTGCAACAAAAATCAACACAACAACTTTCAGCATAAAAACCTCCTTAGTTTTCGCAATTTAAATTTTTTAGTGGCAAAATCAACTATTAGTTGTGGTTTAATGCTCGTGTATGAAATATTTATTGGAAATCAAAATTTACCTGCCGCTGACGTATAACGTCAGGACATCTAAAATAAAAGTAATTAGCGAATAGGATGTTATAGAAATTGGTTTTGGAGGAATCAGATTATAACGCATTAAGGTACAAGGTGATAGCATCATTAGAGAATGTGCAGGTCGTAACAATGTGGTTCTCTGTGAGCAGTGGAAAACAGCGCTAACGGGATTCGAACCCGTGGTCTCCGCCTTGAGAGGGCGGCGTCCTGGACC
>CAYUDB010000305.1:0-1950 GCA_964443405.1 uncultured bacterium | reverse complement strand
AATTTTCCCTCGTGTCGATAAATTTCAACAAGTGTCTCGTGCGTATTATGTAACAGTAAAAACGTTGGTGTACCACGTGTTACAAAGTTACCGGTAAGCTCCGTTTCTGGATCGGGAATAAGTGGAAAACGGACGTTATACTTTTCACGAAAAAGCTCTATTTCCATGTTGGAATTTTTGTATCCGATTCCAAACATTTTCAATTGCGCTGCAAGTTGTTTATCAGCAATAAGTAATGAAAACAATGTGTCGTTTACAGGTGCTTGCTTCTGACAATGAGGACAATACATAGTATAGATCTCAATAAGCAGATAATCCGCGTTAATTTTTGCTACATCAAAAATCAAGGTGCTATCAATGCCCAAATATTCACGTTCTTCCGGCAATAGTTGCTCGGCTAGGTTTATACTCGGCTTAGCAAATGCGACACATAAAGTAACAAGTATTGTCGTAATAAAAACTTTTTTCATGGTACCTCACTTGCAAATAATAATCTTTTTTATATTTTCTCCCTTAGGAGAACAAAAACGCGCTAAATATATCCCTGCAGGAAAGCTATTACGCGCATTTCTTGCAAAATCATTTAAATCAAACTTCTGCGCAGCGCAATTAAAAACTTTGTGTCCTTGCAAATTATAAACATCTATATACTCGCAATAATCATATGCGCTTGGTATATAATGTGTTGTGTCAAAATCAGTATTTACATCCAAGCTTGAAACATGATACCCAAATACATTTGTTGCAACAAAATAACTATCGAAAACACGCGTTGTGGTATTGTAGATTTTTCCGCAAGCAATTATGCCTTCGGGCAATATGGTGGCACTACTGCCAGCATGCTGCGTGCTTTCACCGTAAATGCGTGCCCAGTTTTCGCTTCCGTCACTATCGAGACAGACCATCCACAGCATTCGACCATATGTGCCATACGAACCTGTTGTGCCAGTTGCAATTATGCTGCCATCCGCCCGTGATGCCACATGTGACAATTTATCTGTAGAACAACCATGAAATTCCCAACGCCAAACCTCCTCAAGTTCACAGTCGAGTGCGAGAACAAATGCATCGGCTGTTAAACCGCGTTCGCCAACAACAAAAACAGTGTCTCCCACAAGACAAACTGAGGAAAAACGATCTGGAATCCCTATTACACCGAAGTGTTTTATTGAGATAAGCCCATAATTAGATGAGAGTTTTGCCAAAATTGCATCAGTTTCAGCTGTGAATTGATGTCCTACAACGTAAATTGTGTCTTCATTTTTAACAACCATGCCAGAAGGAATACAATCTAATTCGAACGTATCCAATAGCATACCAATATTATTTATTTTGTAAATACGGCAAAAACCATTTGGAGTTGCCACCGCTCCCGAATCGCATTGCGCTAGCAAATACCAATATCCATCTGAGAATGTTAAGGATATTGCTTTATCGTAATCTCCAAACCCATAAAGACTTTCGCTTACAAACTCTCCATCTACGGTGTATTTTGCAAAAACAATTTGTGTGCCATAAGGCGCTACCAATTTTTCTCCTGCAGCAAAAATTGTGTCATCTAAAAAAGTTACTGCTGCAAAATTTGCACCCAAAGCTGCTGTGTACAGAAAAACTCCGTTCGAAGTGAAAAAAAGCAAACCTGCATTGCCATAACATGCTGCTACAAATGTTGTTTCTGATAGTGCAGCTACAGCTTTAGCCTCAGTTGCAACACTTGCGCCATGCGTTATTGTCCAAGCACATACTGGCGAAAAAACAAATGCAGTAATTAATATCGTTATTTTAAATATATATTTACGTAAAATCATCATGTCCGCTTCTTTACCAATCAAAAAGTAGTTTCACCAATATTATTGTCGGGCAAAAATCCTTTCACAAGCTAAAATGCTCAGATTTTCGAACTGCTACGCATGGATTTAGTGAAAGAATCATATTTTCTCAAGTTTCGCA
>CAYUDB010000304.1:0-1960 GCA_964443405.1 uncultured bacterium | reverse complement strand
GGTGGTCATTCCACCTATTCGATTCCTACAAATGCAGTTACGCTCACCGATGATAGTTATTCAGCTGCCATATCTCTCGGTTTCACGTTCAACTTTTACGGCACAGATTACACACAAGTTTATATTTCTTCAAACGGTTACCTCACCTTTACCGCAGGCTCAGCGATACTTAGCAACACATCTCTTCCTTCATCATCAGTGCCCTACCCTGCGATTTTCGGCTTATGGGACGATCTCAATCCGAGTTCGGGTGGAAGCGTTGTCTATCAAACATACGGCACATCGCCCCATCAGATTTTTGTTGTGCAATTCACTGCAGTGCCATTTTTTGGTTCATCGGAATATCGCACATTTCAAATCAAACTTTACGAACAGTCGAACATGATTGAAGTAACGTGGGGCTGGGAAAATGACCTCACATGGAGCGAACGTGAACTTGGTTCTAGTGCTACAATTGGTATTCAAGCGGGTTCTACAGGACCACACGTGGCATACAGTTACGATGCACCAGTTTTGCCGTGGTTGGAATCGGACTGGCAAAACGGTGTAACATGGACGCCCATACAACAGAACAGACCATAACAAGGAGTTATAGATGTTAAACAAGTCTTTTCACACGCATGCTTTTGCCGCAATGCTCGCGCTGTTTTTCGCTTTTACGCTTTGCACAGCGCAAACCGCCGACAATCAACAGCCTACGCCAAACACGCCCGTTGTCGAGGAGGTAGCACCACAAACCCCTCAAATGATGCCGTCCAAACCGTCGGCACAAGGCAAAACCATCGAACCTCCTCGCATTCCACCTCGCGATTCCTCAAATGCACGTCGTCGCGTCATGCCTGATCTAATTTCCGCCGGTGAAGCGAAGCTTGAAAATGGTGTCGCCATTATCAATTTTCCCGAAGAATTTACCAAACAAATACCAGCCGGAGCAAAGGTTACGGTTATTATCACCCCCATTGACGACTGCAACGGCATAATGGTTTTGCGTGCCGATTCCAAATCTTTCTCGGCGAAAGAGCTTCAGGCGGGTAAGTCCGGTGCCAAATTCAACTGGCTCGCCATTGCCAAAAATCGCCTCTAAATCGCTCAAACGACGGGCAAGTTAGTAAAATCGCGCTCTGCAAAGAACATAGCTTCACCGAAAAACCATTGCTGTGCTATAACGAGCACAAATTTTGCACAATATAGGCGCTTCCCTCAAGCGAGGGCGGCGCTTTTCTGTGTAATTTTCTTATACAAACATGCCCTTTAAACTCAGCAAACCGCTATTATAACGTGATTTCCAATCACAGTAGGATAATACCTGGCTAACATTTGCCAAGTTACCGCTCGAAAGCACAAACTGCGCTCGATTAAAAAGTAGAATTTGCAGTATTTTCGAAAAAATGTTACAATGACAATCCCAAATTGCCGAGAGAACTCACAAATGATTTCCCGGTAACTCTTTTTGCAATAATTAAATTGCATAGACTTTGAAAACATTGGCATTCACTTTGCCCTTGCAACAAGTTTAAACATTGAACAAACACCGATAATGATTTGCAAAGTCCACGCACTTATAAGTTGTACACACGCACTTTGTAGTTAACTGTTTGGCACACATAACATTTGCCTTGCACAACGTAAAATTATCTGATTATGCAGTTTAACATTCTTGCGCAAAGCAAAATCAAATTGCTACATTTCCGAATACAGGTGAAAGCCTACGTTTGTTTTTGTAAAGAACAAAAAAACGTTGCCTACGTAAAAAAGCCTTGTTTTTTTCGATGAAGCCTTGCAAGTGCACGGCAAAAACTTAACAGAGGAACGTATGGACATCTACTTATTGAGCCTGTTTCCCGAGCTGTTCGAAAACTATTTCGAACACGGTCTCATCAAAAAAGCGCGGGAAACAGGGCTTGTGAACTTTCATCTCATCAACTATCGCGATTTTACCGAGGACACACATCACACAACT
>CAYUDB010000303.1:0-1981 GCA_964443405.1 uncultured bacterium | reverse complement strand
AAGTGAATTTGTAAACCCGTGATAATGATTATCAAAGTGAATTTTTTTGAGATGACTGAGCGAGAGTGGCTTGAGTTGAGGATTCGATATTGACGAGTAGTTAAGCACAATTTGAATTAAGAAGGTTTGCATTGGTAAATGGATGGTCAAGTTCACATTAGCACAATTTGAATTGAATGGCATGAGTTTGGGTAAAGGTTAAATTTCGCAGCAAACAGGCTTCAGAAAGACAGAATTGCCCAGTAAAATCTTGCAATACCGCAAAACCAATTTGTTCCCACTATTCAAAGCGCAAAGACAAACATAGACGCTCGACAAAACTATTGGCGCATATGAATTCACTATTCATAAGTGCTGTTACGATAACCGTAATCCCATTAATTTTCTGAGTATAAAGAAATTCAATGAGCTAACATTGGATTGCAACGGCTTCTCCTTATAATGAAATGCTGTTATGATATTGTAAACTATGCATTTCGTTTGCTGTAAGTTTACGTTACTAACAGTTTAACAGTGAGCACTTTTTTCTACCATGGCAGCTTTAAAGATTACAAAAAGATTCGACCAAAAAAAGCATTTTCGCTTGCACCGTTTTGACAAAACTGTAAATTTTCAATTCAAAATTACGTGGAGAAAGCGATGACATACGAGACCGTAATAGGCTTGGAAATTCACATACAGCTTGCAACAAAAACCAAAATGTTCTGCGCATGCCCAATAGTCGATTACGAGGCACCACCAAATTCGTCAACCTGCCCGGTTTGTTTGGCATTACCGGGAAGTTTACCTGTTCCAAACTCAACTGCAGTCGAATTTGCCTTATCGCTCGCTCATGCACTCAACTGCACAGTCAATGGCACAAGTACTTTTGCACGCAAAAACTACTTTTATCCCGATCTGCCAAAAGGTTACCAGATCACACAAGATAAAATCCCTATCGCTGAAAAAGGCTTTATCGAACTACCGCTCGATGGCATGTCGAAAACAATACGCATCAACCGCATACACCTTGAAGAGGATGCAGGAAAATCTTATCATCCAATGGGATATGCCAATTTCACTCTAATCGACTTCAACCGCTGCGGGGTTCCGCTAATTGAAATTGTCTCCGAACCCGATATGCGCTCTCCTCGCGAGGCGGCACAATACGTTGCCGAAATTCGCCAAATTGTAACCTACCTTGGCATATGTTCTGGCGATATGGAAAAAGGCAATTTGCGAGTGGATGCGAATGTTTCAATCCGCCCTCTCGGCAGCGTTGAATATGGTGCGCGCACCGAACTCAAAAACTTAAACTCATTTCGTTTTCTGCAAAAAGCTCTCGATTACGAAGTGGAGCGACACAAGAAACTGGTCTCGGCAGGCGAAAAAGTCCACGTGGAAACCCTGCTCTGGGACGAAAAAGAGAATGTTACCATATCCATGCGCTCAAAAGAAACCGCTTCCGATTACCGTTACTTTCTCGAACCAGACATCTTGACTTTGCACATACCACAAAATGTCATCAACCACTCAAGCCAAAACCTATCTGAACTGCCGCGCGCAAGAATCGCCCGTTTTGAGCACGAGCACGGTATTTCGCACACACAAGCAGAGCTTTTGTGCTCGCGAAAAGATTTCTCCGATTACGCAGACACAGTTCTCGCAAAAGTTTCCGACAAATCTGGTGCAGCAAATTGGCTCTCTGTTGAAATCGTCCGTTTCCTTAACGAGAAAAATATAAAGATTACCGAATTTCCAATTTCTGCACATGAATTCGCCGATTTACTGTGCAAATTTGAAAACGGTGAACTATCGAGACCTTTGCTCAAAAAAATACTGCTCACAGTTGTTTTCGAAGGCAAACCTTTGGCACAAACACTCGAAACCGAAAGAATGTCAATGGTTTCAAACCAAGATGACATACAACAAATTGTTGCCGATGTTCTCACCGCCAACCCAAACATAGTTCAAAAGTATCTCTCCGGAAAAACCAATGCAT
>CAYUDB010000302.1:0-1992 GCA_964443405.1 uncultured bacterium | reverse complement strand
TAAAACCTTGCTGCATCTCATCCGATTTTCGCGCTTACGTGCTTCTATAGAATAGTAACCCCAAAAGGCTGTATTATGTTTAAGAGAAGTGCCACAATCACAGAAAAATGCAAACACAATAAACCTTCTTTTTTCTTAAGATGGCAATAATGGATTATTACAGAATCTATAATTGCCTAGCATTCTTTTGAGAGTTAACAAGTTAACCGACGCATTATCCTATTGTGCTCAAAAACTTAAAAGGGTTTTTGAGAAAATGTAGTTTTCTATTGTATTTAACTGTGTCTTGTTTGATGATGTATGTGTAATGACAAAAACAGCAAACGCTTACAGCGTAAAATCTATCAAACTGTAAAAGTCTTTTCAAACCCAATTTTATTGCAAAGTATTGCGAGAACAAGCTTTCATTTTAAATAAAAAGCTTGCGAAAATTTTCGCATGCAATACCTTGTTAAAATGGCTGTCACAATTTTTAAAAGCTCAAAAGCGCAATTTTATCTGGTTGCATCGCCAATAGGAAATTTGGGTGATTTTTCGTCGCGTGCCAAAGACGTTCTTACCAGTTGTGACACAATTTTTTGTGAAGATACAAGAGTTACCGCAAAGCTTCTCGCTCATTTCAATATAGCAAAAAAGCTTTTTTCGGCACGAAGCCAAAATGAAGAAAACCAAATCAACCACCTACTTGAACTCTTGACTGAAGGCAAAACAGTATGTTATCTGAGCGACTCGGGCACACCTGGCATCTCTGATCCTGGCGCGGTTTTATTTCGTGCTGCACGCGATGCAGGATTCGAGGCATCGATGATACCAGGTGCCAGTGCTCTTATTTGTGCTGTAATACTTTCACACTTGCGTTGCGATAGATTTTTTTTCGGTGGTTTTTTGCCTGCCTCTCCAAAAAACCGTCGGCGAATGTTGCGTGAATTTGCAAACTTTCCGTTCAGTCTAGTTTTTTACGAGTCACCTCATCGTCTTAACAAAACTTTAGCCGACATTAAATTGGTCTTGGGCAACCGAAACTGCGCAGCGGTAAAAGAAATCACCAAAATCCATGAACAAACCATTTGTGGTGGTGTTGACGAGCTGATGGAATTTTTCGCAAAAGAAACGCCGCGTGGAGAATTCGTTTTAGTTGTCGAAGGTTTTAGCCAAGCAATAGATGAAAACTTTGAAGAGGAAAACTGAAATTCTAGGACATGTGTTAGAAGTATCTCACAAAGCATTTAAAAACTGACTTATAAGGAGGGATTATGAGTAAGTATCTAAGTTCTGCACTTCTACCTGGCATCATAGTGGGTGTTATTTGTGGTGTGCCAGTAGTAAACTGGCTCAACTGTCTTTGTTGTGCATGGCTTATTGTTGCAGTTTTTTGGGCATCAGCAAAATTCAAAAAAGGGAATGCGAAATTTGGAGTTGGCGAAGGAGCTGCACTTGGTGCAGTAACCGGTATTGTTTTGGGTGCTGCAAACGCGGCTTCTGGCTTTGTCTCTCAATTGATTGCAGGAGAATGGGTTACCAGCTTGATATACCGATTTGCGAGCTATTACGATGTTCAAACACCCGATTTGCTAAACAACCAAACAATGGATATGGGCTTTACCATCCTGATGCTGGTACTCATGGTTATCATCGATATCGCCATATGTACACTTGCTGGCACTGTTATCGGTGCTATTGCAAAGAAATGATACGTGCATTGTTTCACAAACAACCAAAATGCAGAACTTCCGCGAAAATGCGGAAGTTTTTTATTGTAATTGCGTTCTTATAAAAGAATTCCGATTAAAATCTAATGTTAAATATTAATAAAATAGTTAAACATTATTAAAAACAATAAGTTAATAACATATGAATATGATGATCGAGATAACAAAAATGCGTAACTGCTTTTGCTAAGCGATTATGAGAAAATTTTATCTTTGCATTAAAAACAGTTTTTGCAAACTTTTGTAAAAAAGGAGGGATTATGGCAAACAAAATTTTTGACGC
>CAYUDB010000301.1:0-2011 GCA_964443405.1 uncultured bacterium | reverse complement strand
AAGTCGTTCATGGGAATAACATAGTCTTCGGTAGTTAATAGCTTGCTGCGGGCGCCACCGTCAGTTGTATCGGCGTCGATACGACAATAGAAATCATCGCTGGTACGAGTATAGCCAACCCAAAAATCACCTGCAGGAACAAAAACGCCCGAACCCGGCAAAGTTATGGTTTGCCAACTGCCGGCAGTTACAGAACTATTGAACGGTGATCCGGTAAGATGTGCACCAGGGTTGCCAGCATCGTCAGTGTTGACGGAAAATTCTACCAAACCTGGTGTGCCAAAAAAGTAAACTTTCAGCTCTTTGAGCGTGCAGTCTTCAGCAACGGTGAATTTTGTGCCTTCCCATGTTATGTAACCAGCGCCATATTCAGTGAGGTCCCATGGGAAATAGGTTGCGGCAGGTGTGCCATCATCATAGTAAATTTCCGATAAGCCGCCTGCGCCGCCACCAATGGGCGCATCCCAAATTAGTGGCACGCTGCCCGCATGTCCACTTTCAGCAACAAGATTGCGTGCTGGCTCATGTGAAGGTTCGATGGATTCGAAAGCTGCGTTGTATGTGTAGTTGGCAGCACTGCCCGAAGTGGAAACATTACTCACAACTAATATAAGCTGGCTTCTGCCAGAGTAATCGGCTTCATCTAAGGTTAAGTTGCCGTAACCATATGAATTTAAAGATATTCTCCGTGCTGTGAAAGGTGAGCCTGTCGGAATTACCAAATTGGCTACCCAGTTTGTGCCATCTGCGCCATCGAAAGTTACAGTGAGAGGACCTGAAGCTCCGGCAGGAACATTGAAAATAATGTAGTTGGAACCCAAAGGTTCAGGTGCGTGAGTGGATGTGCCTGAAGCAGGATAGGAAGAATGCGTTCTCTCGATATTGATAAGTGGCAATTGCGAAGCCTCCGGATAAATACCCGGAACAGTTCTGGTGCCTGTGAAATAGTTCCATATGCAAAACTCACCAAAAGCGGTACTGCGTGAGCTACCATAACGCGAAGCCACATTCTGTAAAGCGCTCAGAACATTGTAGCTACGACAATCTTCCCAAACTTGACGCCACGTGCTATCACCAAATTTTGTTGTGAAAAATTGTGCAAAAATATACGACGCATATGGGTGAAGTGGTCTGGTTGGGTGGTCGGTAGCTGTTGTGAGTGAAAGCCAGGGATACGGGAAAAACTCGGAATCGTAATCGTGTTCACCGTTATCGGAAGGATACATTTCATCTTCGATCCATACAGATGAAATTTCCATGCACCATACGGGTTGGTTGTAGCTATAAGCAAGTTGAACAGCATGAAAATATTCATGAACAGCTGTCATATCCACCAACGACGCATCCCAGTAGTTGTTTTTCATAACAATATAACTAGTTGCATCCGACCATGAATATGAACCGTCCACTTCAGGTGAGGTATAGCCTAAAACTCCACCAGAAAGTGTTGTTATATAAACATCATATTTACTATTTCCGCCGGCACTGCCATCAGAAGGCGGAGTCAGATAGCCGCGTGTTGTTATGATAAAAGTATAAGAGTTTTCGAATTTTGTTGCCATGCTTGTAACATAAGCGTCGTTAGCAACTGCATTAGCACCTGTTAGTGTATAGTGAAATTTGAAGTGTGCAGTTTCGTATTCGAGCGGCAGACCCGATGGACGCGCGAGAACATGGGCTAACATGAGTTGGGTTTCGGGTTGCAGATTTTGGTGCTGTTGAAAAATTTCGATAAGTGCACCACTACCGCTCGGGTCGGAAGGTAAATCGCGAAAGCGCTCGGGCAGCATTTGCTTATCGACAACAGCATAGGCTTTGTATAACATTGCCTCATCAATTGTGATAAGTCCTTTAGAATATTCGCTTTGTATTGCGCTCATTACGGACATCGAGCTTGCAAATGCAATCGATGTGAGCGCCAAAACAAAAATCAAAAATCCGCGCCTCATTAAAAACCTCCTTATTGAGTTTGCAAATTCCAATAGAAATTCAATATACGTTTAAAATGCTC
>CAYUDB010000300.1:0-2062 GCA_964443405.1 uncultured bacterium | reverse complement strand
GTGCGCTTATGGGGGCCATCGAAGTGTTGAGCGAAACAGCGAGAGTCGAGGTTGGCCGTGATAAACAGTGGCAGGGAACAGAAATCCTGAACAGGATGAGAAAGTAAATGCATTAAAAAAAGAAGATACATAAAAAGGAGGTTGTTATGAGAAAGTTGTGCTTAATTTTACTATATTCAATGGGCACTGTAACAACGGTTTTTAGTGCGGTAATCTGGCACGAAACCACCCAAACCGATTTCGCTGATGGTTATATTGATCCTTCACTCTATGCCTCGTGGCGCACTTACATGGAAAGCGATCCCGGTTGCGTGGAGTGGTACGCGCGATTCGACTTAGACGGAAACGGCACACCCGATTTTGCAGCACCAATGAGTACCGAAAGACTCCGTGTGCTTTTCATGAATGGTAGAACCCTGATGTCATCATTAGACTTAGTTTCAGATGGTCAAGGTGGTGATTGTGAATTTGTAGATCTCAATACTGACGGAAGACCAGAAATTGTCCATGCTGCTTACGATGGCGTGTCAAAAATTTATTGGAATTCTAGCGGAACATTTTCTGATGCCAATGTAACCTTATTCCCTGATGAAGATTCGGAAGCAATATTTGTAGCAGATTTAGATAAGGATGGTTTTTTAGATTTAATAATTGGTGGAAATATTTTTCGCATAAGATGGGGAGAATATTCTGCAATAAGAGGTTGGGATTTGTCATCCGCCTATTATGAGCATGATTTTGGCTACGTTAATCACAATATTGAGTGTGCCGATTTCGACAATGATGGCGATTTGGATATTACTTTCACAATGCAAGGCGGAACTGCAGCTTATTACTTTTTGGAAAATTTGGGAACTCGCGCGTTTACAATTCATGAGTTTCCCTCTCCAATGGGCACCCAACACGGCACGAGTGTTGGCGATTTGAACAATGATGGACTGATCGACGTAGTTTTTACAGCAACTTTGACACCTCCATCGAACATATTCACAAACACAGGCTCTTTTACCTTCTCAACTGTAAGTGTTTCACCTGGCGATTGTTATGGTGGCACGTCTTTATATGACTTCACTCGAGATGGATATATGGATATAATTTATTTTAGGGGACATTCTGCAGTTTCGCCACTTATTTATCCTAATGATGGCACAGGGCACTTTTCAGATGCAACACGTTATGCAGCAAGTGTTTTTACAGTAAACGCATCTAGTGGAACTGTTATTGATGTTGATAATGATGGAGAAGTGGATATTTTTGTAAACGACAATTCCGCAAATTCTTACGTAATGTGGGGACCCGATTTTGCCACTCGCACAATACTGACAGCGTCGGCAAGCCACCATGGAGTTTTTCGTGAACCGGGTAATATTCGCGATAGAAGTCCTTCGAGCTTTTATTTGAGCAATGTCTTCGATGTAGGTGATAGTATTTGTTCGGGAACTGTGTCGTGGACAGCTTATGATGAACGCGATTACATATCGGGCGTGCTACCCGACCCTATTGGCACCGAATGCCGCATTTTTGCGCACACAGGAGACACACCCTCACCCGATGCCTCATGGACTCCATGGGTCCGCCTCACCGACGATTCGGCTTTGCCTTCTTTGCTTCTCTACAAACAGTTTATACAATATCGTGCCGAACTCTGGTATCAGAACGTCGCGTTTCTGCCATGGCTAGAAGAAATAACATTCATGCTTGATACTTGTGGCACCTTTTCCATCGACTCACTTTGGCTTTGGGAAGAGACAAATTGCGACAACGTTAACACCGTGCGAATTTGTTACACGCTTTCGGATGATAGTGCAAGTATTGCTATAGCAATGAGTTCCGATGGCGGTGTCACATGGAATGTGCCACTTACCACCCTTTCCGATACAGCAGGAGACCTTGGCGCTCACGTTGCACCGGGCACGCACTGTTTCAATTGGCACGCGAGCACCGACTTACCAAACGTTGAAGGGATTTTCACAGCACGAATTATCACATCCGACACAACCGATGTATGCTGCTCTGGTGCCGATTTCATTCGCACAAATGGCACCATACCAAACATGCTTCT
>CAYUDB010000299.1:0-2069 GCA_964443405.1 uncultured bacterium | reverse complement strand
GACTGGCGAAAGTGCAAGCGTCTCGGCAAAAAAATCGGTGGCAAGCGAGGATATTAAGATGCCCACTATTGTGCGAACACCAAAAGTGCTGCCCAAATATTTCACGCCTACAAAAAAAAGTGGCACATTTAACGCTATGATTACCAAACCGGTAGGAGTTTTCAGTAAATGGTGCATCACTGTGGCAATGCCCGAAATACCACCGCAAGATATCTTCGCTGGCACCAAGAACATCGCTAACGCCACTGCTATAAGCGCAGATCCGAAAATTATTTCCGCAAACTCATAAAAGTGCTGACGCGTAATTTTGGGTTTAAACATATTCCACCGTAGTAATCTGTCATTCTGCACGCATAATTTCTATATTATCCTAGATATGCACAACAAAAAAATTATCTTAACGAAAATTTAAATTAAAATTGTTTATTAATCGACACTTCACATTATCAACATTGTGCACGACAATTAAGGCAGTTTTGCTGTCTTAATCGACATTCTATAGCAAAATATCGACTCTGTGTCTCTGTTTAAAAAGAGATCTGTGATTGCACTCACAGCTTCTCTTTTCAATTAAACATGTTGGAATTGATTTAGTTATGTCCTTGTAAGTGTTTATTTGCTGTTGCCTATGCCACATGAAACAATATAATCCACTAGTATTGATGCGCTGGGCTATAACTATCTTGCCTTTGACAAGATTGTCTATAGCCTTTTGAATGTATAGTTTGGTTTTGGCATTCATCGATGCTATCGTTTTATCCACTATTATGATGAGCGCATAGTCCGAAATTGCCCGTGCAGTTGAGTAAGCTGTTGTTTCCGCTCAAAAAAGTGAAGCCGCTTAAAGTGCGCCACAGTTTGCATCGCAACCACCGTGCAATTCTTCTGCAAATCTCATGACTCTGCGCGCATGTAAACTCCACCAAGCTTTATATTAAAGTCAACATATCTCAAAAACGTGCGGCAGGCATTTGATTGCATCATATACTGCGCAAATTTTGCACTATATAATGGTCATATCGAGCCATTGGTTTTCAAATCGTCTCTCGCGCAAAACTATTTTTCGTGTAAGCCTGCATGCAAACGCTCCAACTCTCAGAAAAAAAGCCCGAGAGCTTCGGGCTAAATTAATCAGTAATATGTCGTGTGATCGTGCTTGGGTGTCACGAGAGTTTCTTGCACAGTTTTAGCAGTGGTGATAGAAATAATCGCACAATTGCCCGTAGTGTGGTGTTCTTTGCAATAAGTTTCGCGATAGGTGGGCTATGACGGTAGTATGTTTTTATAAATCTTACGCCGAGCCAATGACGGCGGAGGAATTCATCTCGAAAGTTGCGCAATGTGTCTAGTTCGGAGCAGAACGGTGTGCCGTAGGCTGCGGTGGCGATGAAGCATTGGGCGTTTTGTTGGTCGGTTTCGGCTCCGCGCGCGTAACGTATTGCCTCGTCGTGACCTTTGAGTTTTTCCTCGTTAAGGGCTTGTATCTTGCTGTTATTGGCATTTTCGTCCAAAATCTCGCCTAAGCGCGATGTTTCGTAACATATTCGCAAATGGTCAAAATCGGGTGTGGGATACGGTTCTTCGTCGGGCATGAGTTTTTTGTGCTCGGCTATGTATATATCCACGGCGCGCGTATAGTAATTTTGCGCCATGATGCGGTTTCCCATAAGCAAGTATATTGCAAAGAGATAATTGCAGCATTCGCCCACGCGCCAGTGATCGAGTGGGTAGTTTTGCTCGAGAATGCCGTAGGATTTGCTCGCATGTTCGAGCGCTTTTGGCAATTGATTTTGGCGCAAGGCAGAATATGCCAAGAGATTATACGAATCGGTCAAATCTGGGTTGCCTGTGCCAAAACGCGAAAGTATGCCAACCGATTCGCGAAGCAAATTTTCGGCGTTGATGAACTGGTTCATTTGAACATCGAGGTATGCAGCAGCCAGTTTGTTGAGATATGGTGCTAAAGCTGGGTTGCCATCACCGTATCTGCTTCGCGCTTTCGCTAGCTGGTCAAGTGGAGATTTAATTATAGGTGACGTTACCGTGTAATGAACAACGAAAATGCACCT
>CAYUDB010000298.1:0-2129 GCA_964443405.1 uncultured bacterium | reverse complement strand
AAGATTGCTAGAAATAAGCGCTTCACTGAAAGGTAGTTTCGAGTGTTGTAGAGCTTTCGGAAAACGTAATGAGAAAAATTCGATTTCATACGAGTATAATCTGTAAATTTTCAAAGACAGTATATCGAGCTCAAAAATTTTCCACAGTACAACCGCGGTTATCATAACAAATTCGCTTCCGTTGTGCGTTATGTTATGTTATCTGATGTTCGTTTCTGTCGTATTGTCAGCATCATCGACCACACCTATCGCATGTTTGATTTTCACTAACATTGGCACTGTCTGTTTATTAGTGTTTATACATGTCATTGATAATGCATTAAAGCTTTCCGATTACAGTTCTGCGACGATAGTTTTGGCAAATTATTAAAGGTATATTTCTGAACAGTGGTTTTCACTTAAATGGTCTCGCTATTTCGCTGGCATCTATTCCTATTGCGAATTGATGTTTATAACATCATATACAGTATCCAATTAGCTAATACCTTTAATAGAAATCCCCTTGACGATATGTCTCGGGGATTTTACTTGAAAGCGCCTGCACGATAAAAGTGGCAGGAAATCGAGTTGTAGTGATTATTTCATGCGCACTGCAACTGATTTTTTGTCAAATGTTTTACCTTCGGTGTCTTTGGCTTTGACTGTGTAGATATACGAGCCGTTTGCAATACCATCGCCGTTACCATCTGTTCCGTCCCAACTTAAGGAGTTGTAACCAAGACCAGTTGGGCAGTCAAACGACCGTATTAATCTGCCACGCGATGTGTAAACTTCAATTTTAAGTTCGGAAAGTGGACGTGTAACGGTATATACGAATTCTGTATAGTTTTTGAAGGGGTTCGGGTAGTTCACGATATTGACAACAGGGTCACCTTTGCCGGTGAAAATCTCAACAGGGACTACATTGTCGCTTTCGCGAATTTCACCGAATTGAGAGTCCGGATCCAGGGTGATGAAAAGCTTTTCGTAAAAATTCTTTACGACAAACGGAAAAGCTACGCTTGCAGAACGAAAACCATCGATGGGTCGCATTTCTGGAATTATTGCATCAGGTGCACCTTCAATTGCATTGCCAGCTTCATCGGTTATGCGTACGGGAATGTTTGTGAACTTAGTGTTTCCGTCGAAATGCACAGTCGCCGAAATAGATATGGCATCGCCGATGTTTGGGTGTGGAATGGATAATGCTACATCGTCATTTTCGTTTATGAAAAGATTGGCACCGTAAAATATGGTATCGGGGTCGGTTTCTGTGAATATGCGGAAGTCTTCGGTGGTGCGTGCCAAACCTGTGTATGCCGAAAATTCTGTTGTAAATGCATAGCAAAGCTCGAGGACATCGGTTGCTTCAGTTGCAGGAACATCAAGGCGAACTTTGGCAAAACGTTTTTCACCGGGCAAAACATCAGGCATGTCGATGGTGAGAAGTTTTTCGCCTGTGTCATACGTGAAAGAACGAATGTCGCCAATAAGCGTATCGAAGAAAGCATCGGTGCCCACTTGAACAAAGAATTTGTGTTGCCGTGCCATATCGTTACCAGCATTGCTAGCGGCGAGAAGAATGTCAACTGAGTTTCCATTTTGGCTGAGCACATAGTAGCCAGAGTCGCCAACTTCGATGTTGTTTACTGCAAATACAGATTTCTGTGGCAACATTGCAGGACCATGTGCGGTAACATAGTAATCGCGTCCGTTGGTAACACGTTGAATGCCAAGTATATCGTTGTAGCCAAGTTGCGGGTTTCGCGATATGAGCAAACGGTCGGAACCAGCTGGCGCATCGACAACAGCGCGCACCATAAACCAAAGATCTTTTTGTTGTGCGTTTGGCGGGAAAGTTTCAAACGCAGGATCAACATCGAGACGCAAGATGTTAGCCGCAAAAGAGCCCGGTAAGTTTTCGTATATGCCTGCATCGAAATAGTTGGGATCGGGTTGGCTACCGAATTTCCACACTGCATCCACGGGAACGAACGGAGTAACATAGGATTGTAGCGAATCCCAAAAACCGGTTATTGTGCCAGGCGCAATTACAAAAGCTGGTGCATTCGCCGTTGGCACTGTCCAGTTGACTATGGCAAGCTGAGCAAGAGTGTGCTCATACGAGAAAGAACTGCCGCCACCAACAG
>CAYUDB010000297.1:0-2168 GCA_964443405.1 uncultured bacterium | reverse complement strand
GCAAAACTAAAAAATTTGTCACGACGACAAATAAAAACCCATGTCTATGATCTTGAACATCATCATCTGGCATAAACGCAACACCAAAATATATAATATAGTTATTACATCATACACATAAACATCGATAAATAATTATATATCAATGGACATGTGCCCAAAAACCCTTAAATAATTGAAGTAGATTTTATAGACCATTTAGCTGAAACACAAAATATTGATGAACATTTTGATTGACCCAAAAGGGTATTGTCTACAGTAAATGAAAGACAATTTCCAACCCTGTCTTGCAACATATTACGAACATCGCCTAACCAAATAGTTACGTAATAAGCTCCTTCATTTAACGGTAAGCTATCAATTTTTACATCAACAAATGATTTAGAATCAGGAAGTATTAAATCAGGAAACTGATCTACACTGGGGAGATGAATTAAAACCGAACCCTTGGAATCTCGCAAGCTAACACCGACAGTACAACGCAGACCAATCTCTCCAAATATCCCAATACGAAACTGTATACTATCCCCACTACAAAAAATGGACTTTTGCCTTAAGTTTCTGTCAAGAGTTTCAAGAGATATAATACGAACATTTTGCTCACCTTGGCGATCTAAATTCCAGTTTGAAAGGTCAACATATCCGTCTTGCACCCCAGACGCGAGATAGGAAGCAATAATTTTGTTTGAATCTCCATCATCAATAATCTGACCCTGATAAAGATGTATTACTCTACTACACAACTCTGCAACAGCAGCCATATTGTGACTAACAAAAAAAACAGTTCGACCATCTTGTGCGACTCTTCCCATCTTTCCCAGACACTTCTTTTGGAATTCTACATCTCCAACAGCAAGCACTTCATCGATAACAAGTATTTCTGGCTCAAGATGTGCAGCAACGGCAAAAGCCAAACGTACATACATGCCACTAGAATAGCGCTTTACTGGGGTATCTAAAAACTTTTCTACTTCGGCAAAAGCAACGATTTCATCAAATTTTCGCTTTATTTCCTCGCGTCGCATACCAAGGATTGCACCATTGAGAAAAACATTCTCCCGCCCAGTTAACTCTGGATGGAATCCAGTACCCACTTCGAGCAGACTTGCCATGCGTCCACGTAACCTGAAACGCCCTGTTGTCGGCTCTGTAATACGACTCAAAATTTTCAGAAGAGTACTTTTCCCTGCTCCATTTCGTCCAATAATACCAACTGTTTCGCCACGTTTAATTTCGAATGATACATCGCGGAGAGCCCAAAAATCTTCTATAATGTATTCTTGATTTTCTAATTTATCTGAATTGATATGTGACTTATACACATTACAACATTGCTGAGCAATGGCTTTGAACTTATTCGAAACCACATCTCGCAATGAATTATATTTTTGACGATTTTGTTGATGCCGCAACAGGTATTTTTTACCTAAATTCTCGGCAATTATGATCGAATCGCTCACCTAAACTCCTTCTGGTCATAACTCAAACAATATCAGCAAATGTTTTTTCAACATTCCTGAAGTACTGTACGCCAACATTCAACATTCCTATTGAAACACAAATCGATAACCCCGTACTCAGCCAATTGATGGGCACTTCTCCCCTAAGAAGTGCCCAGCGAAAACCATCAATGACCCCAACCATGGGATTACACGCGTAAAGCCATCGCCATTGTTCAGGAACCACGCTGCTGCTGAAACCAACTGGTGAAATATAAAGACCAAATTGTACCAAAAATGGTACGACATAGCGAAAATCTCGATACTTAACATTCAAAGCTGCCAACAACAACCCAGGACCCAACGCAGCGCAAAATGCAAGAAACATGAACACAGGCAACGTTATCAATCGCCAATCCGGCCACCATTGATACCAAAACATGAGCAAAACCATGATTGCGCTGGCAATCAGACAATCCACAAAACTAGTGATGAGTGATCCAGCCGGCACAATTAATCGCGGAAAATATATTTTGGAAATAAGATTGGCATTGCCAACCATACTATTACTAGCTTCAGTCAATGCTGACGAAAAGAATTGCCATGGTAGTGTTGCAGCAAATACTATAATAGCATATGGAGCCGTTCCCTCAGTTGGCATTTTTGCTAGCTTGCCAAATATAATAGTGAACACAATCATTGTAAGAAAAGGACGAATTACAGCCCAAG
>CAYUDB010000296.1:0-2178 GCA_964443405.1 uncultured bacterium | reverse complement strand
TCACGCTGCTTATCGCGCTCTTCCAATGCTAGAGATTGAACACTGATCGAAGCGGGGTCGGAGTTCATAAACTCCAGACCAAGTATCTGCTTTTCACCAGTGTCATCTAGCGCAGCTTCAGTAAGCTCCTCACAAAACGCATTGAGGAATTCGTTTGCAACTTCAGGTGACGGAGTGTCACCAAGCACTTCGTTAAAGGCAGCGTTGGCAGCTTGTATTCTGTCCTTGTTTACCTCTTGGTGCCGTCGCATTCCTTCCTTGCTAAAAAGCTCTGCCCAATGAGTAACACCCAACTGCTGCATGTACTCGATGATGCTTGGGGGGAAGCGCATCCAACCGCCAGTTCGATCAGCTCTTTCGAAAAGATCGAGGTAAATCTCGAGCTTTTTTGAAAGAAGTTTTTCGATAATTTCTATATCAGGGCGAATGAGTGATGAAAAATCTGGCTGCATTTCATTTTGCATATTAAAAAAGCTATAGGTGGGGACTTTGTCCTCATGGCAAGAATTCAACAAATAATTAAAAAATCACTTAAAATTTATTTAATCAGGAGAGCCAAAAATATAGGCATGACCGGCGCGTCAATAGCTCAAGACACGCCTAATGAACTCCACTTCATTTGAGCTGAATTTTGAATAGATGAAACCGTTCGTCTGCTTGTCATAAACGCGTGAAAAATTGCCGGTTTCAGTATGGGGCGAGCTGTATTGAATGAGCTTCTCAATACAGTCCGCTGTGCAGTTGCAATCTAGGCCACCCAAAGACGACATGGCGTCTGGGCTAAACGCAAAGGCTACCTGCCCATCAGGTGCGTAAAGCTCACACTGCCGAATGAACATATCATCGAGCGGCAAAGACGATAGAACCGGTGCGTCAATATTTCCGCACCTTCGAACACCAACGAAATGACCAGGAAACGGACTCGAGGTTATTCGACCGAGCAATGACCGAAGATCACAAGCAGACACCGTACCCTCTCCGCGCTTTAGCGCTAAGGCCCCAGCCAGAAAGGGTAAGGTAATGCCTGTGTTTCCCATTTTTTGTTTCAACCACTGATCCATAAGAATCAGCCAGTCAGGTAGGGAAGTGGTTATAGTCATTTCACAATCTATGTGAAGTAGTCAGCGTTTTTTGCCTATGGCTTGGCTAAGCGCCATATCCATAGCTAATCAGAAATGAGAGCATAGATGCCGATGAAGGTCAGCTCTAAGATTATTAAATAACTCAGAAAGAACTTCAGTGGTGCTGTTAATGACCTTGCCTGAGCGCCCATTTAAATCAAAATCAACTTTTTGAAACTCGATTGCCTGAAGTGTGGAACAATTCACTTCGAAGTACCTGACACCCTGCCACCGGTCAGATGGGTTTCCTTTTTGCCGATAGATCAAAACATTTGACCGTCTTGAAATAAATTTTGTATCAATGGTCCATGAGTAAATGTCGAACTTAAAATCTCTCCAGGCACCATCTGCGGCATCGGGTATTGTTTTTGCTAAGTAATCTTCTTTTGGCTTGTTATTATTAACCTTGCTCCCCCCCTCGTCCGACAAGTCAGAAATTACCATAACGATTGACTCATCTATCTTCCGAACAATTGCAGGCAACTTTTGATTTTGCTTCGGATGATCAATTTGTTTTGGTGCCTGGATTGACTCCGCATTCATTAGCTCAAGTAGGTAGTTTGATTTTATGGCGTAGTTTACGTTCTCTGGAATTATTCCGTCATTAATTGTTGCAGCAGGACTTAATTTCGATACAACGACTCCGATTACCAATCCTGAATTATTGATGAGTGGCCCGCCAGAGTTTCCGGGTTGAATTGGTACGGAAATTTGATAACTATTTGGCTCCCCCTTAAAACCTCCCAAGCTACTAATTATTCCTGTTGTAATTTTTGAATCTAAACCTTGAAGCTGAACTTGGGGGTAACCGATAGTAAATACCTCATCGCCTTTTTGAACACTTGTTGATGAAGCCACAAATATAGGTTTAACTGGGGATTTTGAAGATTTCAGCAAAGCCAAATCATTTGCTCTATCAACTCGTAAAACAATAGCTTGATTTATATCACCATTATTAGACCGAATGGATATTTTTTTTGCTCCAGATATCACATGATAATTTGTGACTAACACTCCGCTGGAGTGAATATAAAAACCAGTGCCTGTTGTTAATGCG
>CAYUDB010000295.1:0-2193 GCA_964443405.1 uncultured bacterium | reverse complement strand
CGACACGAGGGAAAATTCGCCGATGCTAAAGTTTTCCTCGATTCGTTGCGCGCAAATATTGACAGACATACTAAGAAGAGAAAATGAGCTTATCTTATAAAACAACCGCTGTTATAGTAGTTTTGGTTGGCATAGTTTTTTCTGCCGAGCATTTTCAAACTTACAATCCTGGCATATTGAAGCCAATCGATAGTGCGCAAAAGATTTTTGCAGATAGCACGGCACCAAATTTTTTACTCAAATCACTTAGCGGTGAATATATTGATTTGCAAATGTTTTTCGGTAAGAAAAATGTTGTTATAAGTTTTGTTCCTGCAGCTTGGACACCTATTTGCTCGGATCAATGGCCCGGCTACAATATGGTTTACGATAGCATTGAGGCATTTGGTGCAGTGCTTTTAGGAATTACAGTCGATAACTTGCCAACACTTTGGGCTTGGACTAAAAACATGACCCCAGATGGTGCGCCACTTGCTTTTTCGGTGCTCTCTGATTTTTATCCACATGGCGCAGTGGCGGAAAGATTTGGTGTTTTGCGCACAGATGGCATGTCCGAACGTGCAATTTTCGTCATCGACAGGCATGGCATTGTGCGATTTGCCCGTGTTTACGATATCAATGCGCGTCCACCAATCGACGATGTTTTCAATATACTGCGTGCGCTACAATAACAGCCGCAATATATAGTGCATGAGAATTTGGCAAAATTGGTGCTGTTTTCGCTTAAATCAGTCTAAAGTTCATATTACACGAAAAACTCGTTGTGAGAAATTCAATTACGAGAAAATTCTGTTTTTCTATTTGCCCGCGAAAAAAAACTTCACGTAGTAAAAAAAAACTCTTGCCAAAATATGCAATTCGCATATCTTCATGTTTAAGAAAAGGTTTTTCAATTTACTTTAAGCATTACTGCAATGAAAAATACTATAATCTTAAAACAGAAACGAATGCCAAATGTTGCCCTAGACGGCAATGCATTTTTTGAGTTCGGATTATTGTGGCTTGCGATCGTATGCGTTGTCTCTGGTGGCATGTTAATATATACTGGTGTGCGACAACATATTGCACAGAAAACAAGTGTTGATACAACACCGACTGCAAGGAAAACCGTAGAGCCGCCAAAACGTGTTGCCACGAACAAGCTCGGCGAGGCAGAAAAAAATTGGCAACCGCATAAAGTCCCAAATGCCTTGAGTATAGCACCTGTCGAACTCAAGCGCATGGGCAATAAAATCAACATCAAACTGCCGCTCGACGCAAAAGGTGTGCCGCTCGTTGGTCCCTCAGTTCTCGTGGACGCCGACAGTGGACAGATAATCTGGTCTTATCGCGCTGATGATGTTGGCGAAATTGCTTCGATGTCAAAAATGATGCTTGTGTATGCCACGTATTGTCTTGCGGAGTCGGGTGTTGTGTCGTTGTTCGATACAATTACAGTTGGCGATGCGGCACCGCATATGGGTGGCTCGCAAGCTTATCTCGAACGCGGTGAGCGATATACACTTGCGAATCTTCTTGCAGCTTCAACTGTTAGTTCATGTAACGATGCGGCATATCAGATTTGTGAATATATAGGTAAGGGTGATGTCATTCGCGGTGTTGAAACTATGAACGATTTTGCACATCGACTTGGGTTGCGGCGCACGAAGTTTTATAACGCACATGGTCTAAACCCAACACAATCGGGCAAGGCTTTGGGTAACGGCATGGCAATTCAAGAATACAAAGGTGTGAAGCTTGTTGTTGCACAAAAACCCAATGTCAGCACGCCGATAGAGATGGCGAAATTGGGCATTGCCTTTGCGAAAGAGCCTCGTCTATTGCTCTGGTCGAACATTTCTCACGACACGCTTTGGGATATCGACGGCAAACGTCCTTATCCTCACGACATGAAAAATCATTTTAAACCGGTTTCGCGCGTAGATTTTGATGGCATCAAAACGGGTTATACATCGGGATCGGGTTTTTGTGTTACGGCGACTGCGATGAAAAACGGACGTAGGTTGGTGGCAGTGGTTTTCGATGCAAAAAGCCAAAATATACGCGACAATTTTGTTATTTCGATGATCGATGCGGCGTTTGATTCGCTTATTGGTGACTCCACAGCGGTCGAAACTTACGACACACTCGATTATTCATCCGCTACCGAAGATACCGGCACAATAGATTAAAGCGTTAGTAATTCTGCTAGTT
>CAYUDB010000294.1:0-2221 GCA_964443405.1 uncultured bacterium | reverse complement strand
ATAATATGTCTCGGGCTTGGACTATGGTTATTAGGTATTTCTTCGGGCAGTAATGTTCTTGCAACATTGGGTTTGTGCGGTGCACTTTTGCACACGTTCAACCATGCCATCATCAAGAGCATCATGTTCTTGGGAGCTGGCGCGATAAAACATGCCACAAACACGCTCAACATCGATGAACTCGGTGGTTTGAAGAAGAAAATGCCACAAACATCATTTGCGCTTCTTGTGGGGTGCATTGCAATATGTGGGCTTCCACCACTCAACGGCTTCGTCGGTGAACTGTTCATCTATTTAGGCGCATTCGAGGCTCTGAAACAAAATGCCACATTCGAAACTACCGCTGCCGGCGGTATGCTCGTTTTACTTTCACTGGCGCTCATTGGTGGACTTGCTGCTGCATGTTTCGTAAAACTATACGGCATAATATTTTTAGGTGAACCACGTTCACAAAACGCCAGCACTGCACATGAAGTTGCAAAACCTATGTGGCAAGCTATGTTGATACTGGCAGTTTTATCGATAATTTTGGGCATCGGAGCACCATTGGGTGTTTTTGCAGCGCATTCGGCAATTGTCCAAATTGTCTCTATTGACGCTATTGACACATTAAATTCTGTTTGGAAGACTGTGCTGCCATTTGGTATAGTGGGTTTTGCGATAGTGTTCGTAGCATTTTTATTTTGGGTTTTTCGTGCAAAAATACTATCGCGTCGCACAGTAACCGAGGCGCCTACTTGGGATTGCGGTTACACTCAAGTTTCGGCAAAAATGCAATATACTGCATCGTCTTTCTCGATGCCCATAGTTCACATGTTCCGCAGACTTTTATTATCAAAACGTGTGGTGCAAATCGAGCAAACAGATTTTCCCGAGGATGCAAATTTCTCATCAAATACCGATGATGTTTTTATGGAAAAGCTATTCGCCCCTGTTTTCAATTTTATTGCAAAAATTGCCGCAAAAATGCACAACTTACAACACGGAAGAAACCAGCTTTACATATTCTACATAGCAGTAGCACTGCTTGTTTTACTACTTTTCAAGTTGAGGCAATGGTGAGTTTCGATGCATCCATATTATTCTGGCTTCTCGCCTTGATTTTTTCGCCATTGCTTTTGGGCGTAATCAACCGAGTTAAAGCGTTTTTTGGCGGCAGGCACGGTCAACGCTTTTTGCAACCATATTTCGATATAATCAAGCTTCTGAAAAAAGGTGCAGTTTACAGCTCAACAACGGGCAAAATCTTTCGCATAAGCCCTGTTTTAGGCTTATCGGTGGTTACAATTTGTGTGGCATTTGTCCCTGCAGGCGGAAATGCATCGACTCTCTCTTTTGCTGGGGATTTTATTTTTGTGGCTTATGTTCTTGGGTTAATGCGATTTTTCACCGCTCTCGCTGCCCTCGACACGGGTTCGGCTTTCGAGGGCATGGGTGCTTCTCGCGAGATGCAATTTTCGATTTTGGCAGAAGTGATCTTACTTGCGTGCATGGCAGTATTGGTGGCTATAACTGGTGAACTAAGTTTTTCGAACATATATGCAAAACTGTGGGCACCCGAAACCGATGCACTTGGTGCATCAGTTTTGCTAGCGAGCGGAGCACTATTCATTGTACTCCTCACCGAAAACGCACGCATCCCAGTCGATGACCCAAACACACATTTGGAACTCACTATGATACACGAGGTTATGGTTTTAGATCACTCGGGCGTCGATTTTGCTTTCATACAATATGCAGCCTCACTAAAGCTTTGGATTTTCTCCACATTGCTCGCTGGTTTGGCAATACCTTTTCGTACAAACGCGCCATTTTTCGATTTGCTTATGGTTTTTGCAGGAGTTTTCGCAGTAGCCATTGCAGTAGGCATTGTTGAGTCTATTATGGCGCGACTAAAACTTTTGCGTGTGCCGCAGATGCTTATTGTGGCATTAGCGTTGGCTTTGGCTGCTTTTTTCTGGGTATCGGTATAAACCACATTCAAAACAAAATGGAAATATCTACTCCAAATATCGTAAACACCTTTTGGACCGACATATTCATCCTACTTCTGGTGCTCACAAACTTTCGTCTCGTATCTACGAGCAGGCTTGCTGCGCTTGTAGATACAATGATATTTCAGGCACTTATATTAAGCGCCATACCGCTTACACTTGCAGAAAGCCCATTGCATCTTTCGCTCATACTGCTAATTGCGCTAACACTCGTGGTAAAAGCTGTG
>CAYUDB010000293.1:0-2234 GCA_964443405.1 uncultured bacterium | reverse complement strand
GCGGTCGAAACCGAGTATATCACCAGGTGTCCCGGCAGTAGTCGCGCTCTGTTCGTAAATAGTATCGAAAAGCTTGATGCTCTTGCCTGCAAACGCGCAAAGTGCTCCAGGTAAAGGAGATAGCGCTCGAATCTTGTCATGAATTTTGTGTGCATCCTGTGAGAAGTCGAGCAGACGATGACGACGCAAGATACGCGGTGCTGAAGTGGCATCTAACTCGTTTTGTTGCATCGGCTTGATGTCGCCAAACACATAACCCTCAATGCTACGCGCCAGCAATCTCGCCGACATACTGGCGATTCGCGCGTAAATTTCACCTGCAGTATCGTACTCATCGATGGCAAAAGGCTCTTGCATTAGTATGCCACCTGTGTCCACCTTTTCCTCAAGCAAAAAGGTCGAGAGACCGCTTTCCGTCAAACCGCGCATTATCGCCCAAGGCACTGGCGCCGCACCGCGAAATTTTGGCAACAACGATGGATGTAAGTTCATGATACCAAACGGAAAACGCGCGATGAACGAAGTTGGCACAATTTTGAACGAAACGAGAATTATCAATTTGGCGCCCTTCGCCACAAAAAAATCGCCCGCACCGTCAAAACCGTGCTCGTAGATCTCAAATGTGGGCAAACCAAGCTCTACTGCTGCGCGTTTCACTGGCGTGGGCATTGTTGCGCGCCCGCGTCCTCTTTGGATATCGGGAATCGTGCCTACCGCGACAATTTCATTTGCGCAGTTTCGCGATCGCGCATTACAAGTTTGGTCGGCAAATTCGCGCAATACCGCCGCTGAAAAATCATCTGTGCCCAAGTAAACAATCTTTAAACTTTCACCGTTTGCGAAGCCGAACTCCTTGAAAAAATGCTTTTTCAGAATATATTATTTTACAAGAAACGCAAGGGGGAAATACGGTGAAAACTACAGTCGCGCTTTGGTGTGCAGCCATTGCATGTGCCTTCGCACAGAATTACCTCGACGGCAATTGGGTAAAAGATGGTTCTGCTCTCGTCACAACTGCAAATTACACAGGGCTTTCACGCATCGACAGCAACGGAATCGCATCTACAATTTCCTCCTGCAATAACGCGGGTTATCGCCCCGCCATATCGCCCGATGGTGACGCCCTAGCCTTTTCAGTTTTACGCGACGACGGCAGTTACGCAGTTTTCCTAGGGGAAATTGCTGGGCATACTTTCGTCGAAATATATACTGGCGATGTGGGCAAACCGTTTTGGCTTTCAAATGAGGAACTGGCTTTTTGCGAACGAAACTGTGCACCTGTATTTTCTCGCATGGGTAAATTCTTGCGTCGCATTGATTTACCATGTAGCTTTTCTACAGAAGCCGCAGTTGAATTTATTGTTTGGTGCAATGACGAAAATTTTCTCCAGATTTACAATCGCACCACACAAAAACTCACGTCATTGAGCGACAGCGGACTTTTCTCACCAAAAATTTCACCGTGCGGCAATTTTGTGCTTGCAAAAAAACTGGGCGGAAAGTGCAAAATCTTTGATTTGCGCACTGCGCATGAGATTGGTTCTTTTGTTGGCGAATATCCGCGTTGGGTAGATAAACCACGTGGTATCATCACGTTATTGCAAACCGACGACGGTGAGAAGCTGCTGTCTAGCGAGGCTTTTTTCGTGCCATTTGACGGCAAAGCATGTGCTACACCGCACAAGCTCGCCCTTCCGCAAGGTGGCAAACTGCTCACACGCATCGACTATCGCGCAGAAAATGGCTTTTTGCTTTTCTTCGATGATGGCACATTTTCAAGGCTCAAGCGCCCACTTGCCGAGTTTTTCGAAAAATAACCCAACACTAAGCATCAGATTTCTCTGAGCTGCTAAGTGATAGTCGCTTTTTCTTGCCCTGCACAAGAATCAATAGGTATGTTCCGCAAGCAGCACCCAGAAAATCCGCTAGCCAGTCCCACACAGAGCATGTGCGACCAGGCACAAAATATTGGTGCAGCTCGTCCGAAAAACCATACGCGGCGCAAATGCATAATGCAATCAACCACACAAATATACGACGAATTTTAAAATCGCTCACCGCTCTTGCAACCAAAAAACCAAACAGCATATATGCAAAAAAATGCAAAACCTTATCCGAGTTGTCGAAAGAAAGTACTTTCGCGGTAATCCTTTGTGACGAAACATAATATAGTATAGTCGCGTAAAAAAGCGCGAAAAATATGTCTATTATTTTGTTCAGATGTTTTTTCATCG
>CAYUDB010000292.1:0-2237 GCA_964443405.1 uncultured bacterium | reverse complement strand
TATTGCAGCAGTCGGAATGCTTGCAACCCTTGGGATTTCCCTGTCGGTCGATGCATACGGTCCTGTAGCTGATAATGCAGGCGGGATTGCAGAGATGTCTCACCAGAAACATGAGGTGCGGGAAATTACGGACACGCTTGATGCTGTTGGAAATACAACTGCAGCCATCGGGAAAGGCTTTGCTATAGGTTCTGCAGCCCTTACTGCGATGGCGTTATTGGCGTCTTACATTGACGAAATCAAAATCGCGCTTGTGCGTATTGGCGAAACAACTTTGATTTTTAGTGATGGTGTGGTAAAGGATATTCAAACAGCCCATCTTGTTGATTTCATGAACTATTACGGTATTCATTTGTTGAACCCATTGGTGCTCATTGGATTATTTTTAGGTTCAATGACAGCTTTCCTGTTTTGTGGTCTTACAATGAAAGCTGTTGGCAGAGCTGCAGGAAAAATGGTCGATGAAGTGCGCCGTCAGTTCCGCGAAATCCCGGGTATCTTAACCGGTAAAGCAACGCCAGATTATGCTCGTTGTGTTGCAATATCAACAAAAGGTGCGCAAAATGAGATGCTTTTGCCATCGCTTCTCGCAATTATCATACCAGTAGTTACCGGTTTGCTTTTGGGAGTACCTGGAGTTATGGGTTTACTTGCTGGCGGAACAGCTACAGGTTTTGTATTGGCTATTTTCCTTGGAAATTCTGGTGGAGCTTGGGATAACGCTAAAAAATATGTGGAAGAAGGGAATTTGGGTGGCAAAGGCTCTGCTGCTCATAAAGCCACTGTTATCGGCGACACAGTTGGCGATCCTTTCAAAGATACTTCAGGTCCTAGTTTGAACATCCTAATCAAACTTATGAGTATGGTGTCAATCGTTATGGTGGGCTTGACGGTTTCGTATAGTATTTTCCGTTAAAATACATGTTTCCTTTCTTTTGTAAAAGCCTCGATATACTATCGGGGCTTTTTTAAAAATAAAAAACCCCCACTTTTGCGTAGGGGTCGTTTTATTAAATACTGTTGGAGTTTTCTGCGAATTTTTCGTCCAGCCAACTGTCGATCAAGGATTTTTTAAATCGCCATTCTTTACCGAGCTTTGCTGCTGGAATGTAACCATCTTGCGCCCATTTATAGATGGTTTGTGGTTTGAGTTTTAGATATTCGGCTACTTCTTCGATTGTCATGATTTCTTCGAAAGGCATGTTTCACCTTGTTATTGTTGTGTCGATTATGTTTTGAAATTTTAAGCTGTCAACTTGCGTATTGGCTGGTTGTTCTTCGGTGTCTGGTTGAGATTTTGCGGGCGGTTGTTCTTCACCGGCAATGAAGTCACCTAGCGTGTGAATGAAATGCGCGTAAAAGTTGCTTTCTTGCTTGCGCAGAAGTTGAAATTCCATGGATTTGTTACCCAAGAACGGGCGTAAATTCCACGCGAGTTGTGTGCCAACGAATGCGAAAATCACAACCCAAATTCGGAAAATTTTAATCCCTTGTTTCGGATAAACGCCATTGTATTCGCAGCCGAATTGTAGAGCTTTTCCCAAGTATAGCATGCCTGTAAAACCTGCTATAGCAAAGATTCCAACAAAGAGCAATCGCAAAAATGAGTAGCTGGAACCTATGAATATGAAAAAGAGAGCAATCGGTGCAAATGACACAAGAACACAAGCCATGATGCCATATGCTGCAAAAATCAGTACAAGTGATTGCAGAATACCTAATTTGCTACCTAGAATGATGTTAAAAACGAAAAGTGCCGGAAAACAAATAATAAGTGAGAGCAAAAATAATAGTGGAATTTTTACACCGGCTGCAATCGCTTGAAGTGGTGAATTGTATATTCCCATTACAAAGCCGGCAATGAAGAAAAAAGCTACGCAGCCGATTATAAGCTGCGAAGCTTTGCTCCATAGGTGTTCACCATCAAAGATTTGGTGAAAAAAGTTTTCGGAATCGCGTAGCAGGCTGTAAAACACAGACATCTCTCCTCCTGGTTTATTTATTTATAAGTAAGGCAGACCCAGAACTTTGTCAATGTTTTTTTATTTTTTTTATTGTTTTTTATTGTTTAATTGGATTTTTGCTGTTTTGAGCGATTTGGTTGAACGATTGATATATTACAAACCGTTCACTATTTATACTGAAAGAGCTAAAACGGAGTTCTAGGTTCTAAAAAATAATGCGTACGCAGTTTAATGCGTTATATTGTGCAGTTTGCAAAACTAAGTGTGGAGAGC
>CAYUDB010000291.1:0-2246 GCA_964443405.1 uncultured bacterium | reverse complement strand
CTAATTAACACAAATTTAATCGTTGTACAAGGGCGTATTTAATGCAATCGCCCTGCACACATCAGAAGCATAGATGCCAAATGCCCCATTAACGTGCTATCCTAATGACCAATGGCGTAATTTCACCTCTCAGGCATAAGAAATCCGGACATTTCGGGGTCGCTACAAAGACAATTTCGTCGTGAATGCTCTAAGCTGGGATTACCGCCTGAACTGAGGATCTCCTGATTATGAGCCAAATCGTTAAAGCAATTATCCCGGTCGCAGGCCTAGGCACAAGGTTCTTGCCCGCCACAAAAGCACAACCAAAAGAAATGCTTCCACTCGTGGATAAGCCTGTAATTCAATACGTCGTTGAAGAAGCCTCAAGTGCGGGCATTCAAAGCATCACCTTTGTCACGGGACGCGGAAAACAGGCCATTGAAAACCATTTCGATGTTGCATTTGAACTCGAGCACGCACTTGCAAGTCGCGGATGCGAAAAAGAACTTAAAATAATTCGTAAACTTAACAGACTCGTCCAATTTTCCTATGTACGCCAAGGAGAAGCTCTTGGGCTTGGTCATGCCATTGCCTGCGCGGAAAATACCGTTGGTGACGCGCCCTTTGCCGTGCTCCTGGGTGATGATGTTTTTTCGTCAGAGCATCCCGCCATCGATCATCTTATGAGCGTTTATGCCGAGACGGGATGTTCTGTAGTTGGCGTCCAGGAGGTAGGAGCCACGGAAGTTTCAAGATATGGCATCGTCAATGCCCCTCTGCCTCAGCGCTCCTATTGGCCCGTCCATAACATCGTCGAAAAGCCCGCTCCTGAAAACGCCCCAAGCCGCTATGCCGTAGTGGGTCGTTACATCCTCACCCCCAATGTTTTTGGCATTCTCAAGAGCCTGAAGCCAGGGCATGGAGGGGAATACCAGCTTACGGACGCACTTAGCACACTGGCGAGTGAAGGGAAACTGGTTGCAACCCCAATCCCTAATCAGCGGTTTGACACAGGGAACAAGCTTGAATATTTGAAAGCCTGCTTTGAATTTGCCCTCGAAAGGCCCGAATTTACAGATGCTCTCAAAGCCTACATCTGTAAACGTGCGGAATCACTTCAAACACAAGCTTGACATCGCGAAGCAACTATTCCAAAGAATCGTTGCTCTTAATATATCTTCTATATCGAGCCGCAGCAAAGACTCTTTTTAGGACAGCATTAATTCGATTAAAAAAGAAATAGAAAAAAGCCTTCATTACTGAAAATTTTAAATTTCTCCGATATATATCCCAAGTCCACTGCCCTGATTTAACCTTATTTGCAGAAATAGACTCTGAATAAACTCGATATTCCGCGAGAGGCTCTCGCAAACCAATCGCCCAATTCGTCTTTTGTAATATTTCCAGCCAAAACAAGTAATCCTCAGCTTTCACCTCATGAAATTGATGTTTCCCCAATTTATTTACATCAAAAACACCAGTAAGATTTCCTATATAGTTATTCAGGAGAAGGTTCTTATAGAAAATAACCTTTGGCACAGCCCTCAAACCCGTTCTGGAACTATCGCTATTTATTGTAAAAAACGAGGAGCATGACACCAAGGCTCCACGGTTTTCCATTTCAGTTATTTGACGCTTAAGCTTGCTAGGCAACCACAAATCGTCGCTATCCAAAAAAGCGATATAGCGTCCCCTTGCTATTTTTATACCAATATTCCTTGCTATTGCAGGACCAGAATTCGATGCCAAACTTATAAGAATAAACCTGCTGTCATTTTTGGCGTATTTATCTATTAAACCCCTAGATCCATCTATGGATTTATCGTCAACTAAAATCATTTCCCAGTTACTGTAGGTTTGCTGTAATACAGATTGAATGGCCTGCTCTAAATACTTTTCGGCATTGTATACCGGAGTTATGACGGAAACCAATTCTTCCTGACCCATAAAACCCCCCTTCGCACAATTCTTCCAAGGCCCGGTTACCAGCAAACTAGAAATAGCCAAAAGGGCTTATATACATACCAGACAGCCACAGATGGTGATTTTTGAGTCAAGAGAAAACAGCGCCAGTTTCTGCACATACCCTAGGCCTTATTGAGGTTAATGTCGTAAAAACAGTATGCTAGTATTTTCCTACAAACTTAAGCTTGAGTCAACAAAAAGGATGCAAATCAGGGCTGGCGTGAAATGTTTGATTGGTTTGATAGATACGCCCGTGCCCACCGCTGATTTGCGGTGTTGAACAAGCCTGGAGCGGCGAG
>CAYUDB010000290.1:0-2255 GCA_964443405.1 uncultured bacterium | reverse complement strand
AGCATGTGCATCAACTACTTGCAAGCCGTTTAGGGTGGCATTACGAATGGCATCAGCTATGGCATCTGGGTTTTGCTCTACACCCAAAAGCTCGCGAACGTAATCGGACAAGAAAATGCCTATTGTGCCAGTTCCACAATATAGATCCCATAATAATTCGGTACCGCTCAATTCTGCAAAATCGCGCGCCAAAGTATAAAGCTTTTCGGCGCTGTCGGGGTTGGTTTGAAAAAACGATGCGGCACTAACATTGAAACGTTTGCTGCCAATTGTCTCGATGAACTCGAGGCTGCCAAATGCCTGAAGTAAATCGCCTTCGGTGCTCGAACCGCCACGGTTCAATGTGATGAAAGCGCCACTTATCTTGTTTGGGAAAAGCCTATCAAGTTCTTCGAACCAGAATTTATAAAAATCGAGTTTTTTGTTCTCGGTGAGAGTGATGCCCAAAATAAGTTTGTTCTCAAAAAAACTTTTTCGAACAGTGAAAAAACGCAGAAATCCTGCACCGGAAATAGGATCGTGAACAGGTTCACCCTGAGCCATTTGCTCGACTTTTTCACAAATCGCACGCATGTCATCGGATATAAGCAGACAATCTGCGGCACAGCGTAAAATCTTATCAAATCTGCCTCTGCGGTGCAAACCCAAGAAAACCTCGCCTGTAGAATCATCTCGACCAAATGTAAATTCCATTTTGTTGCGATAAGCCCATATTCGCGGTGAATGCACCATCGTCTCATGCTCAACATGGATTTTGCCTATACGGGCAAGTGTTTCATAAAATATATCCTGCTTTAGCTCGATTTGTGTGTCGTAGCTTGCATGTTGAAAAGTGCAACCACCACAAACTCCATAATGCGCGCAAGGCGGTTCTATGCGTAATGGCGATGGTTCCAATACTTCGCGCACTTCCCCAAAGTAAACGCCCTTGCGCTTTGAGAAAATTTTCGCGCGCACAAGTTCGTTTGGCAGAACACGCGGTATGAAAAAATTCCTGCCGTCAAATTCTGCCAAACCAAGTGCGCCCTCAACGACTTTTTTTATGCGCACTTCAATTTCATCGTAACGTGGTTTTGCCATGCTTTTCCGGTGTTTACAAAAACCAATGCCACGCACTTTTAGATTTTTAATTTATTGCGCGTGATGGTTTTCACGAAATGTTTGTAAGAACTATATGTGGCTTCAAAATCGAGTTTGAAGTTATATGTGCCTACGGGGATATCTGGCGGCAGTTCGTATGTTATGGATTGCTTGCCAATAGAAACTTTTTTGCGTCGTCCAAGATTTTTGTCCACGCCTTTACCTTCAATGGCAACGTTGATGTATGCGTCTTCTGTGACAAAAAAATTGAACGATATGCGTCGTGCTTTCTCATCAACCTCAACTTTAAAGTCGCGAACATCCACGCCAATCCAAAAATACTGTGCTCCAGAACGTTCACTCACAAAGATTTGCCCAAAACGGCGCCAGATGGCTATTCCACGTGGACGATCGAACTGTTCGTCTTGTGTACCACATTTGCCGTAGGAGACTATGTGATTTAAGTCGCCGTCAAACTTGTGAATTTTGCAGTTAAGTGAGTCGGCAACATAAACATTGCCTCGATAATCGATGGATAAAAATTGCATATCGGCTTTGGGAAAACCTATTTTTTCACATGTGATACGCTTGCGAACTTTGCCGGTGAATCTGTCGAGTTTTGTTATTCGCATGCCCATGAAATCCACTACAGTGATTTCCTCGTTCTGCTGTGGCGAGCACCAACGTTGTGATGCTGTTTCGATGTCGAGACCACGAGGTGCAACAAAACCTGTGAACTCGTCGATTTTTTTGCCGCTACTGTCGGCAACTATGATGGAATTTCTGCCAGTATCCGTTATGTAAAGCGTGTCGCCCGCAATATATTTGACGTCGAAAGGGGCATCAAGGTAAGTTTCGCCAAAAGATTTTACCCAAACCAAAACGTTGTTTTTTATTCGCAAGTGGACGATACGTTTATTTCCCATGTCGGCGACGTAAACATTACCGTCTTCGGTGGCGCAAATACCGCGTGGGTTGAGAAGCTTGTCTTTGCCGGTGCCCTTGGAACCGTAAATTTTGAGTGCTTTCATTGAGGCATTGTAGATAATTTGTCCGCGGTTGGCATTTACACCGAAACAGGTTACTTCGTCGTCATCGTCGGAGCTGGCGCGGTCATCGGTGGATTTGAGCCGAGTAACAGCGATGCCTTGTGGGTTGTCGAAATCCGTAACATC
>CAYUDB010000289.1:0-2272 GCA_964443405.1 uncultured bacterium | reverse complement strand
CGTTGCCGGGTATTGGCAAATCGACATAATCGGGGTCGCAGTTTGTATCGATGAGACCAACGAGTTTGATGCCAAGGCGTCGTGCTTCGGCGATGGCAGTTTTTTCGGTTATGCCGTCGATGACGAACATGATGTCGGGATGGCGTTCCATGTCGCGGATGCCTGCAAGCGTTTTATGGAGGCTTTCTCGGCGACTTTGAAGGATGGATGTCTCTTTTTTGGTGAGTTGAGAGACTGTGCCATCGTCGAACATTTTTTCGATTTGGCGCAAAGTGGCAACGCTCTGGCGCATGGTGCGGAAGTTTGTGAGTGCACCGCCGAACCATCTTTCGGAAATCCAGAAAATTCCCGCGCGCGCGGCTTCTTCGGCGACGATGTCTTTGATTTGACGCTTTGTGCCAACGAAAAGTATTAGTTTTCCGCGCGAGGCTTCGGTGCGAAGGTAATCACAAGCGCGGTTGAGCTGTTCCATAGTTTTGCGCAAGTCGATGATATGAATGCCATTGCGCACACCAAAGATAAATGGACGCATCTTAGGATGCCATCTGCTCTTCTGATGCCCGAAGTGAACTCCGGCTTCGAGCAGTTGTTCGATTGAAAGTTGAGGCATTTTTCCTCCGTTACGGGTTTTTCCTCCGCGCGCCATTTACGCAAAACATGCCACACTTCGAAAATACGAAGACCCGCGGCAATGGGCGCGCGTGTGATTTTTCCGCCAAGTTGCGACAGGCGGCACTGTCGGCGACAATATTGTCGCGAAAGGCAACACGTTGTTTGCGTGTTGCCGATTAGCGTTTCGAGAACTGGAAGCGTTTGCGAGCTTTTGGTCTGCCATACTTTTTGCGCTCGACCATACGTGGGTCGCGGGTAAGAAAACCTGTGCGACGCAACACTGTGCGCAAATCTGGTTTTGCCAAAATAAGCGCGCGCGCAATGCCCAAACGCACTGCACCGGCTTGTCCGGCTACACCGCCACCATCGACGTCGGCTTTGATGTCGAATTTGCCTTCCATGTCCGAGGCGCGAAGCGGCTCGAGCATGTGAATGACCAGATCTTCGCGGCAGAAATACTTCGAAGGCTTTTTGCCGTTGATGATAATTCTGCCGGAGCCGTTGTCGAAGAGCCACACTTTCGCCGTCGACTCTTTACGTCTGCCGAGGGCGAAATGTCCTTCGTTTTCCATACACACTCCGTTTATCGGTTAAAGTTGCTATCAAAATACACACTAGCGTTCGCCATATTTTTGGCAAAAGCTAATTGATTGATTTCATATGCGTTAGCTATGCTGAACGTTTTGCTCTGGCATTTTTCACAGTGCTCATGTTTTGTTGCCGAGATTTCCCTGTAATGATGCCTGCCAAAAAATACGCCAATACTTTAGAGTCATTTGGCGGCTCAACATCGCCAGAAACATAGTTCAGAACTTATGCAAGCTACTTTAGTACATAGGTTTCGCCAAAACAAAGCAGCTTGCCGTCAAAAAACAAGAGAAATTGTCAACACTTACTTTAACGTGTGCATCGCGATGAGCTGCCGAATAGAAACTTGAGCTCATCGCACAGCTGCGCATTTCAGCAGCACGATAGCATATTCACAGAAAAAAACTAGTCAAACCGCGCGCGAAACAAAATAGAACTCTGTTCTCACGTTGTAAAGCCTGGTGCCAATGTGCCGTTGAGTTTTCTAACAATAAGTTTCGCAGTTATTTGCGCTCATTCGACGCATTACTCGCAAGTAGAACAATGTGCATTCACAAACAGTTTCGCGATTAATGTGCCACATCTCCTCTGTTTGAAAGAAGGCATCAACAAACTTTGCAGCTGGTGCCATGCTCTTATTAAAGGATTGCACTTTCAAGGAACTCTGTGTTAGTGCGCTAAATCATTTTCGAACAAAGCACTGCAATAAGTTCGACTGTGCTCAATAACGCCTGCACGCTTGCTTAATTAGCCTCGCAAATAAACGTTGCACTAAGTTTGGCTGACAGGTTTAGAAATCGAGTGGTTCGGGCTTTTGAGCAGCATGTGGATGATTGCCATCAGCATAAACCTTGAGCTTGCGGAAAAGCTGTCTGCCGAGCCTGTTTTTCGGCAACATGCCGCGCACAGCGTGTTCCACTGCCATAGTGGGATGAGCCACAAAAAGCCGACGATACGTGCGCGAACGAATAGCACCAGGATATCCTGTGTACCAACGATATTCTTTGGTATCGAGCTTGGTGCCAGTAAGTGCCACATGGCGCGCATTTATGACGATGACAAAATCACCGGT
>CAYUDB010000288.1:0-2277 GCA_964443405.1 uncultured bacterium | reverse complement strand
CATCACTCCTTATGCATGCACAAACCTTTCATTGTCAAAAAGTTACACCTGCTCAAATGGCGATTATCTCGTTTGCGGCACTTTTACTGCTGCCGAAACACAATACGGTTTTCTCATGCGACTCGACTCGCTTGGTAATGACGCACCGGTCGAAACAAACGTTTCAGATAATCGTTTGCCAATCAAAATGTTAGACTTCATCGCTTATCCAAACCCGTTTAATAGCACACTTGTTATAAATGCGTTTCCACACGCAAAAATTGAGGTTTTTGACATCAAGGGGCATAAAGTTTTTGCAGCACAGGTGAAAAATTCGGGTACTGTAAGTTGGCTACCCGACACAAAACTTGCATCAGGTATTTATTTCGCGCAAGTTTCATTTGAAAAACAAGTTGCGCACAAAAAAATTGTGTTAATAAGGTAATCGCCTACGCATTAATTACGTTTCGAACCGCTCTAGATATCTCACCCGACAAAATCAGTTTTGTAGTATAATTAATGTAATCAGAATACGGTTCGTCATGCTCGAAAAATGGCACACCCTTTCGCACAAAACTATGAATCGCACGAACTCCATCGCCAGGAATATGCGGCGCACGCAAATCAACAGCCTGTAAAGAAGAAATTAGCTCAAGCGCCACAACTGCCGCACAATCATCAAGAATTTCCAGCGTTTTCTGTGCTGTAGTCATGCCCATCGAAACATAATCTTCCTGGTCGGCGGCTGCCGGTAATGAGTGAATTGCTGCGGGGGAACAAAGCACTTTCGCATGAGATAATAACATATCAGCAGTATATTGTAATATCATTAATCCAGAATTCATGCCAGGTTCGTATGTTAAAAATGCAGGTAAACCGCACGAAAGCGCAGGGTTCATCAAACGATTAATGCGCCGCTCCGAGATAACCGCAACGTTCGTCAGTGCAATGCCCAAAAGCTCAAGCGGAAGCGCAACAGGCGTTCCTTGAAAATTTGCGCCCGCAATAACGTCACCGTCAGCGTGGAAAAATATCGGGTTATCCCCAACTGAATTAAGCTCTATTTCAATTTGCTCACGAACCCATTTTAGCGCATCTCTTGCTGCTCCAATAACTTGCGGCGCCGAACGCATCGAATACGCATCTTGAACCTTTTTTTCACCCAGCACTCCCGATAACATTTGCGAATTCGAAATGAGGTTTCGAATGTTTTTTGCCGATTGTGCAGCACCTGAAAACGGACGAACCATAAAGATACGCTCATCCAATGCTGCGGTTTGCGCATTGAGAACTTCCAAAGTAGCCGCCGTAGCAACCTCTGCCGCTTCAATAAGATACTCCGCCTCACAAATTGCCACAGCACCTATGCCTGTGATGAAATTCGCTCCGTTTATAACGGCAAGCCCGTCACGAACATGGAATTCTATTCGCTCGATGTTGGCACGACGAAGCGCCTCTGCGCCAGTCATGCGCTCGCCGAGAAAAAACGCCTCTCCCATACCCATGAGCACCAATGCACTTTGTGCCATCGGCGCTAAGTCTCCGCAGGCGCCAACACTGCCCTTACGATAAACTACGGGAGTTACATGCGCGTTCAAAAGCTCAACCATTTTTTCCACAACTTCAAGTCGCACACCAGAATGACCATTGCACAGACAGTTTACGCGCGAAACCCACGCTGCGCGGACCAAATGCTCGGGAAAAGCTTCTCCACAACCGGCAGTATGCGACATGATTAAGTTCGTCTGAAACTCTTTGAGCTGATTGGGCTTAAGTACAACCTCTGCAAGCTTGCCGATGCCCGTATTGACGCCATAGATTACCTCACCTTCAGCAATTTTTTCATCGAGAAAAGTGCGGCAGGCTATAATGTTTTGTTTTGCCGACTGCGCAATTTCAAGCTTCTCGCCACCAACTGCCACAGCATATAACTTTTTTTCATTAAGCGATTTACCGTCAAGAACGATTGCCATTTGTGCGCTCCTTATTCATTTGACAAAAAGAAAATTCGCGATTGCGTTTTGTCAAGCTCATTACGCCAAATCTCCTAATAGTTCACGTGACGAAATATTGACATTTTCTTAATTAAATATATTTTATTTGCATACTTTTCACATGGGGGATTTATGGAACCGTCGCATTATTCAAAAGCTATTGAGACCAAAACAAACATAACAGAATCAAAGGGAACTGTAATTGTTCAAAGCGGAAAAAACCCGAAATTCGAAAACCTATATGAACATCAAGAAGATGCTATTCGAAAATTGAACGAGACTTTCTTGAACTCCTCAAATAAAA
>CAYUDB010000287.1:0-2352 GCA_964443405.1 uncultured bacterium | reverse complement strand
AATCGCGTGCAAATTTTTCTCTGCAAGCTCAACTCCACGTTCGTGTGCGAGAAAACCAATGGCCCAAAGCCCTTTTCGTGGGTATTCTGTGAGCACAGGACAAGTGAAAACTATTCGCTTCTGCACGTCGAGCAAATCTTGAAACTGTTTAACTGTGCTGTAAATGGTCTTCGTAAGTGGTGCACGCGTAAAAAACGAATCCATGAGAGCGATGGTTTTTTTGCCAATATAAAATGATGTGAGGAACCCTACCGACAAAATTATCAGCACAAGCGCCACAAACCCAAGCCCGGGAATTTGCACACCAAGCCACAGTTCAAAAAGTCCACCAAGTATGCCGTCTATTTTGCGAAATAGGAAAACGAGGATAAAAATCGTCACCGCAGATGGCAATAATACAAGCAAACCTGTGATAAAATAGCGACGGATGATTTGGAAAGGCGATTTTTTTTCCATCATTTACCCATTTCGGTGCGAGATGTGTCCTTTTTGAACACGAAGACAAATTCGTTTTTCGCGGTCATGCCAAGTTTCGTGCGTGCAGCACTCTCGATTGTGGTCAAATTGGTGGCATAAGCTGTAATTTCTGCATCCAGTGCACGTGATTTGGTTTCTTCGGCAGCTATCATTTTTTGCAGAGCACTATCATAAACTCGTGCGCGCATCATCGACAGAACACCCAAGTTGCCGCCAAGCACAAACCAACCCAGAATACAGATCGCGCAAACTGCGGCAATGCGCACAAGCGTTCGCTGAAATTCGACGCGCTTGCGCTCATCTTCCTCTCGCAATTTGTGTCGCTGGGGGCAAAAAAATTTGTTCTTATCGAGCATATTTACCTACGATTCGTGTAGTAAACTCATGTTCGCAACATTTCTACATTATCAAAAATGACTGTGTGCAGTGCTCCTGCTCTATCATTCAAATTTCCATAAGAAACGCGGCGACCAAGCAGCTGCAGCATTATCGCCCTGTGCATTCGTCACTCGGCGCAATTGTGTGCCATCGAGAAGCATTTGATAAAGCTGATAGCGACCAAGCCTGTCGGAACTGAAAACTATATGATTGCCATCAGGTGCCCAATCGGGATGCTCATTGTTGCCTATTGACGTTAGAAAAACAGTGCGGTCTTCAACAACGTAATATACAACAATGTCAAATTGTCCTCGCGAACGCGAGCTATAGGCGATTTTCGTGCCATCGGGCGACCAGGACGGTTCATCGTTGAACTTGCCTTCGTAGGAAATACGGCGCACATTGGCACCTGCATCGTCCATTATATAGATTTGCGGTGTGCCCGATCTGTCTGAGCAAAAAGCAAGGTTCACCCCGTTGGGTGACCACGTTGGCGATGTATCGATGAAATTATTGAACGTTACTCGTTCAATATCCTTTGTACGCACGTCCATAATGTAAATTTCGGAATTACCATCTTTTGTGGAGACAAAAGCGACCCGTCTGCCGTCGGGTGACCACGATGCTGCAACATTTAACCCATCATAGGAGGCGAGATTTCTTTGCTGCGATAATGTCAAATCGTATAAAACGAGATTGGCATTTGAACCAACATAATGTGTAGCAGTAACATACAATCCATCAGGCGACCAGTCGGGTGTAAAACTGATGGAGTTCACATTACTAAGTTTCCGGGTATTAAACCCATCGTAATCGCAGAGGTAAAGTTCTTTTGCGCCGCCACGATTTGAGAGAAATGCTAGCTGCGTTTGTGCTATGCCACTTTCTCCCGTAAGTGCTTTCACAACGTCATCCGAAACGGCGTGAGCTATGCGGCGCATTTGCAGCACGTCTTCGCCGAGTTTGCGCCTATATATTCGCTTCGACGAACTCACCGAAAAAAGTTTGGCATCCACATAAATTTTGCCGTCAGTTATTTTGTAGGAACCGAGCACAATTGCTTGTATGCCTATGGCGAGCCATGTAATAGAATTGAGTTTTTCTTCTTCAAGCACTTTCTCGGGAAAAAACTGCGTGTCGAGCACAGTAAAATAGCCCGTAAAGGCAAGGTCGGCTGTTATTATTTCGGCAATCTGCGAACCATATGTAAGTTGTTCTTCGGTAAGATTTTCTCCCACAGGCATAAAAGGAAGCACAGCAATGCGAATGCGCTCGGCACCACCGTCGGAAAGTTTTAAATATGCATCGGTTTGCGCATGCAAAACAGATGTAAAAATCACAGAACAAGCGATTAATAAATAAGTTAGACGCATTGCTTAAACTCTCACTTTCAGATTAGCACCTAACTATAATCATAACATATAAAATTCGCAAATACTTTTTTCTAAAGCCGCATATTTTCGCAATGTTTTCAGTTTCGCCCACAAAAAACCCCCA
>CAYUDB010000286.1:0-2368 GCA_964443405.1 uncultured bacterium | reverse complement strand
GCATCAAGCTAAAGCTTTTTCTTGCTTTTGGCGATGGGGTGCCTACTGTCTTTCGCATTGAAACACCGGGCAAATAAGTTTTCTTTCTCAACGCATGTTTTCGAATAGCTTGTTATCCTGTACGCGCGCGCAATAAACAACTTGCGAGCGTTGTAAACTCATGTGCTTATTGTTTGAGCACTATAACCTCATGTGAAAACGCAGCTTACTTCATAGCCAAGTTTTTGAAACGATTGATGTTTCCATCGCCAATTTTGCTATGCTCAAGCCCGACAAGCGGTTCAATGCGAGCAAATTGCCTTTTGCTTGTGTTGTTACCCAAGCAGACTACAAATGTGTTGTTACATTAAAAACATGATACTCTAACGTTTTACGAGTGTGGATTATTGGATTTCACGTTGAAACGTTGAGTGTTGATTTTTTGCAGATGGCTGATGACATTTTTGGTGGCATCTCGAACGCGGTTTAGCGAAGCAACTTTTTTCTCAAAACTGTTTGGCGAAGAAGAATAGTGGAGTAGGCACACATAAATATTCTGAGATGCTACCAAATTAGTAAAATGGGCACAAACATGATGCCCGTTTTTTATTTGTTGAAAAGTTGTAAAAAAATGCCCACTGCTGAAGTTTTTTTGAATAAATGCCTGCATTCTCGTGTAATACTTTTGAAAAACAAAATGGAGGCGACAAATGTCTGCGGAATGTTCGGAAATGTCATCGGCGATTTTGGGCTTGGGTATGGGTTTTCTTGTTCTCATTGTCATTTTGGCAATAGTGGACACTGTTTTGAAATTTATGGCTATGTGGAAAGCTGCGCGCGCTGGTAGTTTGGGTTGGTTTGTTTGTTTGGGCATATTCAACACTTTAGGCATTCTTCCGCTCATCTACATTCTATTCATTGCCAAGAAAAACAACACCGATATTGTTCAGTAAATGTTCACAATGTTTTCGATTGAAACTCCGCAAATCGCGGAGTTTTTTATTGTGAGCATTTGCTTAATAATGCGCAAAAAAGTTAAAATTTGTGGCGAAAACGAAAAAAAACCTTACCTTAAAGCATCATAATAATGCGAGGGTGATATGTTCAAGAAACTTATGCTACCAACTATAATCGTGTTGTTTGTTGCAGCAAATGCCAGTTCCGTTCCCGATGGTGCGGGACAATATGCTTTCCCATTTCTACTCTCGACGCCAGTAGGCGCCAAGCAAACGGCTCTCGGTGGAGCTTGGTGTGGTTGGGCAAAGGGTCCCGAATCGTTTTTCTCAATCGTGGCATCGCCTGTGCTCGCAAAAGGCAAATCGGCGGCTGTGGGTTTCGAAAACTACTGGGGGCTTTTCAATTCTGGGTATGCTATTTACAATCATCCACTCTCCGAAGACGCTGCATTTTCGGGCAGTGTGCGTTTGGTCTCCTACGGTGAGTTTATCGGCATGGACGAGAGCGGAAACAGTACCGACAATTTCACTGGCAGTGATTTTGCAATTACTGGTGGTTATTCGCGCAAATTTTCGAGAAATATTGCTGCGGGCATTGCTGCCAAAGTTGTATATTCGGGTATCGACACTTTTTCGGCATCGGCACTTTCGTTTGACCTTGGTGCTATTTATCGCGACAGGCGCGACGATTTTCGTATAGGGCTTGCCGTTTCGAATTTGGGCACAATGCTTTCGCACTATTCCGATTCTGAGCCGTCTTTGCCGTGGAGTGCGAAACTTGGGGGTTTCTATCATTTGCCAGGTTTTCCCGGTGAGGTTGGTGCTCAGATCGAAACCGCTGCCGATGTACCAATTCGTTTGCGAGCTGGTTTGGAACTTGATTTTCTCAAGCCATTTTTCTTGCGTGTGGGCTACACTACTCGCACCAAGCCCGACAACGATCTTGCTGATACTGAAGGACTTTCGGGTTTGTCGGGTGGTTTCGGCATAGACTACAAGAAACTCTCGCTCAACTATTCCATGCAGCATTTTGGGAGCCTTGACATCGTCCATTCTGTGGGTATAGGCTATGTGGGTTTTTAAAATATGCTCATAAGTTCAACTTTTTCGTTCCATCGTCCAACTTTTTCGCATCGGGCGTAACTTTTCCGCTCGGTGTGTGAGAATTTCTTCTTCAATTTTCCGATGTAACACTTCAGTTTTCCGATAAGCCCATCGAGACAACAGGTGCCAATCGAATTTTCGTCAACACATTGACGATTTGCGGCGAAACCGATCAAGGTGGAGCGAAGGCTCCTTAAAAGCACCGAGAAAATGTTTGGTAAACACTAAAATTAAGGTGATGCGATGTTACACAAGACCATCCTCGTGCTAACTCTCGCCGTCGCAGCGCTGAGTTTTGCCTCATTCATCGAAAAGTTCGACTCCGAAGT
>CAYUDB010000285.1:0-2396 GCA_964443405.1 uncultured bacterium | reverse complement strand
GTAAGTTTTTTGCCACGCAAAAGTTGTGCAGCATGTTAGTAATACAAATAATAAAATGTTTCTCATTGTGTCCCTCTGTTTTTATTTCAAAAGTTCAGCAGTAACTATTCAAAATACGTAGAACAAGAAAACACGTGATCGTCATCTTCCCAATTACCAGATACCCAGGAAAGGAAAATATTTAAACGAATACTCGAGTCGGTAACTTTGACCATTTGTCGTGATGAAGTCTAGAATATTTTATAATATTGCCCAGATAAGACTCCTTCATCAATTATTGCAGCGGAATCTATTGAAATCCAATACGTTCCACTTGGCATGTAGAAGTGGTATTCGCTGTTGGCATCTAAACAGCATGTGTCAAGACATGAGCCACCGCTTACCGCAGTCCAAATATAAGCTCTACCGGTTTTTGCAGGTTCCGAATTGCAGCTAACAGTTCCTACCACATGGTAAGTTGCTTGTGCGTGCACAATGCTCAATACAACAAGCACTATGAACACAGCCGCAGAGGAATAAGAAACTTCGCCTTCATATTTACCTCCTTTAGCTGGACACGATGAGTTCTCATAAGCAATATAATAAAAAAACTTCATTTGTCAATGTTATCATTTCACCATTACTATTTTTTTGCTCGTAACATTTTGATTTACTGATGATTTCACGAAATATACTCCAGATGTGAGTTCGTTTTTAGGCTGCCAAATTACTTTACCGTTATGTGTTTGTGCGGTGAAAACTACGTTTCCTCGAATATCAAAAATTTCGATATCCCCACTTGACTTCTCGCAAAAGATTAGTACTTTTGCAGATTAACAAATCTAACCCACCACACGAAATGTTCCCAAGCTCAACCGGCAATACCCTACTGCACAAACTCGATGCTCGAACCAAAATGCTTGTGCTCACACTGTTTTCGGCATTTGTACTAAGCGAAGCATCATTTCTTACGTATTTCCTTTGTTTGTGCACGCTTATTACAACAATAGGTTTGCTTAAAACACCCACGCGCGAATTTTTATCGCTATTTCGAATTATGCGATATATAATCATGTTCACATTTGCCATGCATCTTCTTTTTACACCCGCACCAGATGAGACTCGATTTATTTTTTTTCATATAAGCAAAAAAGGCGCAATTAATGGCTTATTATATTCGTTACGTATGGTTTTACTAGTTGTTTCTGCTTTTATTTTTTCTCACACTACAACACCGTTAGCTGTTGCCGATACACTCGAAAAGCTTTTTAAGCCTTTGAAAATGTTCAATATATCACCACGAGATTTCGCAATGGTAACTCTGCTTGCGCTCCGTTATGTGCCCACTACAATAGATGACGCTCAAAAATTACGCTGGGCACAGCTCTCACGTGGCGGCATAGCAGACAAAAAGAATTTTGTCGCTAAAATTAAAAACCTTCTGCCGTTGGTGGTGCCACTTTTTGTTGTAGCGTTTCGGCGTGCAGACAAACTAGCAATTGCACTCGAATTACGCGGTTACGATTCCAAGGCAATGCGTATATCTTTGGACGAGATTAGAATGAGTTACTTGGATTATATTATTATATTTATTTCAATTATCTGTTTCGCAGTATATTTATTTATCCGTCTATAATGCAAACAGTAACATCAAAAACATTGCTTTTTCGTAGCAAAATAAAAACCGCACACTCGAAATATCCGAGCGTGCAGTCTGATATGCAACTCATTGAAAAAATTAAGCTTCCGAGGTTTCCTGAATAACCACTTCAATGGGCACAATACCATTGAACATATGCCGAATTGCCTCTTGACGCAAAGTAGTCATGCCTTCTTGAGTGGCAAATTCCTCGATTTCAATGGCAGAAGCTCCTTCGATAATCAGTTTTTGCAAACCGCGCGAGATTTCCATAACCTCAAACGAAGCGATTCTGCCCTTGCGCCCTGTGCCGTTGCATGTTGGGCAGCCCACACCACGGTAAAACTTAAGTCCTTTAGATTTGGCATCTTCGAGGTCAATGCCAAGTATTTCGAGCTTGTCGGGATCCGGTATATACTCTTCGCGGCAATCTTTACATATCTTTTTGAGCAGTCTTTGTGCAACGATAAGTCGAACAGCTGTAGCTGCCATAAATGGTGCTAAACCCATGTCTATCAAACGAGTCATAGTGGAAGGTGCATCGTTTGTGTGCAGAGTGGAAAATACAAGGTGACCAGTCAGTGCCGCTTTGACGCCAATACCCGCTGTTTCGCCGTCACGAATCTCACCTACGAGAATAATATCAGGGTCTTGGCGCAAGAAGGATCGAAGTGCCGCAGCAAAAGTTAAACCAATTTCGGAGTGCATTTGAACTTGATTTATGCCCTCGAGGTTGAACTCTACCGGATCTTCAGCAGTCATAATGTTAACATCGGGT
>CAYUDB010000284.1:0-2411 GCA_964443405.1 uncultured bacterium | reverse complement strand
ACAAGTATTATGAAAATTGACAATGAATGCATCAACACTTTCTGGGGGAATCTTTTGTTTTTTCGAAAAACCGAATCGATATATATTAAGCTGAATTTCGGCAGCACGTTTTGCCTCTATACCTAGCTCACCACTCTTGTAATCCCAGATTGCGTGTTCACAAACAGCATCTATTTGTCCCCCAAACAGTTGACCTGAAACACTAAAGGTTATTGGTACTTCGCATTTTAATAGTGGACTTAGTAATTTTGTTTTAAAAAAATCAGTTTCCGTAAAATCAATTAGTGGTGTAATCATCATATTAAAACGAAAATCGCTTTTTATACTATGAAGAAATGCTTCAGCTGAACCAAAAGGTGCGCGTGCTAAAACTATGTGTAATGCTTCACCAAATGATTTACCAGATAGCGTTTTGCGCCAAATTTGATTTGTAAAAAATATAGCAAGTTTGCCGGTATTTTTTGGGCGTTGAGTTGTGTTCGAAGGGTTAATCAGCGAACATTTATTGTGTAGATCTATGTTCAACATCTGTAGATTCTTGCGTTCAATACTGCGTGATCGTGCAGAATTCGCCTGTGGCGGCATAGCAGAATCGTCTAGCGCTGTGGCTTCAAAAACGGAAGTTAATTTTTCTGCTATATCTCGTTTTGACGAATAAAATGCGATGAAACCTTCCTTTGCTCTAGTTATTGCGACATAGGCAAGGCGCGAGGTTTCGGCTTGCTCCCTTGCATCGTTTAAATCGCGCATTCTTTTACTACATACATCATTTTTTATATTAATACCAATACCATGCGGGAATTGCTGTAAGAACAAGATTTTCTCTGAAATATTTGCTGCAAATGGAGAGCAATATAATAAAACGTATTTAGCTTCTAATCCTTTAACAGATTGAATTGTACCAACTTGAACAATATTTTGTGTTTCTAATGGATCTGGGGTGGTTGTAGAGTTCTCAAGTGCACTGCCGTTCGAGTTTTCGAAATATGCTGCAATCTCATGTATATCATAACCTTTGGTAAATTCAAGTGTGCGCAAAATTTCCAAATACTTTTCAATGTTTTCTCGTGCAAAGTCGCTGCAATCTAGTAAAGCTTGCGCAAAATTAGGTTGATGTCGCAAAAGTTCGCTGAAAAAGGAAGTAGCACGTATAGTTTTGCAGGTGTGAAGGAAACTACAAAAATTACGCAATTTATTAAAAGGCACTGTTTGTTCTAAAAACACTGATAAGTCAATTTTTTTCTGACCTTTTTCAAACAAAAATTTCATAACGTTTTCCATGGAGCAGGAAAAAAAACTGAAGCTTAATATTTTAACTAAAGATATAATGTCGTTTTTATTAATAAATAACTTGAGCGCATAATGTAGCAGCGATATTTCTGTAGTCTGAAAAAGAGTTTCTCCGTGTGTCGCCGTTGCAGGTATGCCATGAGACTTTAATTCTGTCAAAATATCACGCACTTTGTTATTTGAAATACATAAAATAAATATATCTTTTAGTTGTGCCATATTGTTTTCTATCAAATCCTGAACCTTATGACATATTACGATTTCAATAGGCTTTGCTAAGGCACAGTTTTTTTTATGCTCATACAGTAACAAGAAGCCAGTCTCAGGTGCATTTTCATGTGCCTGAAGAGGTTGTGGACGTGCTTGAAATTCTTCATCGTGCAGTTTGAAAGTGTGATTACCGAAAATATTAATCTGTTCTAGTAAAAATTTTGAGGTACGATAGTTTACATTTAAAGATCTAGAAATATGTTTTGTTTGGCTAACGCGTTGTCTAAGAAAACGTTCCGCATCATGTACAACCGATACGTCCGCACCACGAAATCGGTAGATCGATTGCTTTTCATCGCCAACAAAGAGTAGCGAATGTGCATGCTCTGCAAGTCTTTTCATTACATCCCATTGCAAACGGGAAGTATCTTGAAATTCGTCGATGAGCAGCGTTTTTGCGCGGAAAGTAAGATGCTTGTTTTCATAAAGCAGTCGTCTTACTTTCAATTGAATTTCAGTAAAATCGAGCTGCGAGGTACCGTCGATATCTCGAACCAGAAATCGCTCAAATGCCTTAAAAATTGCTATAAATGCTAGATATATTTCAGATAACTCTTCTGGAGAAGTACTTTTCTCTAAACAACTAATGAGTTTTACTGCTTCGCTTTTTACATCCGCTGGAACTGGATTTGCAATGCATTTCTTATAGATTTCTAGAACAGTAGCTCTTGAAAAACTAGGAAACAGCTTGAGATCGAGATATTCATAAATGCCTGATTTTCTGTATTTTGTACGAATTCCATTTGCGCTTTCGGTACCATTAATATATATTTCATGGAATTTTTGCCAGAATTTATTTATTTCGGATTCTTCAGCATCTGTAAACAATTTTTCGAAGTATTGTATTAGTT
>CAYUDB010000283.1:0-2414 GCA_964443405.1 uncultured bacterium | reverse complement strand
GGCAACTAGACGTGGTAACTCGTTAGCGAAAGCAAAATTACTGTGTTCTGTTTTACGTACTCGCGGAATTCCGGCGCGAGTAGCAGGTGGAGTTTATTTGTTTGGTGAAGTTTGGCTGCCTCATTTTTGGGTGGAGGCATATTGTGGTGAAAAGGCAGCATGGCACCCACTGGACCCATCCACAGGTGAAACTAAGATATTTTCACCGTTGCATTTAGCACTTTTTGCTGATGAAGCCACATTAGGCGAGGGCACCATCACGTTTACCAAAATAAAATGATATATCATAGTATCATTACGTGTGTAAACACGCACGAAATCACAATTAAATGTATTTATTACACAGATGAATCCAAAGCTTTGCAAAAATCTGTTAATAGCGGTGGCAGGCAACCCAAATTCTGGTAAAACCACTATTTTCAACGCATTAACCAATTCCACACAAAAAGTGGGCAACTGGTCAGGCGTTACAGTAGAGAAAATCGAGGCACAAATCACTTGCGGCAACGTTGATGTTCACTTTGTCGATTTGCCAGGTACTTACTCTTTGTCAGCATATTCAATGGAGGAAAAAATTGCGCGTGATTTTCTGCTCTATGAACATCCAGATGTTGTTTTAGCGGTAATTGATGCGTCAAATTTGGAACGTAATTTATATTTTTTGGCGCAACTTATTGACATGGGACATCCTACTGTTATTGCACTTAACATGATTGATATCGCAGAGGCACAGGGCATAAATATTGATGCGAATAAATTATCTCTTTTGTTAGGAGCACCTGTTATAAAAACTATCGGCACGACAGATAAGGGTAAGGAAGAACTTATGCTTGCGCTGATGAAAGTGGCGCAAACGCAAACGCATCCCAAGCGACTAGTTTATCAACTCGAAGTAGAAGAAGCAATTAGAAAAATGCAACTTGCCGTTTCTGGCTTTCATGAGCACACGGATTTGCCAGCCTGTCATATAAAGCGCTATTTTATAACTAAACTTTTAGAAGGTGACGAATCACTACTTGCGCGCACATTTGCGCAGTGCCCAGAATTTGAACTTCTTGAAAACAAAATGGTTGCGATAAGAAAAGATCTAGAGCTTATATTTGATGATGACATTAGTTCTATTATGGCACGTTCACGATTTGCTTGGGCAGAAGGGTTGCATGCCGAGACAGTCCAGATGAGTCGCAAGGTAGACGAAAAACTAGCTACGGATGTTATTGATAGTTTTGTTCTCAACAAATACTTAGGATTTCCTATATTTGCTTTAATTATGTTTATGATTTTTTTATTAACGTTTTCCATTGGAAATGTTTTTGGAGATTCCATAACAGTATTGTTTGAATATTTATCAAGCTACATTAGAGGCATCTTCGAAAAATCTGCGCCACTTCTCGCTTCACTGCTAGCGGATGGTGTGCTTGCAGGGGTAGGTGGAGTCGTTTCATTTTTGCCGAACATCGCAATATTATTCTTTTTGATCGCGCTTTTAGAAGACAGCGGCTACATGGCTCGTGCAGCCTTCCTTATGGATAACGTCATGCACAGGTTTGGGTTACATGGACGCAGTTTTATTCCGGTGGTTTTGGGTTTTGGATGTTCTGTACCTGCAATAACCGCTACCAGGGCTTTACGCGATGCCAAAGACAAGCTAGCAACGGTTTTGATGCTTCCCTTTGTTCCTTGTTCCGCACGTTTACCAGTGCTAATTCTTTTTGCCTCAATGCTTTTCGAGAAAAATACTGCAATCATAATTTTCGCCATGTATGTGCTTGGAGTATTTACTGCATTGCTGGTTGCTGCAGTTTTGAAGCGTTTTTTCCTTGGTGGTCTCACAACGCCTTTTGTTATGGAATTGCCAAATTATCATATTCCAGCAAAAAAAGTTGTAGTGCGTCATACGTTATTAAACTCGAGTTCATTTTTAAAAAAAGCAGGAACCGTTATTTTAATGGGCGCATTAACCATATGGACTCTTTCAGCCTTGCCTTTCGGAGTTGAATACGCAGGCACAGATTGTTTGGCTGCCCAACTGGGGCGCCTTGTTGAACCAATTTTTGCTCCACTTGGAATAAGCTGGCAGGGTATTGTAGCGTTAATTTTTGGTTTTGTTGCCAAGGAAATTGTGGTTAGCAGCTTATCAGTGCTATATCACTCTGATGCTGCAGCGCTTACAGCGAATTTAGCTGGCGATTTTCCATTTGCTACAGCGATGGCTTTTTTAGTCTTCGCTATGCTATATACGCCATGTGTTGCCACTCTGGGCGCCATAAAGGCGGAGACAGGATCGCTGAAATGGGCAGTACTTTCGGCATTATTTTCATTTGCAATTGCGTGGTTCATTGCATTTTTAACGTATGAAATTTGCTCTTTGCTAATACACCTATGAAAAAGCTTTCGCAATTTTTAATTATATC
>CAYUDB010000282.1:0-2414 GCA_964443405.1 uncultured bacterium | reverse complement strand
AAATACCCTTCCGATACTCTAGCGCAAAAAGCACATTTTTCTCTTGTTTGGTTTTGGGCATACTCCAAAAAGGACATGGACAGAGCTGACAGCGTTTTTTCCGATCTCTTAGTAAAATATCCCGAAAGCGATTATGCAGTTGGTGCTGCTGATTACTTCATATCAAGCCGTGTTTCGCTCGACTCGCTTCGTGCAAAAAATGTTGCATTCTATTTTGTGAAGGCAGAAGAGTTTTGGCTCACTCGCAACATGCCCGACTCGGCATTGCACTATTACACGTTTGTGTCCGATACTTTTCCAAAAAGCCGTTGGGCGCCAAAAGCTATTGCCGCCCGCGCCGAAATCATGCGTCTGCGAGGCGAAAACGAAATTGCTCGCGAGCTTTACACGCGTCTCGCCGAAAAATACCCGCAAACGCAATACGACTCACTTGCGAAATTCATGCTCGGACAAGGCAGCAAAGCTATTGCATCGAAGCTAGAAAAGCCCGGCACAAAAACCGAAACAATCGCCGCTCCCGATTCCTTCATAGTAGCCGAAAACGAAACAATTCGCAATACGTTCGAAAATCTGCCCAAAGCACCGCGCCGCACGCTCAAAAAACTCAAATTGCGCTATCCTGAAAGCGAATGGTCAACGCGATACCAAGGTAGAGTTGTGCGTTTGCGCATAAAAATCGATCCGTTTGGCAAGGTGAGTGAGGCAGAAATTCTCGCAAGCTGCGGGAGCGATGTCATCGATAAGGCGGCACTGCTCGCTTTACAAAAAGCAGAATTCGATCCTGCGGACCTCGACATTGGTCTTTTTGGACAATGGCTTTTGTACGAATTTCGAGCCGAAAAACCTACACCTGCTTGGGAATGGGACGAATAACCTTTGAACTTTTGGGCAATTGGTTCGCAGAATTAACAGGGTTTGCATGTGCTGGCAATTGGCAGTGTTTCAACGATACATTATCGACGGAGGACAAATGCGAAGTATCACATATTTGCTTGGGCTATTCTTGGTGTTCGGTGCGCTTTTTGCCGATGACGAGGCATTTTATCGCGAGGTTTTTGGCACAAACGAAAATGGTGCCTATGTGAAGTCGGGGACACCCAAGGTTTTAGAGCTTATGCGCAACCGCGAAAACCTTTCACCACACCTGCGCGCGCTGCTTGACGAAAAACTTTCTGAACGCCCCACGCGAAGCTCTTTTTTGCTTACGCCACATTTCAAAATTCATTACAACACAACCGATTGCGACACCACTTACGCGAGGCGTTGTGGCGAGTTTTTCGAGACGGCTTGGGCTGCAGAAATCGACTCTTTGGGTTTCTTGGCGCCACCTTCCGATAGAGGTGCCGGCGGTGATAACCGTTACGATGTTTATATCACGAGATTTTCATATGAAGTTTATGGTGTAACGTATCCAGAATACGACATACCTGGTCCTAGTCCTTGGAACGATGTTGCGTCGTATATTGAAGTGAGCCATTCATATGCGGGTTTTCCCGATAACGACGATCCAGAAGGTTCGGCTTGGGGCGCGTTTAAAGTTACTGCTGCACATGAGTTATTCCATGCATCACAAATGGCTTACGACGCAGACGAGGATATTTGGCTTTTGGAGGCTGGCTCGGTGTGGATGGAAGATGTTGTGTTCGATTATGTTAACGATTATCTAAACTATCTCGACGATTTTTTTGAAACGCCTTGGCTTTCGATAATGGATGAGCGTTTTCGAATGTATGGTTCATGCGTGTTAAATCATTGCATAGCAGCAAATTACGGTGGAGAATTTATTCGCGACTACTTTGGTGAAACTATCGACCTCAACGGTATTCCCGCACTTGAAGCCGCTTTTGGCGGACGTAGTTCCAATGCCATTGATGAGTTCATGCGCTTTTTCTGCTGGAATTTCTGTGTGGGAACCCATTCAACTGCGGCGTTCTATGAAGAGGCAAACACATATCCGAACGTTGTAATTTCTTTTTCACCAACAAGTTATCCGTATTCATTCACCTCAACGTCATCGCAAGCACCGCGTTCTTATGGTGCAAACTACGTTTACCTTGCATCGCCACCGGAAGTTTTGCGTGTGGATTTCTCAAGCACGTCATCTGCGCAATGGCGTTTGGCGCTTGTGTTTGCAGGCACCGATGCCGAAACTGCGCGCATCGAGAATTTGCCAGTCGATAGCATTTTTCTCACAGGCGGACGCCCGTGTGCTTTGGTTATCGGTGCTTTTGGCGCTATGAACTCGACAACGTCGTATAATTACACTTGTCGTCTTTCTGCCATCGAAAGCTTGTGCGCAGAGGCAGGATCCGAAAGAATAGCCTGTGATGGAGAAAGCGTTGAGCTTGGTGGCTCGCCCACAGCTGCTGGTGGTGCGGCGCCCTACACCTATGCTTGGTCGCCAGCAGAACAGC
>CAYUDB010000281.1:0-2428 GCA_964443405.1 uncultured bacterium | reverse complement strand
ACCGATGATCCGCAACCTGTTGCAATCATCGGTTTTTTTAACTGAAAATGATTTCGACATTAAAAAAAACAGGCAATAGGGAAATAAACATCAGCACAACAAAACAACAAAAACTATATGCGCTGTGTGTGCGGAAAACCATAAAATTTGCCGATCACGTTTTTTTGCTTTTCAAAACCTTTATAATGTGTATTTTGAAACGATAAAGAGATAATTTGGGAGGCTTTAGATGACATTTTATAAACGTTTCGCGGCGGTGTTTGTGTTGTTTTCCATTTCACTTGCGTTCGCACAATTATCGTGCGGGTTCGTTGTTGATTTGGAAGCACCGCATGTGGATTCGCTTTATCCTGCACCAGGGTCAACTACTGGCACAAGTGTGCACTTTGGTGTCAATGTTTCTGATGCTGGTGCAGGCGTGTGGCTAAATGCAACTCAATCTCGTGCAGATTGGGCTTTTGCTGGTTGCCCTGGTGGACCGGTTGCCACATATTTACGCTGGCGTGTGAATTCCGGTGCATTTACTGATACGCTCTGGGGTGCCACCGAGGTTACACGCATGTTTGATGCCGGCGATACAGTAACCGCATGTCTGCATGTTATCGATTCAATTCGAAATCTCGGTTGTTCGTGTTGCCCAAATTATCGTGACACTTGCTGGTCTTTTGTCATATTCTCATGCGATAGCTTTTTACTTTCAGAATTGTGTCCTTCGACTTCGGGCATTATAACCTCGTGTGATGACCAGCAGCTTCGTCTTGCGTTGAACCCTGTTGGCACACCGCTTTCATTTGTCGATTCAGCAGGTATAGTGGCAGAAGTTTTCGTCGATGGAGTTGCAACGCGCTCTGGGACACTTGGTTCACAGCCATGGTTTTCATATCACGGTAATCCTGGCGATGCAACTTATCCCGATACCCTAATTATCGATGCGCCACCAACTGGTTACTCACACGGTGACACCGTTCGCATCATCGTTTACAAAACCGATTGCCCGGTTGTAGTGCGCGATACTTTTACTTTTATCGTCGATTTAGAACCACCTCTGCTCGCGACATATTCGCCAACTTTTGGCGATACAGTTTCACCTGGTGTCGCTATTTCGGGCACGCTTTTCGATAACCTTGCCGGACTCGATTCTGCTTGGATGCAAGTTCGTATATACAACAGTGGTTCTCTAATTACCGACACCACTTACGCGCCAATCAGCGCATCATTTAGCCGCACACGTGCACTAATCGATGGTGATTCTGTTGTAGTGTGCGTGAGTGCCCTCGATTCGGTATTCGCGCAAACTGGCTGCACTTGTCCTGCAAACAGAAGCGATTCATGTTTTTGGTTCATTGTGCGATCGAGCGAACCTTATGCATGGGTTACTATACCTTTCGACTCCAATGGCAACGGACAAATCGTCTCGTCTTGCCATAGCGCCATCGACCCCGAATGCGGCAATCAGCAAATAATCGTCCGCGCATACGACCACAATGGTATGACCGAAACCGGTATAATTCTCCGTGTGGATGGTGTGCGTTATACCGATGCTTCACCTGAAATCGATACTCGACTTTTGGGTGGTGACACTCTTGAAGTTACGTTTACGCCAATATCATGTTTTACCAGCGGTGACATAATTACATTTAGCCTTGATACCGCTTACAATGCACTTGGTGTGAATATAATTGCACCGGCTGTGGGTAGTTTCATCGTCGATTTGGAGCCACCAGTTTTTTCGGGTTTAACGCCCACACCATCACTTACAATAAACGACACTTTCGCCACAATAGCGCTCGCAGTTGACGATCTAATTTGCGGTGATGCAATTATTTCCGATGTGCATGTGCGCGGAATAATAAGCGGAGCTGTTGCCGATTACAGTTTTCCTGCAGAGAGCGTTGGCACTGGTGATTTTGCCTATCTGCTAAACGACCTACAAAATGGCGACTCCATTTACGCATGTGCACTCGCACAGGATACATGTTCCGATTATTGTGCTCCGAATTTTGATTCGACATGTTGGTTTTTCCGTGTTGTTATTGGCACTGTCAGTGCCACAGTAATTCAACCTGTGGATGTCAACGGTGATGGGCGCGTTATTTCGAACTGCAACCCTCAAGTTATAATTTGGAACCTCTCTTACGATGATGCCATAGGTTTGGATTGGGCTGCGCTCACGGTTGAAATCAACGGTCTTACATACAATCTTGCTTCACCCGAACTTGATACTACAGGTTCGCATACGCTTGCCTTCACTGTGCCCTCATCAATGGGAGATACAATCGATTTTCGCATATCGCTTATGGCAGATCTTTCGGGCACTGTAGTTACCGACATTGGTATAGGTCATGTGGTGCTCGACTATTATCCACCATATCGTGTTTCCGAAAACCCTGTAGCTGGTAGTGATGTCGGTTCATCTTTTTCGATAACT
>CAYUDB010000280.1:0-2501 GCA_964443405.1 uncultured bacterium | reverse complement strand
TATCCAAATGGAAAACCCGGGATCGACTATCTCCCAGAGCATCCAACCCTAGCAAAAGACCTTGGTTTTTCGGCAGCTGTTTCAACGACGCCAGGGGTTGCCTCACTAAGCAGTGACCTATTTCAGCTTCCTCGCTTTACACCATGGCAGAGAAAAAAATTTAATTTTTTTGCTCAAATTACGCAAAACTACATTAGAAATTAATTTAAATCGATCAATATAGTCACATGGCACAAGCAAAAAAAAACGCGCTATTCCTCGTGGCAGGAGGAGGTTTTCAGTGGGAATCATTAACCCTTGCTGATCAACTATGCAATGAATGGTCATGTACATTCGTTTTGCCCGAAAGCTCTGTTTATCCGGACTCAGAAACAGTAAAGCGAATTGCACCCCACGAATTTATAACACTTCCTGAATTTTCATCTCGGTCAGCGAACAAATTTCACCTAATAACAAAAAATTTTTTTAATTCAATAATATTACTAATCAATGAATTTAAAACCAACCGACCTGATGCTGCAATTTGTGTTGGATCATCGATGGCAATTCCAATTGCCGTTGTCTGCTTTTTGAAAAATGTTCGAATGATTTTCATAGAGAGCATTACGCGTACGGATTCGCTATCATCGACAGGAAAGCTTCTTTTAGCCCTGCGTCTAGTTGACCACTTTTATGTCCAGTGGCCTGAACAGGAACATCTACATCCAATAATACGCTACAAAGGAACTGTCTTATGATATTTGTAACAGTAGGAACAACTCACTTTGATTCACTCATAAAACAGACAGACGAATTAATAAGCAATAACAAAATAAGTAACGAGGTAATATTTCAGATAGGATCTGGTATATACACACCAAAAAACGCCGAATATTTTCGATTTAAACCTTCAATAGATAGTCACTTAAATGAAGCAGAACTAGTTATATGCCATGGCGGGGCAACTGTGATGTCACTTTTGAAACTTGAAAAGCGATTTGTGGCAATAGCGAATATTGAATTAGCAGGCGATCACCAGACAGCGTTTCTGTCGCATTTAGCAAAAAGCGTTTATTTCCCTTGGAGCAGAGATGTAAATAATTTAGAAAACTTAATAACACATGCACTAGAAAACCCAGCGCCGAAAATAAAACTCCCACACATTGCAGACGAACTAAAATTACGCGTATAGCCACGCACAATTAAAATAGGCAAAATAATAATTAAAACAAAGTTACATAATTAAAATTCGCCAAACTAAATATTAGGCCACAAATCCAGGCAATTGGAACCTCTTATTAATTCAGAGCTACTCTTTAACACCACTCTCATCTGGCACCTCACTCCATTTGCGTAATCTCTTCAAGCGATCTCGAAGACCAGGTAATGGAAAACCCATGCGGTATGCTAAATGGGCGTAATATAACGCCTTATCATGTTTATTAAGGTCGAGATATATTAAGCCCATGTTGTAATACAGGTTAGAATTTTCTTCTCCTAGCTCAACAACCTCGTCAAGCAATTTAATCGCCTCAGCTCCTCGCTTATTTTTTGCAAGAAAATTTGCATAGATCATCTTGACCATAGCGTCATCAGAACGAAATCGGTTTGCTCTTTGTAAATAACACTCAACAGAATATTTAGCGCCAATCGGCTTTATCAGGCGTTGCTTTTCACCAAGGCGAACCATAGCCATTAAAGCCGGATGATGGTTAGGAAAAGCACGTAGCGTGTAATCTATGTCTGCCCCAATGGCACCCGTTTTTCCCCGAGACAAATTAAGCACCTCTGGTGTCAGGTGGCCCCCCTCTACAATACCGAGCTTGTCTTTGTCGGTTCGGTAATCGTATGGGCCGTAGGCATTGCTTAATGAGCCACACGAAAAATCACTGACTTCCGCAAGGAGGTATTGCGAGCCCGCTAGTCCCATGGCAAATGCAAACAGTGACTTGATTATTTTTTCTCTCAGTTGCACCTTCCCTACTCCTATTTATCAGTTACACGAGCCTTGATTTTTATTAAATCAAGTAGATACGACTCAGCTCCGTCTGGGCTGCCTGAAAGCTTCCAGAACATAAGTACCGATAATGCATAAACAACAGCACCAGCGACCACGAGCATCAAAAACTGTGTGAGATGGCCAAATGATGTTTGGTTGGATAGAAAAATCAACCCAATCGCCATAAGGCCAGTACTAATTAAGGGGCGCCAGGTGTGCATCAAAATATCCATCAAGCGGATGGATTTGACATTTTTCAATACCAAGGCAGCGAGTAACAGCATCCCTACGGCAGTGGTTACGAAACGTATGTTTGCGATCCCCTGCACACCCACTTCCGGAAATGCCAATATCGCCAGCACTGCCAACAGAGCGAGTTGAATCCACGCTAGCACGGCCTGGACCCAAACTTGTCCCAACGCCAAGAGAACGTATCCGCTGCTATGCCCCATTGCTGTGCAGATGCTGATCAATGCAAGCGTCTGGACAAGGGGAATTGCCTGAAGCCATTGATCGCCCAAGA
>CAYUDB010000279.1:0-2502 GCA_964443405.1 uncultured bacterium | reverse complement strand
AGAATATCGAAAGCATCATCCCTGCAGTTCTGAAGCAGGATAGCAGAATCGACATGCTCATTGTGGACGACGGCTCACCCGATGGAACCGGTGACATAGCTGATAGAATCGCTGCGCAAAACCCGCGTGTGAAGGTTCGCCATCGCACCGGAAAACAGGGGCTTGGCACAGCATATGTTTTGGGCTTCAAATACTCCATCGAGAATAATTACGATCTTACCTTTGAGATGGACGCAGACTTCTCGCACGATCCAGAATACTTGCCCAAAATGATAGCAGCTGCCGAAGCCGGAAATGACCTTATAGTTGGATCTCGTTGGGTTAAAGGCGGTGGAATCGAAAACTGGCCTAAAACACGAGAATTGCTGTCTCGCTATGCGAGCTTGTATTCGCGCATAGTAACATGGATGCCTGTGCACGACACCACTGCTGGTTTTCAAGCTTTTCGCAAAAGAGTTCTCAAAACACTCGACCTCGATAGAATTCGTTCCGATGGGTACTCTTTTCAAATTGAGACGAAGTTCAAAGTGTGGAAAAAAGGTTTTCATATTCAAGAAGTCCCTATCATCTTTCGCGATAGAATTCTTGGCGTTTCAAAGATAAACAAAAAGATAATCTATGAAGCCATTTTCCTCGTTTGGCTTCTTCGTATCGAATCATTACTCGGGAGAGTTTGAGTTATGAGTAATTCAAATGACACGGAAATGCTTGTCGAAGAGGAACTTGAACAAGAACAGGTGAAAAACAGCACCACTGTAGATCTTGCAATAATTATCGTGAGCTACAACACAGCATACCATCTGAAACGCTGTTTACTCTCGATAAAAAAGAACCAATTATCTTCGGGAAACCTTGCTGTTGTAGTTGTGGATAATGCATCTTCCGATGGTAGTTGCGACATGGTTCGCAAAAAGTTTCCATGGGTTGTACTCGTTGAAAACAGCGATAATCTCGGCTTTGCCAAAGGATGCAACGCAGGTATTCGTGCGGTGAGCGCAAAGTATTATCTGCTTCTCAATTCCGATGCCGCCATCATGGGTAATGCGCTCGATGTGCTTGTGAATTTCATGGACACTAACCCCGACATAGGTGCCACTGGTGGTCTAACTTACACCGAAGATGGAAAAATCCAACCCTCAACACTTGTTTACCCTTCCTATTGGAATCTGGTTTTTTCTCGCGCATCAATACTATCAAAACTCCCTGTTTTTCGCTGGAAAATGTCTGAATTGCGCCGTGTCCCAGACGAAATATCCGATGTCGAGGCTTTGGCAGGTAATTTACTAATTTTACGCGGCAAAACTCTCGATGAAGTTGGTTTACTCGATGAGCGCTACTTTATTTACCTTGAGGACATCGATATCTGCAAGCGCTTTCGCGACAACAATTGGCGCGTCGTTTTCAACCCAAATGCACGCATTTTACACACATGGGGGGCAACTTCGAGCAAAAGAAAGGCTAAAGCTTTTTGGTGGCATCACATTTCAATGTTCAAATATTTTCAAAAGCATTATCCTTATTTATTACCTATCAACCTCTGCGTGGGGTTAGGATTGCTAGGTCATTATGCAGCCTGGTATTGCATGAACGTGATCACGAATTGGCCCGGATACAGCAAAGACAACTCAAAAGAGACAAAGCGTTAAACTGCGCTCAATAAAATGCAAAAAACGGCACTAGAAGGTGCCGTTTTTTGCTTTGTGACAGAACATATTTATTTCAGGTGTGTTAGTTAGTTTATCTGCTAAGTTACTATATAAAAGTATAATAACTTTTTCATTATTAAAAAGTTATTTATTTTTGAAGCAAATTCATACGCCATGCCAAAAACCATGCCGCTATTCCGGAAGCAACAGAAGCGTTGAAGGAATCTAGAATTGGATTCTGCGGAATTCTTACACGGAATTGAGCTTTCGCGAGTAGCTTTCCAGAAATTCCAACCCCTTCTGATCCTATTATGAGTGCCATCTTTTCCGTAATCGGTAATTCGTCAAGTGCGGTAGTCTCTTCGCCCTCCGAAGTGAGCGCGCAAATTGTAAAATCACGTTCAACAGCAAGCTGAAGTGCATGCGCAAGCGACTCTTCAATGCATATGGGCAAATGCTCTGTTGCACCAGCTGAAACATGCGCTGTTACTGGTGTTATACGTGCAGAATTCTTCGTGGGCAAAACCAGGGCATCAGCAGAACACAAAAGTGCTGTGCGTGCGATAGCTCCCAAATTCTGTTCATCTGTAATGCCATCGGCAAAAAACAAGAATCTCGCTTCTTTCAACACCTCAATTAAAGGTGTATACTGAAACGCAGACACTTCCGCAACGATACCTTGATGATCGCCACGATGCACTTTTCGTTCTAAAAACTGCTTATCCCGTTCTTCGATGCGCACTGGTATGTGCACACCACCTTTGTGCGCCGCGCTGCGAAGGAAGTTTATGGCTTCCATTGTAGCGTAAATATTGTGCACAGTGCGCTTGCCACGCAAGACTTCAAAAACAGGATT
>CAYUDB010000278.1:0-2563 GCA_964443405.1 uncultured bacterium | reverse complement strand
TGGAGTTGGTGGCGATGTAGTTCGAGGTGTTTTAGCTGGTAACGAGCTTAAAAGCAAGACAAATGCTTTCTCTACAATTGCCGCAGAGAGAATAGCAGGTTTTTTGGCAACACTTTTCTTATCGCTTATTGCTTTACCGTTCATCGAATTTCATCCACAGGTGGTGTATCTCTCGATTATACTAAACATCTGCATATGGGCAGCTGTCATAGTTTTCCTTGTTGTGCCTTCGGAAGATATTTTTTCAAAACTTTTCGGCAAACTCCCCCTAAATCTTGGGCAGAAAGGCTCAGATTTCATCGGCAGTTTGCGCATGTACCGCAAGCACCGTGATGTGCTTCTATGGGGATTTCTATCCGGCGTGCTTTATCAGGCAACTATAATTGGATGCGTGATACTTGCGGCATTTCTGGCTGGAGTGCATTTGTCTATTTGGTTTTATTTCGCCACCGTGCCGCTTGTATGGGTTATAAGCCTCATTCCAATATCCATCAACGCATTAGGAGTGCGCGAAAGTTCATTTGCTTTCTTTTTTGCACTATACGGTGCATCGGAAAGTTCGGGTTTGCTTGTGTCGCTTATAATTTTTGCAGCATCGCTTGTGGCGGGAATTTTCGGTGGCATAATATTCGCGTTTTGGAATTCTTCACTAAAGAAGAATCCGAATGAGTCATGATTTTTCGCAATAGCGAGGTAGAAATGGCAGCATATTTTAATACAAACTTACGCATACTCCGCAAAGCCATTGATAAAAAACGTGGTCGCACAATAAGTTTCGACCTGCTCGCTTTGCTACTCGATTTTCCTTCGCACAAATTGCAGTTATGGGAACGCGATGGCGAGGCAAATTTGACCGAGCTTCGTAAACTCGCAGAAAAATACACTTCAGTGCTCGAGACCGAAATATTAGTCGATGACTTGGTAAATCATGATTTGCGCTACGATGATCGTTTTGCACGTATAGCACATCTGCGCTAATTCGATTGCAAAAGTGGTACAGTGTGGCATGCATCGAGTATCACCGCAATCGATGCGTTTGGGTTACGCGAAAGTGCATATTCAAGAGCCGCATTTGGTTGCGAAAATGAATGCATAAAACAGCTTTCCGGTATTTCTGCCGGCAGCTGAGAAACACACAGTATTTCACACCGCAAAGCCAGTTCGGCAATTTTCGCAGCTTTATGCCAACCAAGTTTATAATCGTCAGCTATTTTGGTCAAAACCTCCTGGGGCGATTTCGATTGCGAAAGCAGGCGAACAAAGTTATCGGGACCAACACCCTGTTCACACGCTGCAACTAAAATCAGCACTCCCCCATCACGTAACGCAAGTTTGCCAAACTCTATGGCTTTGTGTGCCTGATACAAATCTGCATCAAGTGGCGGCTCGGCAACTGCAACGACAACATCATATTTGTGCAAAATCGGGCAACAGTAAAGTCGCGATGACTGCTCCACTGCTTGTGCAAAAGATTCATCGAGATTTCCGCAGAATAGCTGCGCTATTTCATGCTTTTTATCGGTAACAGCTTGAACAGAAAACACCGGCTGACTAATAAAACTTGCTGCTTCACACATTTCCTCATGAAGCGGATTGCCTGTTAGTGCGAGTGGTGCGCTTTGCGGAGACAAAGCCAAACGATGATTGCGCTCAACAGTTTCGAAAAGTGATATTCCAGGCAAAAAAGCTTTTCTACCACCTGTAAAGCCTGCAAAATAATGCGGTTCAACCGAACCTATCACAACAAAGCTATCGCAAGCAAGAGCATTGACATCAAAAAACACATCGTTACCAAAACGTGTAACTCCATATAAAGCATGTGCTTTTGTATCTCGACAATTGTGTGACAAAACATTTGTTCGCAACGAAAAGCTACCCAATATCTCATCTATTTGTGTCAGATTTGGCACTTTATGGGTGCCAGTGGCAATTACAAAAGCCTTACATCGAAAATCTATAGCGGGTGCAAGCATTTGCAAAATAGTAGCAGTGGGTGTTGGACGTGTGGCATCGTTGACGATTATGTTAACCTTGCTATGTTGTCGAAAAAAATCGCGCAACTCATCGCATGCTTTTTCGGCAAAAGCGTTTGCATCGAAATCCATTTCGCACGGTTGTGGCTCGATAACATCTGGTTCAAGTTTGTTTGGAAACTTCAACTGTAATGAGTTATGTGCGAAATATATGTTCATGTCATGATTTTCGTTAAACCCCTTACACAAGCCGCGCAAAAATCGCACAACCTTCAATGTGAGCAGTTTGCGGAAACATGTCCACAGGGCAAGCGCGAAGCAACTTGTAACCGTTTTCGCCAAAAAGTAAGCCATCACGAGCGAGTGTTGCGGGATTGCATGATATGTAAACTATACGCTCCGGCATCAAGCTCGCTATGTGTGCCACGATTTTTTCGGTAAGCCCCGCACGAGGTGGGTCGATAACAAGAACTTTTGGTGCAGGCACACCGGCAGTTACAAGCTCCGCAAGCGTTTTGCGAACGTCACCACCGATAAAGGCAGCACGCCCACTTACGTTGGTACCGTCTGCCAGAGCATGTGCATCAACT
>CAYUDB010000277.1:676-2585 GCA_964443405.1 uncultured bacterium | reverse complement strand
TAGTGTGAGAAAGAGAAAAAGCAAGAGAAAAATTGGAGTGCGATAGTAAAAATAGAGGAGCTGTTTATTGCGTGTGGAATTTGTATTCGTGGAAATAATAATCCAAAAAGGCGCGCGAAATCCATGACCACGCACCACCAGAACCGCCACCTTCAACCAAAACTACAAACGCTATCTCTGGTTTCTCGGCTGGCGCAAATGCCACAAACCACGCATGATCTTCGCCGTGAGGGTTTTGCGCTGTGCCAGTTTTTCCTGCTACGGTGATGTCGGAAAGCGATGAGCCAAAACCTGTAGCCCACGGGTCGTTAACGCAAAGCACCATGCCTCGGTTTACAGTTTGGATAGCTTGACGCGAAAAAGGTAACATGCCGTTTTGCTCTGGTAAAAACTCGCGACGAAATTTGCCCGGCACTTCCACCGATTTCACCAAACGTGGTTTGTAAAGTGTTCCACCATTTGCAAATGCAGCTACAAACATCGCCATTTGAAGGGGAGTTACGAGCATTTCGCCCTGCCCTATAACGAGATTGAGAACCACACCTGCGCCCCAATTTCGCCTTCCAAAACGCTCGTTATAATAAGCGCGGTCGGGCACAAGACCCGCGCTTTCATGCAAAAGTGTTACTCCGGTTTTTTGCCCAAACCGCGATGCTTTCGCGTATTCCGACCATCTGTCCAAACCGAGCATAGCGCCAATTTGATAAAAATAAACGTCGCAACTGTGTGCGATTGCACCGAGCATATCGAGATCTTTGTGTCCGGTTCTGAGCCAGCAGAAAAAATAACGGTCGCCATATTTGTAATATCCGTGGCAGGGTTCTGCCATTTTCGTGTAGGCATTGGCAATATTTTCGTCCACAGCGGCGGCGGCAGACATTATTTTGAGCGGTGAAGCAGGGGGATACAAGCCCTGATACCATCGTGTTAACATAGGAAAGTTCACACGGTCATTCAAGACGCGCCAGATAGAATCGTTTTTTGCCTGAGTGAAAATTGATGGGTCGAAATCGGGGCGGGATACTGCTGCAAGTATGTCGCCATTACGCGGATCGACAGCGATGAGTGCACCTTTTGTAACTACAGTGCTAAGCTCCTCAAGCTTTTTTTGCAAACGCGCGTCGATGGTGAGCGTGAGCTTTGCGCCGTTGCGTGGAATAATTTCGGGGTGGTCGCGTAGTTCGCCCACCACTTCGCCATTTGACTTAACTTCTAAAAATTTAGCGCCATCGCTGCCACGCAAAAGTGCGTCGAAATAACGTTCTAGCCCCAATTTCCCAACCATGTCACCAGGTTTCAATCCTTCCTGTTCGCGGGCGGCAAGTTCTGCCGCGTTAACTTCGCCAACATAGCCGAAAATATGTGGTGCAATTTTGCCAAAATTATATTTTCGCACAGGCTCTATTTGATAAATAACACCCGGAAAGCGCCATGATTGTTCGGTAAGCTGGCTCACGGTTTCGAAATCGACGCGGTGCTTTATTTTTACGGGCATGTGTTTTATTTGACTTGTGCGGTTGTAGTGCGACCAGATAAGGGTTTCGGGCACCGATAAGAAATTTGCCAATTCGCGAACATGAGTTGAATCGGCGGGGAATTCATAGGGCATAATTGATATTGTGTAGGTGGGCTGATTGTCCACAAGCACAATGCCGTTGCGATCTAAAAGCAAGCCTCTACCGGCTGGCTGTGGCATTATTCGCAGCCGGTTTTTTTCTGAAATTGTGTAATAGTAATCGCTTTCCACCACTTGCAGTTCGAAAAGCCGAGCGAGCACTATCAAAAGTGGCACGGTGAAAACAATTAGCATCATCGTGTGGCGATTTTGCGCTAAAAAGCGTTCCGAAGCTTCGTAATCGTAATTTGCCATTTTTTTGTTCTGAAATATAGTATGCAGCCAACAAAAAAT
>CAYUDB010000277.1:0-666 GCA_964443405.1 uncultured bacterium | reverse complement strand
GATTCTCTACCAAAAAACAATCTTTTTCAGGATAATTCATTAAGTGCGTGCGGGTGCAATATGCATTGACAAAAAACTTGTCATAGTGAAAGAGTGTGCTATCTTAACATGAAACATGTAAAGGAGATGAGATGGACCTCGAAAGCACCATTCGTTCAATACCCGATTTTCCGAAGCCGGGGATAATTTTTCGCGATATAACAACACTTATTGCCAACCCGGCTGCATTTGCGCATGTCATCGATGTTTTTCACGAGCGTTATCGCACCAAACGCATAAATTGCGTAGCTGGTATTGAGTCACGCGGGTTTATTTTTGGTGCTGCACTTGCGCGAGAATTGGGTGTTGGGTTTGTGCCCATTCGCAAAAAGGGCAAACTACCTTTCAGCACGATTTCCGAAACATACAACCTCGAATACGGCACCGACACCATCGAAATTCACACAGACGCTATTACACCCGGTGCGAATGTGCTTTTGGTTGATGATCTTATTGCCACCGGTGGTTCGCTTGCGGCTGCTGCGCGTCTGCTTGAAAAAACAGGTGCGAAAATCGTCGAAAGCTGTGTTGTCATTGAGCTTAACGATCGTGGCGGGCGCGAAAAAATTGCAACACTTGAGCTATTTTCCCTCGTGAAATTTAAAGGTGAGTGAGTTATTATATTAG
>CAYUDB010000276.1:0-2597 GCA_964443405.1 uncultured bacterium | reverse complement strand
GCTCACTAATTACTGCGAGCCGCTTTTCATTTATCCAGATTCCATTTGCTTTCATTTCACTGGAGCAGACTTCGAGTTACCTGCGTTTTACGTAGATTTTGCGGGTGCGATGGCATCGGTTATTTTTACCGATTTACCTGATTCCGAACGCGATGGCGCTTTGTTAACATTATCTCTTACAACAGATTCCAGTTATCCCGGTCTTGTGTTCTTCGACATTGAACCTACTTTTCCTTTGCGCGCGTCCACAGAGCCAATGGAAATCGTAACTCCACGGGGCGCATGGACTTTGACCCCACATTTGAACCTAGGACGTCACTGCCTTCCGACAGATACAACCCTTGAAACAGCTTTCTGGCTACCGAGCGTAGATTTTTCCGTAACTTTCTATTGCACAACATCTTCTGACATATGGGATATTTACGGGGCACTCACTAATGACCTCAGCGATCCCGAACCAGTTGAATTGTATGAATTTACTGCACAGCTTCTATCGCCAGATAGAACTACTGTTCTCTATGAAACTCCGGTAACTGATGATGGAAGATTTACTCTACGTGATATTCCAGCTGGATTTGCCAATTTTAGCATAAATAATGTGTATCGTAATGTTTTTATTTTTGCGCGATTAACTGAGTTTTATTTGGAACGAGATACGGATATTGGCACTGTTTTCGTCGATAACGTCTCCGGATATGTCACCATCGCTTTCGAAGGTTTCGAACGGATCCAACTGCCTATGTATATTGAGCTTTTGTCTTCGGATGCCATTGTCACAAATTTTGCAGTTGACTGGTCAGGTGACTTTCAACAAAATATTTGGCTGCCGGATGGAACTTGGGAGATTATCCCGCATTTCGCAACGACAACACTTTCCTTTCCCTCAGAGACAACACTTTATGTACCAGAAAGCTCCGCAGATTATACTGTTGTATTTCGCAATTTCGCTAAAATCGCAAGCACCATCGCAAATCCCGAACGCTTTGACATCTCCTGCTTCCCTAATCCTTTTAATGCAAAGCTCACAATACTGTTCGCAAGTTCCGCGCATTTGGATGATGTATCGGTTTCGATTTACGATTTGACTGGAAAGCTTGTTTTTCAACAAAACATCACACCTGTCAAAGATCACGGGCACTCAATGAACTGGCAGCCACTTCCAACAAACCCTGCCGGAATTTATCTGGTTAAAATTACGTCTCGTCAATATAATTTGACGCAAAAAATTCTTTATGTGAAATAATTTTAAAGGAGCAGATATGAGAGATAATCGACTTATTTCGTTCAAATTTGCCGGCGCGGCGATATTGCTGGCGTATAGCGCTGTATTCGCACAATACACGCAGCAGGATTTCGGCATCGCTCACAACCCAAAATCAGCCGAGACATGCAGCGGAAAAAATTTTGCAGAAATTCGCAAGGACACCGAAATCGCTTTCAGCGACTTTCTTGCATCATACTTGCTCGCGTATAAATCGCAACTTGCTGCTAATCTGCAAGTTAAACATCAAGACTCCTTAAACGCGGTCATTGAGTTTGATGTAAAACCACTTATAAGCGATCTTGAAATCACATTTAATATACCGTTAAATGACAAGAGATTATCGCTTGATTATTCAAAAGATGGTACAACGATTCATGTAAAGGAGCCATTTTCTGCAAATCTACTTACAGTGAAATCTGTTAGCTTTGTAAACGGCTCATCGCATAATGAACTCGAACACGGGTTTAACCTCGCAAGCGATCAGCTCAAAGTGTGGTTGCGTGTGCCAAAATCTATTGCTTCGTCGGGCGGAACTATTTCTATTGCAATTAGTTATGATTTGCAAAAATTGCTTACCGCTCAAATGGAATTTGATTTGCAGGCGCGACGCACCATGCTTGAAGAAGTTGCGCGCGAAAAGGAAGCGCAGAAAGATAGCATCCAGTTCAAAAAACCGGCAGTCGAAATTGCAACCGACAAAGAAATGTTCTATCCAAATCCAAATGAAACTTTCGATGGTGTGCTTCCACAAGAGTCTGATCCTCAAATAGTTCCATTGATAGATCCACCTGCGCAGGCTGTGCCCGAAACAACATACGGCAATAAATATACACCCATTGATTTCTCGCAAACCTGTATGCGTCAAAGTAATGCGAATGTACTGAAGTTTAAGCCCCACGAACAGGAGCAGATTGTCAAAAGCGAGGAAAATAGTTCGCCCGTTTTGGCAGTCGCAAAAATTCCAAAGGCTGCGGAAATCTATGCTGCGCAAAAGTTTCCGACTGGTTATCACCTTGAAGACCGTGCAGCCACACAGATAATTTACCTTAACGACGTCTTCGCAAAGCTGCGCGAGGCGATTGACGCCGAAGATTATCCGCTAGCAATTATGTTGAAGGAGAAAATTCGCGGCACAGAAGATGCCCGCACAGATTTACATCTCGACCTTGCAGGTTTTGCATTAGATTTTGCTATGTTAGACCATCCAGGTCTTGTTGCCTATGAAAGAGAACACGTGTCTGTTCCTACATCTCATGATGCAGCACCTTCCGATGTTTCGGCGATTAGCTCTACATCTAGTGATGCTCCTGCAGTAGAACTCGATGTCCTTGAT
>CAYUDB010000275.1:0-2614 GCA_964443405.1 uncultured bacterium | reverse complement strand
GATTATGTCGATTTGCCAATACCCGGCAACGATGATGCCATCAAGTCTGTGCGCACAATAACCGCTGCACTCGCCGATGCCATCATCGAAGGCAGGAAAAATGTCCAAATCGCCGTCGAACTCCCTGTGGAAGTACCTCTCGAAAGCAAAGGCGAAGTAATCGAAAAAGAGGGCGAAACCAACTAAAAGACCGCAAAGCGAAAATCACACGTGCTAAAATGCACGTTGAAAATAAATATCACGAAATGCGGCAGTCGAACCTCAAAGGTTTCTGCCGCTTTCGACTTTTCAAAGTCTCGCCTATCGAGATTGTTACGATTTTTTTAAAATTGCACCTAACTGTAAACCAGAAAAGTTGACCCAATTTGGAGGATAAAATGGCTGAGATTTCGGCAAAAATAGTGAAAGACCTGCGCGAAATGACTGGCGCGGGCATGATGGACTGCAAAAAAGCTCTCATCGAGTCGAACGGTGACCTCGACGGTGCAGTTGAGATTTTGCGCAAAGCCGGTATGGCAAAAGCTGCCAAAAAGCTTGACCGCGAGTCGAAAGAGGGCAGAGTGGAAACAATTCTCAGTGCCGACGCACGCACTGGTGCCATGCTTTTGCTCAGCTGTGAAACCGATTTTGTTGCCAAAAACGATGATTTCATCGCATTTGCCAAAAACGTTGTTGAGCTTGCACATGCAAAAAAAATATGCTGCCCCGATTCGCTTATTGAGCAGGAACTGGGCGGTATAAAAATCGCCGATTCCATAACAAACCTCATTGCGAAAATTGGTGAGAACATCAGCGCACGTCGCCTTGCTTTCCTCGAAGTTGAAGGCGAGGGCATAGTGCATTCCTACATCCACCCGGGCAACAAAATAGGTGTCATGGTTTTGCTTGGCACCGACAAGCCAGCTGCACCTGCCATCGACAAGCTTCGCGAGCTTGCGAAAGAAATTTGCATGCACATTGCTTTTGCGCGTCCATTGGCTCTTTGCGAAGCCGAAATCGATCCAAACATCGTTGCAAATGAGCGCCGCATTTACGAAGAGCTTGCCATAGAGGAGAAAAAAGCCGAAATCCAAATTCCTAAAATTATCGAGGGAAAACTGCGCAAGTTCTTCGAAGAGAACTGTTTGCTCAACCAAAAATACATCCGCGACGAAGAGATCACCATTAAAAAGCTTGTGGACAAGTATTCCGCAGAGCTTGGCATGAAAGTGGAACTTCGCCGTTTCCTTCGTTTCGAAGTTGGTGCCAGCAGCTAAACTTGCCATGCACAAAAAAACGCGATTTTGTAAGTACTCACAACACAGCTTTTGAGAGTAGCTGCAAATATCAAATCTTTGTGGCTTTTGATGTTATGTGCGTGAGAAAGATCATATGCCGATGACATAACTGGCACGCATTTGCATCATACAGCGATGGCGCGCAACTGTTGTGATAGCGCGAGTGCACCTTTTAATCTGATCTCTGCAACGCTTTGCATTTTAATAAGTTGCAATAAAAACCATCAAGCTTTTGCTTGGTGGTTTTTAACTGGTAGTTGAATTTTGTGCCACTACAATAATTGAAAGGTGAAATCTTAACGTTTCAAGTGTGCGAAAAATGTAATGTTTTGTGTTATAAAAACTAAGCATTGAGTATTTTTCGAAACCGGAACAGTCGATGCTTAATTTTTCACAATGCCAAACTGTGCTAACCTGTGGCACCAAACACAGCCGCTGCTGCTTTCGCGCTTGCGAAAAGTGGTGAACCGCTTATTTTGTGAAAAACATAACAAAGGAGAAAAAAATGTCAGTGCCAATTTTTGATCTCACGCGGCAATACGCAGCAATACGCGAGGAAATTGAGAGCGTTGTTTTGCCCGTATTGGCTTCGGGCATGTACATAAATGGTCCTGCGGTGGCGGAATTTGAGAAAAATTTTGCCGCATATTGTGGGGTGAAGCACGCTATTGGAGTGGCTTCGGGCACTGATGCGCTGGTGATTGCCATGCGAGCGTGCGGTATTGAGCCTGGTGACGAGGTGATTGTGCCGTCGTTTACTTTTTTTGCCACAGCCGAAGCAGTGGAAAACATTGGTGCGCATTCGGTTTTCGCCGATGTCGAATATGATGATATGTGTATTTCACCCGCGCATATCGAGAAACTGATCACAAAAAAAACACGCGCTATAATGCCAGTACACTTGTTCGGTCACGCTGCGAACATGGATGCGATAAGAGAGATTTCTAAAAAACACAATCTTATTATTATAGAAGACGCATGTCAGGCAGTGGGCACATTTTACAATGGGGAAAAAGCCGGAGCAATGTCGGATGCCGGATGCTTTAGTTTCTTTCCCACCAAGAACTTAGGCGCGGCAGGCGATTGCGGTATCATAACCACAAATTCCGATTTAACTGCAGATCTTTCGCGCAAGCTTCGAAACCATGGTTCGGCAGTGCGCTATTACAACGACATGCTTGGTTACAATTCACGCCTCGACACTATTCAAGCTGCAATTCTGAATGTTAAACTTAAGTATTTAGATGAGTTCAACTTAGATCGTCGTGCAAACCACAGCATGTATGTTGAACTTTTGAGTGAGAACCCATATATCGAGCTGCCTTCAGAGCGTGAGG
>CAYUDB010000274.1:0-2710 GCA_964443405.1 uncultured bacterium | reverse complement strand
CTTGCAGAACAGAGGTTAGTTCTGCCATTTTCTGTTGCATTCTTTGCCCGTATTTGCGCAAAAACTTGCCGACTACCGACATCATAAGTATTATACACGGCGCTATTATTGTAATCAGCAGAGTCATTTTCATATCAATAAGCAATAGTAACCCATAATAGCTTGCAATTATCAGAGGATCTCGGATCATGTCCACAACAGTTACCGCAACTGAGTTTTGCATTTGCTGAACATCGGAAGTGATACGTGATATTATTTCGCCCGTGCGTGTTGTGTGAAAAAAAGAAAAAGGTAAGTCCACAATTTTTCCAAACATACTCTTGCGAAAATCGTTCGTTATCGATTGAAGCAAAAGCATGGTATTCACTAGCTGTATGTAGTTGAAAATGTTTTGCACCAAAACCACTATGAACAAAACTACGCACAGACGAAACAGCGTATCGGTTTGTGTGGCACCAAAGATTATCGGCGATACTATTGCGTCTAATCGTGCCTTTGCAAAGCCTTCGGCGGCAGCTGGCACCATAGCCGAAGCAAGTGTCGCATTTTCAGGGTCGAACAAAGTTTTTAACCCAGGTCCTATGAGATACAACATTGCAAGGTTCGCTATTGTCGCAACTATCATGGCAACTATGGAAATTGCAAGCAAATGCCATCGTTTAAGCGTTTCGGCAAAAGCACGCCACCAAATTTCGAAAAACTTTTTCCTATCCTCGATCATCTTAAAATGCCTCATGTAAATAGTAATTTTGCCCACATGCTTTGTAGGCAAAAAAAACTCGCGCACGTTTTTGAGAAAAGTGCACGAGATTCAATTTATACGCAACCGCGCCTTCAACAAATAAAAACAGTAGGCTATGGAATTGTTGCAGACGCAGCTCAGCCCAAAGCCTTGAGTTTTTCGAGCAAATCGATGTGGTAATCTATTGCGCCCTGCAAGACTTTTTCGTCGGTAAGATCGATACCTATTATGTTTAATGTCTGTTCGGGTGAAAGGCTACCCCCTACCGATAAAACTTGCTTGAATTTCGGAATAAACGCTGCACCTTCCTTTTTGAACGCAAGAAAACATGCCATGCTCGCCATGAAACTCAGGCAATAGGTGTAGCAATAGAATGGTTTGAAGAAAATATGCCCAATACGTGCCCAATCATACTTGTGCTCTTCGGGAATTTCAACCACAGAACCGCACAGTTCTTTGTACCACCACTCCCATTTTTCGTTGACAAACTTGTGGTCGAAAGAACCAGCTGCTGCTCTATCGTGAAAATCGCATTCGAGTCGGGAGATTGTTGTCTGCCGGAAGAAAAGGTTGAGCGCGTCTTCCATTTGATGGCAAATCAGCGCTTTTTTTGTGTCCGCATCTGTTTCTGAAGACAAAAGGTAATCCAAAAGCAAAAGCTCAGAAAATGTGCTCGCTATCTCGGCAATCACAAGGGTGTAATCTGAGCTTAAAAGTTTTTGGTTTCGATTTGTAAACACACTGTGTATGCCATGACCAAGTTCATGTGCCAAAGTGAAAACTTCAGATATGTTCCCTGTGAATGACATCAGCACATAAGGGTGAAAACCATAGATGCTTGAGCAAAAAGCTCCGCCTCTCTTACCTTTCCGAACTTCCGCATCGACATAAGATTTTTCGACGAAATTTTGAACTATCGAGAGAAACTCTGTGTCGGCTTGTGACATAGCTGAATATACAAGTTCTACAGCCTCATCCCACGTGTACTCGCGCTCGATTTTCGCCATAGGTGCATAGAGGTCTTCAACTGAAAAATGGTCGAGACCGAGTTTCGCACGCTTGTAATCGTAGTAGTTTCGGAAAAGATCAAAATTGCTCAAAGTTACTTTCATTACCTTGTCGAAAACTTTGCGCGGAACTTCATCGCCCAAAAGTTCTGCCTCAAGAGAGCTTGTATATTTTCTACGACGTGCGACAATCTTGTGATTTTGCGCAACTTTTTGCAGGATATACCCATATAGCATGTTATGTTCTTTATAAACTTTTCGAACATTTCTGTATGCCTGCCGACGGGTTTCCCGATTTGGATGCATCAATAACGAACTAAGCCCTGCTTCTGTGTCAACAGTTTTACCATCTGGTGTAGTGAGTGGCTCAAATTCTTGTGACCCTAAATGCAATGTTCTCAGCTCAACAAATGCCGATCGCCCTACTGTGTTCATCTCATTGAGAACTTGTTCCACCTCTTCAGAGAGAGTATGAGGCTTAAAGTCGAGCACTCTTTCGATGAAATGTTTGTAAACTCCACATTCAAGTGATGCAATTAATTTTTGCAGCATTGTGTCATCAAGTGCCTGAATTTCCAACATGACGAAAATGAGAGAATTTTCGGCTTCAGAAAGGCGTTCACGCACTTGAGCTTGCCATTTTACTGCATCATCGTCGCGGGTGTTTGCCGAAAATCTCAATGACACAAATTCGTGAAGTCGGTAATATGTTCCCAAAAGCTGTTCGTATTCTGCAATAAATTCGAAAAACTTCTTGTCATCTTTTGCTAAATTGCCTAGAGTGCCCTTATATTTTTCGGCAAACACTTTTGCACTTTCAAGGGCGCCATTATAATCTGCAACGAACTCCGGGGCATCGAAAGATGTGTAGAGTTCATCTAAGTTCCAACAGTCTGGATACTTGCCCATAAAATCTCCCGTTTTATGATTATAACCTTTCTATCTAATGTAAGCTTGGCAA
>CAYUDB010000273.1:0-2714 GCA_964443405.1 uncultured bacterium | reverse complement strand
GTCGTTAAAAGGCTTGCTGCGTATTTGCGATTGTGATAAAATGAGACTGTGCCTTTACTTGCGTTTTCGAGTGTGGCAACATCGGTAATTTCTGAATCTGAGCCGCAAAACTCGATGCCAAGTACTGTGGCAATTTGTGAAAGCTTCATTTTGTAACCTTAAGCTCTTTAACGAGATCGTCAGTAATTTCCAAAGTTGGATCGATATAGCCAATGCCACTAGCATTTGAATCGAAGATAACTGCATAGCCAGAACGTTCGGCGATTTTTGCAAGTGCACGTGTTATTTGGTCGTAAAGTGGGGCAGTTAGTTCGGAATTACGCTTTGCCGCTTTACCGTTTTCGCCGAAAACCGATGCGAGAAACTCTTGATATTCGCTTTGCTTGGCTTGGATAACGCGTTCTTTTTCTTGCTTTTTGTCATCCGACAAGAGAAGTTGTTGGCGTTGATAATCTTCAAGCAGTGCCTGAATTTCTTCTTCTTTTGTCTGTGCCTGTTTTTGCCATTCTTTTACGTCTTGGTCAAATTTTGCCTGAGCTTCTTTCCATGTATCCCAATTTGCACGTAGCTTTTCCGAGTCAAAATAGGCGATTGACATTTCTTTTGCTGAGGCGATGCTCGCAAATACCGCAAGGAATACTAGCATTCGTGTAAAAATACGCATTTTCATCCTCCATGTTTGATTACATTTTCGCAAAAATATTGTGGGGCGCACAATTTGGCAACGTTTTTTTGAGATTTTGTTTTAGGATGTTCAGTTTTCATCACTTGGCAGTATTTTGTTGCGGAGCATTTTTTTGCGTGACGTTCGTTTTTTGCCATTAAGAATTTCGTTTTTTAATGCTAATGGACGTTTGCGTTTATTGTGTGTTAATCGGTGCAACCGGACGCGTTCTTCTTCTTCTTCATTCCGATTAGTAGTTATAATGCGCTCGCACAGAATTTTGCGGGCGTAATAGCGATTTAGTTCGCGGAAACGGGATGTTTGGCACTTAACTATTATGCCTGTGGGGATGTGTTTCAATACTACGCAGCTGGCAGTTTTGTTAATTTTCTGCCCGCCCTTACCCCAGCCAGTCACGAAGCTCTCGACAATATCTTTTTCGAGAATGTTGAGTTCTTGCATAAGTTCTTCGAGGTCATCGAGTTTACTTTTGGATATCTGAGTTTCCATTGGCAGTTTTGGTTTGAGAGATTATAATATTGTGCGGCATGTGGATATATGAGTTCATCACAACAAATACAATAGCGATAGATGCGCAAATAATTGCTTGAATCCAATAATATTCATTGCCTGCAGAAATATAAAATGTGCGAACTTGAAAAAACGTGATAAGACATGCAACAACATTGAAGTATATTGTAGGGTATTTGTGCAGGAAAAGCTTTATTAATATACATACAATAGCGAAAAACAGTGCTAGATGTGAAAAAATAATAGCTGCTTCTGCGGGATTGGATGACACATTTATGGATAAGAGCATTAATGCAAAGAAACAAAAGATAAGCATTGTTTTAATTGATATATGTTTAGCAATACGCTCATACACGATAAATATGCAAGTAAGAGCGATAGATGCCGACCAGATCATTTCTATATAAGCTGTAATTGGCAAATTTCTTGCAAAAGCTTTTTGGAATTCTATAGTATCAAGAAAAAATATATTGAACCAATTATCTACTGATGCGAAAATACCGACGATACCAATCAAAATGCTTGTTGAGCAAATAGTTAGCATAACGTTGCGAGAAAATGGTACTTTCACTATGCTGTTTTTTTTGTGCGCGGCAAAAAATGATCCCAAGGCAAATGCAGGAAAAATTATACGCCCAAGCGAAGAAAAAATAAAGGTTCCGATACTTTGGTTTGCCAAAAATGTTGTGCCTGCAAATCTTTCAAGTATCTCGAATGCCAAATATGTTAATGATGATATTGCCAAACCTTTAAATAAATGGCTTATTGAAAGCTCATTTGTCGAATATTGACGTGTAATTGCTATTACTATAATTAGTAGTGCCAATATAAAAATACTAAGAAGTGCATAATAGCAGTAATTACGCAGATTATCATAGATTGTATTGCCAATATAATCATGGACTGGTAAAATATAGTGTGCATCGGTTAAATATACACCACGGGCATCAATAATTACTGACACATATGCGGAATATTTTTCAATGGTATCTGAGCATATAAACGAAAACGTATATGCACTGTCGAATTGTACATCATTAAGCTTGATTTTTGAAAAGAATGGAAATCTTTGTGTAATAAACGCTTTTGCAGTATCTTGAAAACTATTTGTATTTGTGCTGTCATTAGTGATAATAGATTCGCGAATGCCAGAATAATCAAATACGGTACCGTCCGGTAAAAAACGCAATGTTTCTATATTTGTTTGTCTGTTTGCAAATGTGAATGAAAAAAAATGAGTTGGCAAAAAAGAGCTTTCACCAAAACGACTGTTTAGAAGAGTATAACCGCCATTTTGAAAAAGTTTACGCAGAATATTCTGTCTTTCGGGATATTCTATTGCGAATGAGGCAGTGCGAATGTTTTGTATGCGGTGTTTACCCAAAAATTCTATTGCCGCACGTTCGAAAAAATTGCGTGTTTGTGTGTTTTGTTGATATTTGAAATGTGGTGCAAAATAAAAAAATATAGCACTCACAAGTGCAAAAAAAGCAAACGCCAACATCGTTTTTTTCGCAGG
>CAYUDB010000272.1:0-2771 GCA_964443405.1 uncultured bacterium | reverse complement strand
GGTGTTTGATGCGTGCATCGGGTTGAAATTCACAATGGGAGCAGGTTCCTTGCCAGAAGAAATAATTTTGCTTGCGCAATTTATTGTCCAACAAACATATACGCTTACATTGCCCGAGGGTGTTACAATCGCACCATATTCACGCACATCGTTTAATTTTTCAGATAATTCTGCAACAATATCTCTTGATTTTCGCTGGATGGGAATGATGAACTAGATTTGACACTTGCCAAAGTTCAATTAAAATTACAAATTGTCAATAAAAAATAAATAGAGATTTAAAAAAATGAGTGACAATATCGTATTTAAAAATACAATTTTCCCTATGACGAATCAGGGAAAATTTGTGTTGCGCACGGCAGGGAGTATTGTCTGCGAAATTCTATTGCCACGAAAAGGGATAACCTTCGCGCCGCCTGAGTCGGTCTTCAAAGATGGTAACTATTTTGCGCGCATACGTTTACAATTTGATTATCTCAGCGCGGAAACTTTGCGTTCATTACGAGAAATTGTTGTATTTGCGTGTTCATCATGGAGAACAGTGTAAATCTTGTTATACCAGGCGAACATGTGCAAGGATATAAAGTGCGAATGAGCGGTGAATGGCGGAATCATTTTTTCGACGAACTACTGCAAGGATATGGTCCAGTAGTAGTTAACTTTGAAACAGATGAACTTCCAAAAGTATATGCCGAAAAATACTCAGACTCGCAGCCCTGGGTTGTAGAGTGATTGCTAATTTGTTACTGAAAAAAGCCAAGTAGAAATTTAAATAATCAATAGATATTATTTATCTATGCCAATGCCGAAAAACTCCGCTTGCGCCAGCACGTCATCAAATAGAAAAGAACGTGGGTTTTCGCGTAGCCAAATTGCGAGTGCGGAAGCCCATGGTTCGCGTAAGGCATTGTGTGCATTGGCATTGTGCAGTCGCGCAAGCAAATAGAACGCATCCCAATACTGAAGCGTATCATAATATGAGTCAAAATGTTGCAGTAGCGAGTCCATTTTTGTCTGTTGAAAAAGTTTCACAACATCATGAAAATCTTTGCCAGTCAAGTAGATGCGTGTGGAAAGATATTCTTCGCTATTTGTAGTAGGCTTGCATGCGTTGAATGGCGTAAAGTCTTCACATGCAAGCATTTCAGAACAAAGATAGGCAAGAGAGGTATCGGGGATGTGCTTCGTTGAATACATTTGTAACGTTAATGGTGTAACGTAAAGACTTTCAGGTGGAAAACTGGCTTTTGAATTTTCGCAAACAAAAATTGGGAAAGTACTTGCAAGCGTCTTTGCCGCAGCAAAAGGGCTTTCGAAAGTGTCAATCGATTGAATTTCAATGTGTTGTGAGAAAAGCTTGCGGAAAGTAGCATCGTGCCAAAATCGCGTATCAAGCAAAATCACATCTGGTCGCATGTCCTCGACCAATTGTTTGTAGAGCAACGGAAAAGTCAAATTGTCTGTCGATGAAACGATTATTGCATTTCGGGGAATTGCCGCTAATATATTGTGTGTTAACGACATAACAATGCCTAGAGTGTGCTGCGAGCGTAGGCGTGTTTGTGGCGATTTCTTTTCATAAGCATGCAGAAAAATCTCGCGCGCAACTGGTGCCTTGTGGCGGTCTGTTAGATGGCGTATTGTTTTATAAAAAGATAAAGTCTTGCAAAAATTCGGTTTAGCAGTGCCTTCTGTGGAATACAATGAATTTGAAAGAGTTACCGCTCTAAAGCGCAGCCAAAACGTGGGTGGCACGAGTAGCAAAAGCGCAAATGCTAACAGCAGAAGCATTGTTATTTTAATACTTTTGTTCATAATTTAAAAATAACCCTTCCCTTGGCGAAAGCAATTTATTTTTCGTGCGGCACGGCGTTAGTGTGAGCTGGAATTCTTATCGCACCGGTGTTTGTAAAGTTAAATAACAGGAGATACGTAAATGATTAAACGGAAATTTTTGGTTCGCTTTGAAAGTGGGCATGCACTAAAAGCTGTGTGTTCGGGCGAAAATCCTGAGCTAGGTGGTACGAACTTATTTGATAGTGGTGATGATTTTTATTACGCAGAACTTAAATGTGGACTTTACGATGTCTTTTGGAAAAATGAATCAGGTGATGCAATTTGGCTAGCATTGCCACATTACAATGAGCGCTATTTTCCGACAGATGAAATAGATGCAATGCTTGAAGAACATAATTCAAGAATTTCGGCATTTGAAATTTTTGGTCCACCTGATGCTCCCGATGAGATTGAGGCAATTCACACGTGTGATGGCATAGCAATTTCATGGGTGCCGCATTCTGCAGCAAGTTATTTCGTTGTGCGCGGAAAATTCTTTCATCGAGGTGAACTTGTTGTAGTTAATGAGGATACACGCATATTATATGCGGGTTATGCAGCATTTTGCGTGATTCCAAATTTTCTGCGCTCGATCGATCTACGCACGTCTCTAAACGAGGAAGTGTTTCTCGCTTTTAAGGTTAGCGCAAAAAATCCCGCAGGGACAAGCGAAATTTCAGAGCAATTCACCATCGCACTCGATTTATCGCGGGAGAGAAGAGAAATAAATGGAGGGGAAACTTTTTGTGTAACAACAAGTTTCGCAGGACATTTTCCGCAGACCAATGTTAGTGATGAAGATTTTCCCGTTGGTGAACCGGCACGCAGAATTTCACTGCCGCGTGTAGCACAGCTTATTCGGGTAGAAGTCGAATGTACTAAAGCAGTAACGAAAACGTGTCATTTATTCTATGCCGATAGTTTCACGAATATAG
>CAYUDB010000271.1:0-2781 GCA_964443405.1 uncultured bacterium | reverse complement strand
CACTGTATTTCCTTGATAGCGTCGATACTGTAAACAATACTTTCACCCTCGAAGCGAGGACTGTAAAATGGTGAGAAAATTTGCATTGCTTGCGCTAATATTTTGCACAACAACATGTTTTGCACAGGATTATATCAATCCTAACATATTTGAATTGCTTGTGCTCGATACAGTTGGTTCGAGTGGTCAGCCTTTAGCAGACAAAGTATCGAAAGATGATTTCTATGCGTTATACTGCTTTACACCAACAAGTTGTGGTGGTTATTCGTTAATAATAAGCTCGTTTCTCGACTCGCTTGAGAAAAAACATGCAGTGAAATTCACGCGCGGATATATAATACTGCACAGCGACGAAACTGAGCTGCGAGAATATGCACAATTTGTTCTTAACTCTTGGATGCCAACAAATAATCGGGTATTCATAAGCACAGATATGCAATTTTTGGTGCAGCACAATATGAATTTGCGACGCGGTTTTATGGTCTTTATGCACAAAAGTGAATCTGATATGTTTTATTTACAGCAAATCGACGAAACCCCTGCTGCCATCGACTCCAGTATAGAACGATTGCTAGGAAAATAATTCTTTGCAAGCGCACATTTTTCTTGCGAAAACACTCAGAATTCGCATTTTGCTCACAGATTAACAAGGTGCGCGTTATGTTTATGGAAATGGCGAGAACCGCGCTTCGTGCAATTTTCGCACAGAAAATGCGTAGTTTTTTGGTAGTTTTAGGGGTGGCAATAGGCGTAATTGCAGTCGCAGGAATGACTACAATTGCTGTGTCGCTCAACGATGCCATCCGCGCACAATTTGCTATAATGGGCAGCGACACATTTTCGCTCATGCGCATTTCGCCAATAAACTTCGTATCTTTCGGTCAACCGAAACGCGCCAGCAATGGCAAAAGCATCTGGCAACGCGACAGACTAGAGCTTTCGTATCTTGTTGCATTAAAACAAGATTGCACCGACTGTGAAGCTATTGCACCCATTGCCACCTACGAAGGCATACCTATTGCGAGCGGGAAAAATAACATTACAACCAATAAAGTTTTAGGTGTAACTCGCGAATATTTAGGCGTTTTTGAAAGCAATTTAGCAGCAGGGCGTTTCATAAGCGAGCTGGATACTGAAAGACGTCGTTATGTTTGTGTTGTTGGCGAAAGCATTGTGCGTGATGTTTTTAACGGCGCAAATCCCATTGGGCGCAAATTGAAAATTAGGGGCATACCCTTTATAGTGATAGGTATTATGGAACCACTTGGCAATACAATGGGCGTTGATACCGATAATTATGTTTTGGTTCCGGTAACAACTGCGCTGCATCATTGGAGTGGTTGGTGGGGCATTCAGTATTCGATAAAAGCGAAGCAGGGAAAATTCGAATCAGCGCAGGGGCAGGTAATCGAGACCATGCGTCGCTTGCGACATCTAAAGGCGAATGAACCGGATGATTTCGATATTCTAACTTCTCAATTAATGCTTGCACTTTTAACAACAATCCTAGCAAGTGTTTATGCTGTAGCAGTCGGTATTGCATTAATGAGCCTTGTGGTTGCAGGGATTGGAATAATGAATGTAATGTTTGTGTCGGTGGCAGAGCGCACAAAGGAAATAGGCATTCGCAAGGCATGCGGTGCTGCCCCAAAAACAATAATGACACAGTTTACAGTTGAAGCAGCAATACTTTCTTTACTTGGTGGTATAGTTGGAGTTGCAGTTATATCGCTTGGAGTTTTTTTCCTAAATGATTTATTGGAGCTTTTTACAGAAACTAAGTTGCCGTTTGCAATTTCTCAAAATCCATACATAATATTACTGGGCTTGCTTTTCTCCGCAACTGCCGGAATCATATTTGGTTACTTCCCCGCACGTGGCGCTGCAAAAATGCCGCCAGTCGAAGCATTACGCTGGGAATAGAACTACTCACACATTCTCCCTATTGCTTTCATAATTTTCGCACAACTCTGGCTCGACAAGTTGGTGCCGTATTTTTGCTTGCATTAAACTTTTTTTCACATTTAACAGCAAAATGGGCAATTTGAAACAGGATTTTCACTTGCTCGGGTTTTGTGCGCAAGTTTTTTACTGAAAAAAGGAGAGACAATGCGATTTTATGTGACTCTTAGTTTGCTATTAATTCTAACTGCATCTTTTGCAGAGAATTACGCTGAAGATGAAGAAGGTGATAGCAGTGCAATTCTGCTTTCCGATTTTAACCGTCCTTCATATATTACATTTGGCGCTGATGCGAGCACAGAAGTGGTAATTCATTGGGGAACAACATCTAATGAAAATTCGATTGTTGCGTATGGACTATATCCTGCTCTTAGCGAAACTGCCCAAGTTTCGGGTACGCGTAAAGACCATCACGTTCCACTCAACGGATTAACCGCCGGCACACGTTATGCATACAGGGTTGTTGGGAAAACATATCACGGCGAGTTTTATACAGCACCACGCAACTCAATTCCATTTAACTTCTTGGTATATGGTGATATGCGAACGAATTACGACCCGCATGCGGCAATTTGCTTGCGCATGGATACAGAAAATTCGATGTTCGCAATCAATACGGGAGATCTGATCGAAAATGGCGGCTCCACTTCAGATTGGGAAAATTTTTTCCGTGCAGAAAGTTGTTATATTTCAGATCATATCATGATGCCTTCGAAAGGAAATCACGATATTTCATGGTATCCATGGGATGATGATCCGTTTGGTAAAATTTTTGCGATGCCCGAATATGGCAGTTTCGATTACGGTAATGTGCATGTC
>CAYUDB010000270.1:0-2843 GCA_964443405.1 uncultured bacterium | reverse complement strand
ATGCTAGTGCGCTAGCCGGGCTGCGCTACGCCCCGAATGTGTTGAGAAAGTATAGATAGACCTCGAATTGCGCAAGTGTTTTTTTGAAAGGAATGAAAAAACTCGTTTTTTTGCCAAATATGTCGATAGCAGATAATGTGTCTCGATTGAAACTATAGTAAAAGCGTGGTGAAAATCAGTCGAGAAGCTCACGAATTTCCATTAGCTCGTCGATAATAGTTTGCAAAACGAGCTTTGTTTCGTCGGTGAGGCTTTCTGGAAGATCGGCAATGTTGTCGCGGATTTTGCGCATAGAGCGAATTTTTTGCTTGGCACCTTCAATAGTGTAGCCCTCGTCGTAGAGCAAATTTTTGATGAGCAAAATCATCTCGATGTCCTTCTGACGATAGGCGCGGTTGCCCGCACGATTGCGTTTCGGGCGTAAAAATGGAAATTCGGTTTCCCAATAGCGGAGTATGTGTGGCTTGAGGTCGGTTACCTCACCCACATCGGTTATCGAGAAATAGAGCTTCGCCTTGACTTTTTTGGCGCTTTTTTTCGCAGTTTGTGGTGGCATATCACGTTTTCCCAAAAATAGGTTGCTCGTTTCCTTCTATAATTCGTTTTATGTTTTGTTTGTGAGTAAATGTTATGAAAGCAGCCAGAATTAACCCGGTTATTCGAATTTCGAGTGAGGTGTCGAAGATGAACACAAAACCACAAAAAGACCAAACTGCACATAATGATGCTACGCTAACTCGTCGGGCGATGCCGAGCGAATAGAGGAAAATAATGAGCGCTGCTAAAGCCGAAAGTCTCGCAATTACTAGTGTGGCACCAAATGCTGTACTCACGCCTTTTCCACCTCGAAAACCTAGCCAAACGGGAAAACAATGACCGATAACCGCAAAAAGTGCCGCAAGTTCTCCCGAAAACTGAAACGACGGCACAAGGGAAGTTGCTACATAAAATGCTGCGATGCCCTTGATTGCATCGAGTAGTGCCACAAAAAAGGCTGTTTTCTTGCCCAGAACACGAGCTACGTTTGTGGCACCTGTAGAACCGCTGCCTGTTTCACGGATGTCGGCATTTTTTTTGAGCCGAACAAACAGATAGCCCACAGGTATGGAGCCAATTGCATAACCAATTGCTAATGAAGCGAGTATGTCGATTGCTGTACACATTTTTTAATCGTGTGATTTGTTACTTTTGTCTTTGAAAACCAGTTTGAACGTAACACCTTCATAACCAAAAGTTTCGCGTATTTTGTTCGTTAAATATCTTCGGTATGATGGCGAAATGGCATGTGCTAATTTAGCGAAAAACACGAAAACAGGTGGTGCCACATCTGCTTGAGTTGCGTAGAAAATTTTTGGGCGTGCACTTTTGTAAACTGGTGGTGGTTGCACACGTTGCAGGTATTCTACAAGCTTATTCAATGTGGCAGTAGGAACTCGTTCTGTGCGTTTTTGCGCCACAGTGGCAACAAGCTCCAGAATTTTTTGAGCACGCAAACCAGTGAGCGCGGATATGAAAACCTTTGGCACAAATTCCAAAAAAGGAGCAACGAGATTTATGCGATTTTCAAATTCTTTTGTGGTATTGGTTTCTTTGTTTTGAATAAGATCCCATTTGTTTACCGCCAAAATCAAACCACGGTTGCGTTCTACTGCTGTCGCGGCTATGCGTTTGTCTTGAAAAGTGATGCCCTCGTTCGCGTCGAGGAGAAGAAGCACAACGTCGCATTCTTCTATAACGCGTAAAGTGCGCAACGCAGAGAAAAATTCGATATCCTTTTGTTTGCGAAAAAGCCCTGCTGTATCGACTATTTGTATGGTTTTGCCGAAATAGTTTATCTGTGCGTCAACAGGATCGCGAGTGGTGCCCGGTTCGGGATGCACGAGTGCGATCTGCTTGCCTATGAGCCTGTTGAGCAGTGAGGACTTACCTACGTTCGGGCGTCCAACTATAGCAAGTTTTATGAGATTCTCTGGTGGTGGTGGTAGTTGTGATTGCGGAAACAGCTCTGATATTGCATCGAGAAGCTCGCCTGTGTTGTGCCCAAATTTTGCTGCAATTCGGTAAATCTCACCAAGCCCAAATTTCTCGAATTCGGCGCCAGACCACGTGTCTTGTGGGTTGTCAACTTTGTTTACCGCAAGTAGCACTGGTTTTGAGGTGCGGCGTAACATATCGGCAATTTGAGCGTCGTCGGGGTGCAGGTTTGGCTCGACCATGAAAAGTATGGCATCTGCTTCGGCAATAGCGGCATCTATTTGCTTGACTACTCCTATTTCGAGTTCATCACGCGGGTCGGAAAGCAAACCACCTGTATCGACGAGCATGTACGCGCCACCGTTCCATTCGAAGACGGCATAGTGTCGATCGCGAGTTATTCCAGGATTATCGTCAACAATGGCGACGTTTTGGCGTAAAAAACGGTTGAAGAGTGATGATTTGCCAACGTTTGGGCGACCAACGATAGCAATTATCGGCATTTTTCTTGTATCTACAGACATTTTTTCACAGTGGTTAAATTGATAATTTCAAAAAATTAGCGTATTTAATCTGGTATTAGGAATCAAATTTTTATTGTCGATTTGTGTATCCATGCTTGAGATTATTTTCGGACGCTTTTTGCAAGCACTTGAGTTATCGCATATCTTTGCTCTTAATAGTGGTATTGGTTAATTACAATGTTTGCAGCATTTTAAAGAAAAAATAGCAGTTTTTTCTGCGATAGTACAAATGCCTGTTCTGCGATTGTGCGATTTTTAATTGCTTTGTTTGTTCGCAGTAATGACATCAAATTGTTGTGTGCTCCACAAAGATTTTAAGGTTATCTCCATGTATTTGCCCCAATT
>CAYUDB010000269.1:0-2900 GCA_964443405.1 uncultured bacterium | reverse complement strand
GTATGACATGACCTTGTTCAGCTATACAACGAATCATACTTTGGCGGATCCACCATATTGCATAAGTTGCCAGCTTATAGCCTCTGCTTGGATCAAAACGTTCGATTGCTTTAAGCAGAGCATGGTTGCCTTCTTGAATGAGGTCAAGAAGATCAACACCTTGGTTAAGATAATTACGAGCAATATTTATAACTAAACGTACGTTTGCCTTTACGAGACGCTCTCTGCTTAAATCATATTTTATCAAGTTTTCAGGTATATCTTCAATATTTTTTTTAAGCAAATCTGTAGGTAAAAAACTCACAGCGTCAATTCTAGCTCTTACGCGTAAAAAATTTCGACACTCTCGCAGAACCCCTGTAAGTGCTTTTTCGCCGAGAGAATTTGCTTGGGCTAATTTTTGTCGAGCTGCTGCGTTTGGTGCGTGGAAAAGTTTGAGAGCGTCATCTCGGTTTAGACCAGCTAGTAGCAAGTATTCGTCGAATCGAGTTTCATGCCGATAAATAAATCTCTTTAAGCGTTCGAAAATAGTTAAAACACTATCAATTATTTTCATCGATGGGTTTATATCATCAATGATAGATAATATTTGTTTGAAATAAATAGCGTTGCTCTCCTGAAGAGAACCATCATCATTCACGGTGGATATAACGTTCTTTTTGGCAGCTAACGCTTTTTCGAATGTGTCGCAAAGTTCTGCGTATTTATCGAGCACAAATTGACGATGTTCAGCAGGCGATTGTTCATCTGGTCGCAAGGAAGTAATTGAGAATTCATCAACAAAAAAAGCACCGTTTTTTAATTTTTCACCAAGCACAATAAATTTTTTTACAGATAATGTCATAGAGGCAATAGTACTATGAAAATTATGTAATATTTGTCTCATATCATTGGCTAGTTCTAGTTCTCGCTCCTTGCCTAAAATCTCCACTTTACTGATATCATGAAAATACATGGCAAGCGGATCGTCGTGCGAAACCTTACTGTGATGCCCTGTGACAGTTATTCCGGATGCGGATAGATAATCGATTATCTCATTTAAGGTTAGATTTGCAGTTGATTTGAACTGATGAGCAAACTTTTCGACAAATCGAATATTAACTGTCTGTTTTTCACCAATCTCAGCCACAAGTTTTTCTAATATAGCAAACTTTTGTTCTTCATGCTCCATTGTTATCTCCAGATCAAAAATCGCGTTGCAAGTCCATTTGAAGCCGCTTTAGCTCATATTTCCTTTGCAGCAGAGCTTCCTTTTCTGCATCGTTTGCCGCTTGCATTTTGCGGTCGATATCGTTAAGTTCTGCATCGAGCAGCAGTTTGTTGCGCGCGGAAATATGTTTTTGTAGGTCGGGCATGGTTGGAAAATGCTTAAAGTTTTCAAGCACATAGGTTAGATATGAAAGCACTTCCGTTGAAACGTATGGAGTTAGCTCAACTGATGTGCACTCGCCTTCGCCGTCGACGCATGCTAATATAACATCGCGTAACCCAGAAAAAAAACGAAACTCCTCATTTCTAATGTAATCAGCTAATAAAGCGTTCTTAAGCACAACAGCAAGGCAATCCAATTCTGCGCTTTCAAGTTTCGATAAACCATGTGTTGCTGTTGCTGTGTTTGTTAGATTCTGATGAGCCTGTGTTGGCGTTTTGTCAAGCTGGGATTTGATCTGCGCTTCGGGAACCTCGAGCACTTGTGCCATGCGCTTGGTGTATAACGCTCGCGACAATTCGTCTTCTATATCTGCGAAAAAGGGTGCCAGTCGCTGAACAAAACGTAGTTTTCCTTCGATAGTGTTCCAATTTTTCGTGGATTTTGTAATTGCCACTGCATAGTCGAACCAATCAAGCGCCTCGTCAAATAGCTTTGTTATTTCCTCAATTGTAAATGTGCGGGCGACATCATCTGGGTCGGTATCCTGTGGTGGTCGCGCGATTCGTATCAAAAAACCCGTGCGCAATAAAGGTTCGAGCGCCTTAAATGTGGCTGAAAGCCCTGCAGCATCGCCATCGTAAAAAATAATAACACGATCGGTGAAACGACGCAGTAAAAATGCATGTTTCATTGTTAGAGCTGTGCCGCATGAAGCAATTGCGTTCCCAAACCCCGCACGCCACAACGAAATCACATCAAAATAGCCTTCGACCAAAATAGCAAACTCTTTGTTACGAATATGTTTACGTGCCTCATCCAAGCCAAATAGTGTCTCGCTTTTGTTGTAAATTGTCGATTCTGGACTGTTGATGTACTTGGGTCCGTCGCCATCGGAAAATGAGCGCACAGCCAAGGCAATAGCACGCCCGGCTGAATTGCGAATAGGTATGATGAGTCCATTTCGAAAGCGATCGTATATATGACCGCGTTCGTTTTCAACAAACAGCCCACATTTTACAAAAACAGATGTAGATAGCTTTTTATCGGTAGCATAGTTTTTTAATGCATCCCAAGCATCAGGTGCGAAACCAAAACCAAAATTTTTAGCAAAGTTTTCGTCGATACCTCGTTTTTTCAAATATGCTCGTGCAGCGGCAGCTTCCGAAGAAAAAAGTAGGTTCGAATAAAATTCCACAGCCGATTCTACTGCAAATGTCTGCGCTTCGTTCTCGGAAAAAGCAGCTCTTCGCACGGGAATCGGCAAGCCAGCCTCGCGTGCCAAAAACTCGATCGCCTCAGGAAATGACAACCCCTCCTTTTCCATCACGAAGCTGATGATATTCCCGCCCTTTCCGCAGCCAAAACAATAGAACAAACCTTTGTCGGCATCTACAGAAAATGACGGTGTTTTCTCCTGATGAAAGGGGCAAAGACCAATAAGCTTTTTACCCGCGCGCTTGAGTGCGGTGAATTTGCCAACTATCGCTGCAACGTCTGTGGAGTCCACGACCTTGTCAATGAAGTCGCG
>CAYUDB010000268.1:0-2949 GCA_964443405.1 uncultured bacterium | reverse complement strand
CACCGGAAAAATCGTCGGAAAGAGAAATTGCAACAGTCGGAGTAGGGACCATTACGATTTCGTAATTTGCGGGGGTTGTGGCAAAAGTGTCGGGTGGGCGCAAATCGACGCGAAAACCACAAGTATCGGGTATTCCACGGCAACCAGACATTGCAGCCTGAACAATCAGTTCAATTGAATCACCGTGTGCCCAAGCAGTTCCCGGGATCCAATCCACTACCACACCACCAGCAGTAGCATCATAGTGCCACGATAAACTTGAACCCGCGTAAGCGATCATCGAACCGTTAATCCATAAATATACGGTGTCGGTTGCACCAAGCGAAGTAATGCCTTCAAGCACGTAACTTGCGCCTTGGTTAGCGCATGAGGTTATGCCAAAACATGGGTTTGGTAGCGTAAAAACTGCTGGTGGACCTGCAGCTACGTTTACCATTACAGAACCTGTATCAGTGCAACCATTTGCGTCAGTTACATTGAGATAGTAGCGGGTAGAAACTGTAGGGCACGCATCAGGTGTAGAGCAATCGGTACAGGAAAGACCAGTTGCGGGTGTCCAGGAATATGCATAAGGTGCAGTGCCGCTTCCAGACATCATCGTCGGTAGTGTTGCGCAATTGCCAATGCAAATGTTTTGGTCGAGTGGCATTAGCACGTCAGGTCCGCCTACAGTCAATAGCACAGTACCAGTGTCTGCACAACCATGTGCATCGGTTACAACAAGTTGATAGGTAGTGGTAGCAGCAGGACAAGCCGATGGTGCAGAACAATCGGTACAGGAAAGACCAGTTGCGGGTGTCCAGGAATATGCATAAGGTGCAGTGCCTGCAGTTGTTGAGGTTGTCAAAACGGCACATTCACCAGGGCAAAGATGCTCGCCAGCGGGCATGGTCAACACTGGTGCAGATGGTACAGGAATAGCGATGCAGAAAGTTGATGTAGTATCAATGGTCGAGCCGTGTTGAACGCGAATGGTGTAGCATTGTGTTGTGCCCCACGCAGAAGGTGGAACATTGACATTCCAAGTTACGCTTTGCGTGCCGCCATAACCGGCAATCGAAGGGTAAAATGCGGCGAGAGGTGCGCCGCCCACATAAGTGAGTGCAGAACCAGTCAAATCCAAGGTTACCGTAACGTTAGATGCCGCAGATGTGCCGTTATTTGATACTAGTGCTGTAAGAGTGAGCGGGTTTGGTATTATATCGGTGCAACTTGCGCTAGGTGTTGGGGGAGTGTGCTGCAAGCGCAAACCTGTGCCTGTGAAGTCACCTATGCCGTAGTAAGTTGTATAAACCAGCGTGTCTCCAGGGCAAACATTGCGTTGATACCATTTGCACATAACAGCAGTATCGCCACCGAAACCACCACCAGTATCAGTTACCCATTCGGCATCTTCCCAGCCGTTGGAATTGGTAGCAGACCAGCTTCCATACCAAAATACGTCGGGCATTGTCGCTTCAAAACCCACCAAAATGCCAAGTGCTTGAATGCCAGATGCGCTAGCAGTACCCGGTGCGCCAAACTCAGATGCACGCCAAATTGTAGGAATTGACGGTGCATAGAAAATTGTAGCGATACCGGTGTAACCAAAAGATGTTGAAATGTTTGCGCCATCAGAGCCGTTAAGTTTTGTATCAAAATAGGCGAGACAGCCCACATTGTGGCACACACCGTCGATTGGAATTATTAAGTTTGTGCGTTTGACCTGCTCGAGTTCACCTGGAACAGAACCCAAACGAACGCATTCGAGGATTTGAATAATTTTGCACCCGTAAACATTGTCCCATTCGGAATAACATTTTGTGCCAGAAATGTAATTACGGTCGGGGGTTGCCAAAGTGCCACAACTGGTTCCGGTGCGATTTCGCGATTTTAGAGGCGCATTACCATCAATCTTATATATGGTATAATCCCATGGTGTAGATGGGTAATAATAGGTAAGGTTCATCCATGATCCGCTACCCGATGGACGGCAACCTTCGGAATATACAGCCGAGTTTTCATCGAGATAGAAATCGACATACCCATTATCCAGACGCAAAGTCAGTGCTTCGTCGGGGCGAAGCATACCTGCAGATGCGGCTTTCCATCGAGCATATTCTTCGGGAGTCATTGAGACAGGGTTAGTTACAGGTGCTGTTGAGTTGTCCGACGGTAGGCTTGCAAAAGTGGGGAAAACGATCAACAGCATAAACGCACTTAGAACAAAAATCTTCGCTATACGCACAGTGCACCTCATTATTAGAAGTTATCACAATAAGATAATTAACGGGTTCTTAACTGCAACATTTTTTCAAGGTTTTTACTCTTTGGGCTTATTTCACTAACTTATTTCGCGATAGAGAGTTGCACAATAGGCTCCGAAAAATGTGCTTTGCTGTGCAAAAAAACTTAGCAGATATTAAAAACAAATGACCTAATAGAAAATGCCAATCTGCCGAAACGTCAAATCAAACCTTTCTACGCATGATGTTTTTGGCACAGAAAATGCTACGGAAGGTGTGGAGGTAACAAAAATGTCACGTTGGCTTATAGTAGAAGATGATGGTGGTTTTTCAGAATCGTTAGCATCGGCTTTTTTCGAACGCGGTTACGATGTAGGAGTTGTCTCGTTGGGTAAAGACGCCATCGCGAGCATGGATGCACGTTTTGATGGTGCAATTCTCGACTACAACCTCCCAGATTCGGACGGCATCGCAGTTTTGCGTGCATTACGAAAAAAATTTCCCGAAAAAATCTTTGGGCTGATTACTGGTGAAACAGATCTTGCACTAGAGAAACGTGCATTGCGTTACGGTGCAGATTTTTTCATGCGCAAACCTGTGCGTTTTTCGGAGATAATTGATAATATTGAATTTTCGCGAGCCATTGTTCGCAAGCAAAGTTTAGCAGTTTCGGTAGCACAGTTTTTCCGTAAGCTTTTTATTGCGGTTTCACCAAAAAACTTGC
>CAYUDB010000267.1:0-2958 GCA_964443405.1 uncultured bacterium | reverse complement strand
CAAGCTATTTGAGACTCATATTGATGGCGAAATCGGTGCAGCAGTGTTATGTCGCAAATTTGCGACAAGACAAAATGCTTTTAGAATTCGGGACCAATTTGGAAATGAACTTCCCAGTCGGGAGTGGATTTGTCGAAACCATAGCCGAAGTCGAGGCCCATAATGCCCACCATCGGTATCACGAAACGCGCACCCACGCCAAGAGAACGGTTGAGATCGGAGAATGTAATCTGTTGCGGCGTGAGCCATGCATTGCCCGCATCGGCAAAAAAGCTGATGTAAAGTTGGTCGCGCATGATGGGAAAGCGGATTTCTGCATTGAGAGTGAGCACTGCTCTGCCACCTGGTCGATAAATTTCAGACGGCTCAGTAAGCGGCAATTCGCCTGTGACATCTGGAATAGCTGTGGAATCGGAAAATGGCTCGGTTTTCGCGCGTGGTCCTACTGTGCGGTCAACATAGCCGCGAATCTGCCCGTCGATGCTCGTGCCACCTGGGAAAAAGCGTTCACCAAACGGAACTTCATCCGCCTCGCTCCAAAGGTTTTCCACAAGCCCCAAATGTGCTTTGCCTACAAGCGTAACATATTTGTGTGCAGGTAAATACCAGTCGGATTTTAGCCATAGCTTTTGGAACTCGATTTGCCCACCAGTAACACCGCCAGCACTTTCAAAAGATACAGTGTTCTTCGAACCTTTCGATGCGAAAACACGGCTGTCGCGACTATCACGATCGAGGGTGAAAGAAACCGACGATTCGAGACGGGGCCAGTCGATTGTGGTGATGTCGTAAGCGGGTGATGGCTGGTAACTGCTGCCAACGTTCTGGTAACTAACCGATTCGAGCTTATAACGCGCAAAAACACTCACAAAACGTGGACTCCACAGCTTGCGCCCTATGCGAATTGCACCACCACGACGGTATTCGGTATAATAACCTTCCCATTTCCATGCTGTGTTGTAAATGTCGAAACCCAAAGAGGTTGGCGTGTCGCGAAACCATGGTTCGGTAAAAGAAAGCGAAAAATTATCGCTGTATTTGCCAAACTCATATGATAAATCTGCCGACCAGCCACGACCAAATACATTGGGCCACCCAATGGAAACATTGCCAACAAGCTTGTATGTGGCATTGTAGCCTGCACCAATTTGAAATCGACCGATGGGTTTTTCGGTTACGCGCATTGTCAAATCGACGTCGCCATTGGGCAAAATCTCGAATTCGGGAACAACATCTTCGAAATAGTTGAGGAAGTATATGTTGCGTTGTGTGAGCACGAGGTCGTTGCGGCGGAAAATGTTACCCGGATAAAGTGCCATCTCACGGCGGATAATTTTTTCGAAAGTGCGCGTGTTGCCTGCCACCGAAATGCTGTTTACACGCGCACGTGGTCCTTCTTCGATGGTGATATCCACAAAAACACTGTCGCCTTCGATTTGCTTTTGTGGGTTCACCTGTGCGTGAATATAGCCTTCATCGGTGTAATCGAAATATATGTTTTGAATCGACTCATCCATTTTTACTTGATTGAACACGTCACCGTGGTTGAGCTTGAGTTTGTCGGAAATCTTCTCGACACCGAATACTGTGTTGCCTTTCACAGAAGCGCCACGATAGTAATACTTTTGCCCTTCGTCGAGCGTTATGCGAATATAAATCCCGTCATCGTGATACTCTAGACTGTCGGAGATGACTGTTGCGGCAATGAACCCTTTTTCGTGGTAGAAAAGCTCCAGCTTTTCGATGTCGCTATCGAATTTTTCTGGGTCGAATTTGCCCGACCGAAAAAATGATTTGCGTTTTGTGTCGAGTTGTTTGCGCAATGTTTTAGCGACAAAATTTGTGTTGCCATCAAAAAGTATATCGCGAACACGCAAGTCTTTAGCTTCATTGATTTTAAAAACAAGCTCTTTTGTATTGCGCTCTTTGCCGTCCGAAAGCTCGTGTTGAATTTCGACGCCAAACCTACCTTCGGCAATGTATTTGGCTTTCATTTTTTGAATCGCATCGAAAATTTTAGCTTCAGAAACAAAACTACCTTCGGTAATGGAGAGTTCTTTGCGCAATTCGTCATCTTTAATTTTTTTGTTGCCTTCGAAGACGAGTTTGTCGATGCGCGGCAGTTCTACAACGCGAATTTCGATATCGTATCCCAGTGGACCTTTTGTTGTGAGCATGCGCACATCGGCGTAATTGCCTAGTGCATATATGCTTTTCACTGCTTCTTCGAGGCGTGTAGCGCTAAAAAGGTCACCTTCGGCAAGACCAGAATTCACGCGCACAAGCTCGGGGCTTGTTGCCGAAACACCCATTATATTTATCTTCCTAATAGTCTCATCCGCAAGCGCCGGCAAAAAAAATGCGGCACATAGAAAAGCTATGATGAATTTTTTCGTCATTCGTCTGCCTCAAAAGCTTGTAATTTCAAATTACTTAGCGACACAAAATGATAAGAACGTGCAAATATCGATTCACGCAAGCTAAAATTGTGTGTCAAAAAGCTGGAATTTGCAAAAGGTTTTGCCGCATGCGCACATTTTTTGTGCCATTTTTGCACGTGCAAAACTCTAAAGCCCGTATTATGAATTTTGTAGCACACAGCATGCCACTTTTGCTATTAGTGGGCAGCTTGGCACGAATTAAACTCGAATGAACAGATCTTCGCTGCCTCGTGCTCTTGTAAATCTTGTTCAAATGGCAAATCACAGAATTAGTCGATACTTAAAATTGATTACTGCGCTCACAAAAGCGTTGCAACCACATCAGATACGCGGTTTTTTGGCATTGACCACAGCGTCAATTGCTACGCAGGTGCTGTGATTTACTTTTTATCGTGGCAAATTTGCAATACCAAAAGCTTTTCGCCGCTTTTTCGCAAAATTCTTGGTTCAGACTATGCCAATGTGCTCGCAACATCAGTGACAAAATTGACAAACAAGTGTCGCTATTAGCACCATC
>CAYUDB010000266.1:0-2972 GCA_964443405.1 uncultured bacterium | reverse complement strand
GATTTGATTAACAGAAAGTTAGAGCAGTAGTTTGTTGATATTACTTGTATTTATTTAAAAATGATAACTATCGCCTCCTTCTATAACCGTTGTTCGCAAAAGTGTAAACTGCTGAGATGGTTGCCGAAAACCCGCGTCCGGGCATCGGATATCCTGGCATAGTTTCGTAACGTGTGTCGAGAACATTATCACATGTGCCTGACAAAGTAACCTTCAATGCGCCAAAAATTAAAGCATATGATACTGATGTGTTCCATACAGTATAAGGCTCGCTCCATTTTGTGTTAGCTGCAAGTATGTATTGTTTGCCAGTCCAAATGCCATCGGCAGCAAAACTAACTCCCCTGCTGCTCGCACCGAATGAAAGTTTGCGAACATACTCGGGCTTGAATGGTATGATCTTGCCGTCTAAAAAATTCCCTGGAATATGTTGTTTTGCATCGAGTTGTGTGCTTGAAAACTGCACATGAAAAACATTGGCTACGCTTAATTCTGCAAAATCTTCATGCCCAAATGTTCGCTCTGCGGAAAAATTTGTCGGGCGATAGATGCCGTCAAATGAGCGATTCCAGACAATGACGGAGTCGGTATTTCGCCAAAACAAAGTGGTTCCGGTAGTTACGGAAAATGCTTCAACGCGTGCCCCGCAGAAAATCTTTGCGCTTGTGCGCGTAGTTCGTTCGGGTGAGAGATCGGGATTGCCCTCCGCAAATGCGTCGCGCAACCAATAGAGATCCGCAAAAGGCGGTGCACGGAATGACCTTACCCAAGCCGCTGCAACGCCCGCCTGAAAAAAGCCTGCACCTGCGTTGATACTGCCCGAAATCGCCGGCGAAGCCATTGGTGTGTCATCAGCTATTTTATCAAAACGCAGTGCAGGTGTTATTTTCCACGCGAAATTTTTGCCGATCATGGTACCTAGCGAAATTTCACTCCAGGCAGCATAATTATCACGACGCTTCTGTCCGATTCCACGGCTTGGATTGAGGTTATTCTGTAATTCATAGGTTTCAATATCGGCAGAACATCCTATGTTAGGGGCGATTATGGAAAATTGACCTGTAACTGAGCTTGACAAATGCAGTGCGTTCGAATTCGTGCTGGAATTGACGGGCACATAAACCCATGGAGAAGGTGAGAGATAGGTCTGCTCTACACTTGAAAATGAAACGTCGGCATCGGCTGTTATTCCGTGCTGAAAACTAATTGTGTTTTTGGATCGTGCGAAAAAATTGCTCGCCGTTTTGCGCGATTCCGGTGTGGGAAAATCCACATCTCCTGGTATGCCTTGTTCGATGTTCGCGTAGCCAGCGCTCAAGTCGCCATCGTAGATGTCAGTGTCAAACTTGCCAACGAAATCTAATGTGCGAGAAGTGGTTGCGTTGTTTGCACGCGGTAAAGTTGAGTCACCGGACGAATAGCTATAGTCGTTTTTCGCATCGTAAAGTTTGCCCGAGAGTGAAAAACTTGCCAAATCGCCAAGCGAATATTCGGTGCCGGCATCGAATACTCGTGTGCCAAATGAGCCAAACTGAGTGCTTCCCAAAAGTTTAAGCCGACTGTTCGCAGCAATTATGTTGCGACTACGGCGAGTTCGAAAGTTGATAATGCCGCCAGGCGCAAGTGAAGAATAACGTGCTGGAATATCATCGGCAAAAACATCGATGCGCTCGATATCTGGCAAGTTTAGCTGCGATATGTCGGTAGTGCCTGAAGGGTTTTTTGTCATTGGCATATCATCAACAAGCACAAGCACTTCCGAAGGTTTGCACATTCGAATGCTGGCAAATTTCGCGCCGTTGCTCTCGACTATGCGCGTAGCCGGAATTTTTTGCAGAAGTTTTTCGGCATTTTGTTCTATGTCGGCATCAGTTATAGTGTAACTATATGTGGGAGAATGATTTTCTAAAATAAGCGTAGTGCGTTCCTCACAAACTGAAACCTCTTCACCCTTTAGCGCGCGAGACTGTAAGAAAATGTTCACAGGCGCATTGACAGTACTCGTTTTTAACGTAATTTGTTGTGGCACATAGGCTATATGCTCAACTGATAGCGCATTATCTCCTTCACGTGCGCAATCGAGGACGAAATGCCCAGATTCATCCGATAGCACAACTTTTGTGCCACAGGAAATTTCCGCAGCGGCAATTGGTTCAAATGTAGTAAAATCATAAACCGCCCCCTCGATACGATAGGGCGTTTGGGCGAAAAGTGCACTCGAAAGTGACAATAAAGCGGCAAAAATGGCAAAAAATTTACCCAAAGTTTTCCCCGAACTTGGAAGTTTATGTTTATGTTCTTTGGCAGGTCTCCTGGCTTACCTTTCATCCTACTTCGCCGTCTTCCCATCCTGCCGACTCATCTTTGCCGAATTTCTTCTGGCGCAAAGAGTTATCTGCACAGGTCAGTGACTTTTGCAAAACACTGCGCATATGCGCGGATGTTTCGCAGGCGTTTCGTCGGGGTTCACAGTGACGGGGATCGCCACGGGAATTTCACCCGTGTTCCCTATTAAGTCGCTCGACACCGAAAGAACATTCGCAAAAACATGTCTGCCCAGAAAATGTCAAGCTTTTTTTTGCACTGTTCAAAAATGGTGCTCAACACCGGCAGCGGCTTTTTCGGTTGTGGTTATGGTGTTTGAATTTGCGTTATTACAAAAACTGATGCAGGCTGACAAGAATTTTTTATAGTTTTGCAAAAAAGGCAACAGCGCAATATGTATTTTTTTTTAAACATTTTGCAACTTCAAAAATATAAAGAAGTTGCATCTAGTATTGAGCTAGAATCATTGTGCTTCAATAGCCATATTCTTTGTCGATTCACCGAGCTTTAGGTAATCACAACTGCGACTTGAGGCAATTGTCGCCCGAATTTAGAAATGATGTGTTCTCTGATAAAAAACGTTCTGCATGACGAAACCATGTGATTTGTCGCTTGGCGTAATGGCGTGTGGCAATGAGTATCGCCTC
>CAYUDB010000265.1:0-3030 GCA_964443405.1 uncultured bacterium | reverse complement strand
ATCGCCTCGCGCATGGCAGTGTAAGATAGTTCGCCGCGCAGGAAAGTGGTTATTTGCGAGTAGCCGATAGACGATAACCCTGCGCATGTTTCGGAATAGCCGCGGGCAAGAAGAACTTCGGTTTCCGCTATCCAGCCATCGCGCAACATGTTATCGAGACGTTTTTCGATGCGCGTGTAAAGCTCTTGTCTATTCGGCAAAATCACTTGCACATCGAAAGCGAAATTTGATGGTGGCTTTGTGGCGTTTTCCCACCACCAAGAAATGGGTTTGCCCGAGACATAATACACTTCAAGGGCACGTTCAATGCGCACGTAGTTGCTTGGTGCAATTTTAGCGGCAGCTTGCGCATCGACAGTTTGTAGAAGCGCGTGCAGGTTTTCGCCAGCCTCGTTACGTGCTCGCAAAGCTTTGCGCAAATTTTGGTCGAAGAATTCTCCTTCAAAAAGACCATTGGTCAGTGCAGTGATGTAGAAACCTGTGCCGCCAACTATCATAGGTATTTTTCCGCGCGAGATGATATCGTCGATAGCAGTAATAGCGTCACGCACAAATGTGGCGGCATTATACCTTTCGTTGGGGTCGATGATGTCGATGAGATGGTGGCGTATGGGCGAATTTAACGGTTTTGCTGTGCCAATGTCCATGAATCGGTAAATTTGACGCGAATCGGCAGAAATTATTTCGCCGTTTCGACTTGCGCAAATATCTTCGGCAAGTGCGGTTTTGCCACATGCGGTTGGTCCGCAAATGATGGTTATTTTTTTGGTTTCGCTCATGAGGAAAAAGTTCTTTACAGGTGCAAATTTTACAAATAAATTGGTAATCGATGATATTTCAAGGCATTTTACGGTGATATTATGAAAAACATCTGGATAAAGGCAGCGGAATTACCTGCTGGGCGCAGTGCGTTTTCGGTGGAATTGCAGCCTGACGAACTGGAACTTGAGTATGATAATTTTGAGTTCGACAGTGTTATAAAACTCGATGTCGAGTGCATGCGTTACGGTTTGGAGATAACTTGCCATGCGCAGCTACATACCACGGCAAAAACTTCGTGCATTCGCTGTTTAGATGCGATGGCATTGGAAGTTTGTGGGGAATTCGATTTTGGCATACGTTTGGCGGCGGGCAACGCACACACTGCCGAGCTTTGGGAAGAGGACATCGCAAAAGTGGACCCAGATTACGGCAAAGTGGACATAGCCCCGCGAATTCGCGATGAAGTTATTTTGCTTTTGCCCACGCATCCGCTTTGTGTGCCCGAATGCAAAGGACTTTGTCCGAAGTGTGGCGCCAACCTCAACCACGGAAATTGTGAACACGTCGCGCCTGCAACGCCAAAAATCGACCCGCGTTGGGCAAAACTCGCCGAGCTTGCCAAAACGAAAAAGTGATTTTGCTCTACAAATGATTTGTGCGAAAAAAACGAGTAGCGATAATATTGCATTCTGCAAACATGCGATGCAACTGATTGTTAGCGCGAACCTTATGCAGCAGCTTGATTTTTGCATTACGAGGGCGAAGTTATGTTTAAAAAACTTGACAGCCTTTAGTTTTTTGCTTTGATATGCGCGCTTTTAAGCAAGGACAACACAAACCAAAAAGGAGTTTTCTAATGACGACGAAAAAGAGCATGTGGATGCTCGCAATGGTGCTTTTGGCAGCGGCAATGGTTTTTTCGGTAATCGGCTGCGGCGATGACGATGATTCGGATGGCGATTATAGTGCAGTGGATTATGCGCCGCTTGCAGTTGGTTGGCAATGGATTTATGAGGAAATTGACACTGTGTTAGGTGAAATCACAGTTTTCCATACGGTTACATCCACCCGAACACTAGCTGGCAAAACAATGTATCTTACCACTACCACCACTAATGACACCACCTATTCGTATTTTGAAGATGGCGCATATTACGTGTACACACCCGATATGGGTGAACATATTTTGGCTTTGCCCAAAACCTTTGGCAAAGGCGACAGCTGGACGGCAATGGACATCGACACCACTTACAGCGAAGAAGGTTATACAGTTCATATGATTATGCATTCTTCTTGCTCCATAGTAGGCACTGAGAACATAACGGTTCCTGCTGGTTCGTTTTCGTGTATAAAGCTTCGCACGATAACAAACACAACAACAGATATAGGCATATTCAATTATACCGGCAGCGACACAACTTTTTCATGGCTTGCCAAGAACATTGGCTTGGTGAAACAAGGTATTGACGGTGAGGATGGCTCTCAAGTTCTCACAGCTTACACACGTCCATAAAAAATTTGCGCGTGCGGCGTGAATTTGCGCCGCACTTTTTACCATGAAATGTTTTATTAAAATCGTATTGGGCATTTTTTTAGCTTTGTCGTTTTTTGCGGGATGCGAGGAGCAAAGCGAGGATAAATACACATTCTCGCGCTATTTTCCCATAGGCAGAAACTGGGAGTGGAAATATAGCAATGACGATACGCTCATTTTCAATTATGAGTTTGACAGCGAAACAGAGATTGGCACGCTGCCGGCATATCTTCTCACAATTAACGGTCGTGCCGACCTCTATTACCAATACCGCGATGAGCGCATCTACACTTTCAAAAACTACTCGCATGTGCAATATATGGTTTACCCAAAAGTTTTTGCGCTAGGCAAGCTTGTGCGCATTTACGACTGGGATAGCACTTACATCGAATCAGGGACGGATCCTACTTTGCATCGTCTTTGGCAGAACATCGATTTTCTGCCACAAGTGGAGGAATCGGTATCTGTTGATGCCGGTGTATTTTTGGCGGTCAAATTTATGCAAACTCTTGAGACAGGGCATTTAGCCACTCGTCATGGTAGCGAGATTGAAAACACAGTCTCATTTGACACTATGTATTTTTGGGCAGCCGAAACCGTTGGCATAGTTCAAAAAATAGATTATACCGGCAAAAGTTTTATACTTCTCGAATATTCATACAACGATTCGCTGTGATTGTTTGCACAATTTCGCAAACATTTTTTTGAGAATGCAACAAAATACTTGCGTATTT
>CAYUDB010000264.1:0-3044 GCA_964443405.1 uncultured bacterium | reverse complement strand
GAGAAAAGAACTGGGTTATGTAAAGTTTTTGTTCTTGAGCACATGCAAGACAAAAACTAAGTAGCATGAGTATTGAAATGTTTTTCATAAAATGCCCTCTCTATGATAAGATTCGAAAAGTAATTGCAATGCATTCTGTGGGTTATGGATTTTTTCCACCCAGTTTTTGCCCATTTCGCCAAATTGGGTGCGCAGTTCGGTGCTTTCGATAAATGGCGAGATTTTTTCCACAATGTTTTTGGCAGTGATGTGGATAAATGGGTTCTTTCCCAAAAAATGTGCGAAATCGTCGAGAATTTCCACAGCACAAGGTATGCCCATGCCAAGCGCTTCAAGACCACTTATGCCGTAGCCAAGTTCGCCAATTTGATCAATAAAAATGTCGAGTGTGGATTTGATATCCAGTGCTTGCTTATGAGGCATTTTTTCGATGAGCACAATTTCGATGCGCGGATATTTCATTTTCAAGGTTTCTAGAGCTGCGAGTATGGTATCTGTTCCTTTAGTGGCGCGCTTCGTGGGCGAATGCCCTATGCGAATTGTGCCGTTTGAGCAGATAGTTTTTTGCGGCAATTTTTCCGTTTCAAACGGATAGAACAAGAACTTTGCGCGTGGGTGAATCAGTGTGTGGTCGAACTCAAAAGTAAAGATCTCTTGCGACATTTTTTCGATTTCGGCAAAAATGCCACGTTTACGCAAGTCGCTGCCATAGAATATCGAGAAAATCTTTCTGCCTTTCGCATGGAATTTTCGCTCAAACTCGCAGTTGCGTAGGAAAGGTGTGCCTGAATCTAACACAAGACACGACGAGTTTTCGAGTATTCTGCCAACACCATAGTTTTCGAATTCCTTGTGCCACAAAAAATCTCGTGCGGCAAAAAGTGGCTTCGACCAAGATGATGGTTGCCATAGTGGCGGCTTCTCGTTGCCCAAATAGCGATTGTTATCGATTTTCTTTGTGCTGTGCGAAAAGTGTCGTAAAAAATGTGCAAATCTGTTGCGCAGAAATGGTAAATCGAAGCTTGTTTCCTCGTCGTGCCCGTGCGGTGAGGGAGTGAGCGACAAAAAAATGCTCTCGATACCCATAGCCCTTTCGGCTCGCACAACGGAAAAAGGAACACCGGCAAAATTTTCGGTTGCAAAGTGCGTTATCTGCGACATAGTTCTTTAAAAGAGCACCGCATCAGCGTATAAGCTCGATTTTTTGTGAAAGTTTTCGATCGCCCGCGCGAATTACCGCAAAATAAGTGCCAGATGGAACTTTTTTGCCGCGGTAACTATAGCGCTCAACTTCCCAAATTGCCTCATGTTTGCCTGCGGGCAAGATGCCGTCACAAATTTTAGCAATTTGCCTGCCGGATATGTCGGTGATTAGAACTTCGATGTGTTCGACAACATCGGTGGAGAAGCTTATGCGTGCAGACGCATTAAATGGGTTTGGCGAAACACTCTCAATTTGAAATTTGCCCGGGCGTGTATCAACGCTTTGTTCTACATCGAGATATGTGCCAAAAAGTGTCGATTCGATTAGTGCATTGTTCCAATCGTAGGCGCGGTAGATTACATACGACGATGTAATATCAAGTAGCACATAGTGATACACTGCCTGATATATTGAAATCCATTCCCAATCCTGAAGCCAATGGTCGAGTGCGCTGCCGCCACCACCCGTAATTATGTAGTTGACCCCAGCTTTTGCTCCACGCTCGTAATCGTGAGTGTGCCCTGCAAAGACAAAATCTACGTCATTCAGTTCCCAAACTGGAACGAGATAATCGCGTACGTTTGGTTCACCGTCATAGCCTGGGCTATCCCAGCCTTCGGAATATGGTGGGTGATGTAGCATTACGAAAAGCCATGGTGCACTTTGCGATGCAGTTGACGCTAGTTCATCTGAAACCCATGTGTATTGTTCAGAAATCACAGGGATATAGCTAATGTTTGAGTTCATGAACACAAAATGTGCAGCACCATAATCCACAGCAAAATAACGTTCGTCGCCTGGTAAAGAGAAGTAGTTGTAATACCAAGCGTTTTCGCCTTCATGATTGCCAATGGCAACATAAAATGGTGTGCAACGTATGAGATTGCTTGCAGGGTTAAAAAACTCCGTTCGATATTGATCGTACACGCTACCATTGCTTACAACGTCACCTACATTTATGACCATATCTGGGTTTTTGGTAAGCATTGCTTCGCAGATGCGATTGTGAGCGACTGGGTCTGTTCGGTTATCGCCCCAAATACAAATTCTCACTCGCGCCGATGGCAGTGGATTGGTCTTGAACGTGTAATCTGCTCCGCAAAGTAAACTATCACCATAACGAACGCCATAATAGTAGCGTGTTGCGGTTGTAAGACCTATTATTGTTGCTTCATGTATGCGTGCAGAAGATACGGATATGGAGTCGGTGAAAATGCAAGGTGATGTGCCCCAAAGTACTTTGCCAGTTGTGGGGACTGTAGTTTCCCAACAAACTGTCATGGAGCTTTGCGATGGTTTTTGCAAAAATGGTTTCACCCACATTGAGCCATTTGTGCCAATGTGTCTGCCCGATAAAACGGAGATATTGTCGAAGTAGGCACCGTCGTTTGCGTAGCATGTCATGCCGATTTTACCATGACGGAATGTGCCATCGATAGCATTGAGTATGCGGGTACCATCCATGTATATTTCGATTGTGTCACCTATAGCAATCGCTGTAAAGCATGAGAAAAGTGGGTCATAGGCGAAATATGAATGATCTTCGGCAAGTGTTGTGAATGTACCTGCAACACATTTCTCGAGGCGACGAAACGGACCTCGGCGGCCTGAAGCTTGCCATCGACCTCAAGCGCGGCGTTGATCCGGATAAGCTCATGCTCAAGCTCATGCGCATGACGCCGCTGTGCGACAGCTTTTCCTGCAACTTTAACATTCTTGTTGCGGGCAACCCCCGCGTGATGGGCGTGCGCGAAATTTTAAGCGAGTGGAGCGCGTGGCGCACGGAATGCGTCCGCCGCAGGGTGTTTTTTGACCTTGCCAAAAAGCGCGATAAGCTGCA
>CAYUDB010000263.1:0-3054 GCA_964443405.1 uncultured bacterium | reverse complement strand
ATAGGGTGCGTAAATACCTGCAACACTATCAAGTGCAGGCAGGTCGTACATTCCCATCGAAAATGATATTACGCCACGTATTTGATCGTCTGTGCAACCAACATTCTCCAAAAAGCGCGTGTTTGTCGCGAGCAACGTGGCTAAATGTGCACCTGCGCTGTGTCCAGCAACAAAAATCTTGCGCGGATCGCCACCATACTCGGCAATGTGGTCCACAGTCCAACGGAAAGCTTGCGCGACGTCGGTTATGTGGTCGGGGTGCGTAACCGTCGCATGTGCTTCATCAGAAAGACGATAGGAAATTATGACGGTAACCATATTTTCTTCATCAGCCATGATATGCCCAAGTGCCTCGTATTCGGTTCTGTCACCGCTCTGCCAACTGCCACCGTGCACAAAAAAGAAAACTGGCGCATTGTTGGCACCCAGCGTAGGAACAAAAACATCAAGCAAATTTTTATCCGGTTGTGGCGATGTGCCATCGGGATAGTATGGAATTGCCTCAAAGCGGTTGGCTGCAAAGGCAGTAGAGAGAAAAATCGTGGCAACCAAAAACCAGAGTTTCATATTTCACCTCGTTTTTTTGAAAATAATATAGAATCTTGCGCTAAAAAGTCAACTTTTTTGCAATACCCATTAATCCCGTAACTATAATTTCTAAATCTCATATTTATTGCTAGCAAGTGCCATTAAGTCAACGTGTTGCTCAAAATTTTATCGTGAGCAAAACTTTTGGCGTTCTTGCATCTGGCACAATGTTCAAGGTCAACGGCGCATCCATTTTGCGCTCGAAACCGTAAAGCTGCGCACAAATGTAAGCATCTACAATGTCCAAAAATTTGCTGCCCGCAAAAAGCCATATATACAGATTTCGGTCGGCTACAGCGTCATCGTATTTTTTTCCGGTAGCCACATATTCGGCACTTGCAGTATCGATATTCGCACGCATATCCCAATATTTATTTGCGTCACGGTAGGCAGAAACTGCTTCGTACGCGAAAAAACCCTCTGCTGCAACAAAAAATGGCACATGCCACCAAGCACGCGAATACGCTTGCCCAGCGCCCGGTATCGCTGCAGATAATAACGTTGCCACAGTTGGGTTCGGTTCAAAATCGCGCACAACCGCTACCGAATCGACGATTTTCACACGTGCAAGCATGGTATCGGCTGTGGTATCTGCCGGTACAGTAGTGTTGTCGGTTGCCGCTGCGCAAAAAACCGATGCCAAAAGCAAAATTAGCACTATTTTAATACTATGAAACATAATGGGTGCAAAATACTCGCCACAACTTGCATGTCAATTGTTTTGGCGATTGCTTGCGTACAGGCTCAACAAATCGAAGTGTTTTTCTCTCATCCAGTCAGCACCACACGCGGCGTTTTGCCCGATGCTAGTTCGGCACGTTTCGACAGCATTTTTGCTGCGCGCATCGACGAGGCAAACTTTAGCGTGGACATGTGCATTTACAACATCGACGCTACAGCTATACCTTTTTTGGCACCCGCAATACGACGTGCCGTTGCACGAGGCGTAATGTTTCGCTACGTCACCGATGCTGCTTTCACCTCCACCGCTGTTATTGATTCTTTTGCATTATGGGGCGTGCCAGTTTTGCGCCGAAGCGACGTTACGCTTGCCACAGGTTACATGCACTGCAAATTTGCAGTGTTTGACGCTCGTGATGCCGATACTACAGCCGATATTTCGCTTGTCAGCTCGGGAAATTTAACTGTGGACAATTTGCTTGTCGATTCAAATAATATGGTATCGGTGCGCAGTGGCATATTCGCACAGCAACTTACAAAACAATTCGAACGTTACTGGGGCAGCACAACACAAAGCCCAAACCTCACCCTTGCCGATTTTGCCGAATCGAATGCAGACAATCTCGTGCACGTAATGCCGGGACCAAACGCCACATTACGCCTGTATTTCTCTCCACTGCGACCTGCGCATGAGTTTGAACTTTATGCCATTATATCTGCGGCAAATGAGGAAATGGACTTTTGCATGAATATTTTTTCAAATGGTGCCGGCTCACTTGAGGACAGTTTGGAGCAATTTTTCTACAGTGGTGGGCTTTTGCAAGGTGTTTTCGGCGGCAGGAACGCCACACGCGACTGGAGTGTTTATCTTATGATGCTCGGAACAGCTTCAAGTGGAAACTGGTCTTTGCACCCCAGTGTTTACGTGGACGCGCTGCCATCAGCTGGCGATTTGCACAGCAAATATCTAATCGGAGACCCAAATGGCGCAAATCACTTTGTCCTCACCGGTTCGATGAACTGGTCGGGCAACGGATTTTACAATAATAATGAATGTGTGCTCATCATCGAAAACTCGGTGGTGGCGCAAAAATATTTCGCCGATTTCGCCGCACGATACACCGAAGCTGGCGGAACTTTGAGCATCATCGAAGATATTTCCACAACTATCACACCGCGCCCAATGTTTTTTCCAAATCCCACATCGGGACAAATAACCAGAGCGCCAGCTCATTTCGAGCTTTTCAACATGCGTGGCACCAGATTAGGCACTTATTCTCCCCCATGCGATCTGAGTTTCTTACCAGCCGGAATTTATTTCGCCCACACCAAAACAGGCACTGCGCGCATCTGCATCCTCCCATAACAATGGATACGCGGGAACGTGCCATTTCAGTGTGGCTATGCCACCTACTACAAAAACAATTTGTCGCAATTCTGCCCAATCATCTATGACGTTACCTTCATGAGGTTAACTCCCTCTAACATAATTTATCACCAGTCCAGGAGGCGTAGCCTCTTGCAAAAGTGCCAGTGGCACACTTCAGCGCCACAGGCGCCTTATCATTGCCTGCCCTGTTTAACATGTCGTAAATTATCACCAGTCCAGGAGGCGTAGCCTCTTGCAAAGTGCCAGTGGCACACTTCAGCGCCACAGGCGCCTTATCATCGCCTGCCTTGTTTAACATGTCGTAAATTATCACCAGTCCAGGAGGCGTAGCCTCTTGCAAAAAGTGCCAGTGGCACACTTCAGCGCCACAGGCGCCTTATCATCGCCTGCCTTGT
>CAYUDB010000262.1:0-3057 GCA_964443405.1 uncultured bacterium | reverse complement strand
GGCATAAAAACGCAGATGACACAATATCATCTGCGTAATTGCGAAATAGTGTTAAGCACAAGAAGAAAGGCACAAATATCGAGAATGCTCACATCTCGTGCAAAATCTAATGGTGCTAAACACAACGAGCAAGGCGACAAGCTCAGAAGTTCAGTTGACCCTCTCGGACGTGTTTCTCTTTATAGGGAAAGAGTTTATCAAAATCTTCGAGTTCCGCGGCATCAATTTGGAACACTGCGTCCTCGTGAAAGCGCCCGTGGATGTTTCTCATGCGCTCGTCGTTTAAGCTGCGTATCATAAATGCAGGGAAATTCTCTCCGCCTGCAGTTTGCACATTATATATGCTCGCATCGACGAAACCGAAACGTTTGTAGTAATCTGGGTTTCCGTATATGACGATAGCGGGATAATTTAACTTCTGTGCAAGGTCAATAGTCGCATTTAATAGGAGTGTGCCCACGCCATTACGCTGATACGATGGTATTACGCAAAGCGGACCCATGCATAACACTATATTTTCATTGTCATCATCGCGTACAACGGCTCGAGTGTAGATTATATTGCCGATTATATTATCATCATCGCAAGCAACATAATCTAATTCTCGCACAAACGCGTTTGATGTGCGTATATTGTGTAGCAACAGATGTTCATCACAGCCGGGCTTATATAAATCCCAAAAAGCCTCGCGTGTCATATTCTCCGTTTGGAAGAAGTCGCGTTCTTCTTCCAATCTCATTATGATATTCATGGGGTATCTCCCAATATGAACGGTTGAATTAATTTTTATTTGGCATAAACTATTGACAACAGCCTCATGTTGCGTGTAGTAGTGTTTTGCCATTATGCAATAATCTCGTTTGAGACGGGTCTCGTGCGAAAACTATCTTTTAGTGGTATTGACGTAATAATGAAGCCCGATTTGAAGCAGGAATCCTGCGGTTTCATCGGTGCGATAATAATACACGCCTTCTGTCGTGAGGCTAAGCCGATTGAGCAAAAGGAGTTCCAATCCTATGCCGGCACCAACGCACGTGCGTTCTGTAACCTCTACTTCCTCAACGTCGGACCAACTGCCGTCAATTGGGTCGTAAAGGTAATTGTAATCAGTGTCTCGCTCGTAATCGTAGGAAACAGCGGCACAGGTGTAGAACGACAGTTTGCCTTCTCTGGAAAGTATCCATTGGAGTTCGGCGCCAGGAAGTGCCCATCGGAAATCATCGCCGTCAGAGTAGTATCCACCGGCAACTTGCAAGGCGATTGTTTTGTGGAACAAAACTTTATATGAAAGCCCTACACCCGAAATAGGACCTGCAGCAAAACCAAGCCCGTGTGCTACAGGTGGCAATGACGCCGAATCGGATAAAAACGAGTTATAACTGTTGCTTAAACGAATTTCTTCTGCATCTACTAAGGTAAAAATCGTTATGAAAGCAGCAGCACAAACAAGAAAGGTCTTCTGCATAACCATATTCATCTCCAAAGTTAGGTGTTTAATGATTATAGGATTTTTGCCGAATGCGGCACGCTCGATTTTCAAAATATCGGAATAATTTGTGTTGGCAACAAAAATGTTTCAATATTTTCCCACGTCATGTTATATTAATATTATTGTTTGTACCGAGAACAGCGAATTTATACAGATTAGCCTAAATTAACAAACAATGCAGCAGAGAGAGACTCAGAGCAGTAAAGCGGCACAAATGCACGCAATTTTGATGGGCAAGCCCAAAACAAACATTGGTCGATAGAGAGGGAAATAACATATTATGTTGAACAACAAAGAATTGCCAAGAATGAATTCAAGTTCTGCTGACGAAAACAACGATAATCAGAACCGAAATTCGCCGACGTCAAACACCAATCGAAATGGCAAGAATTCTGTAAATACGACAATTTCTGGAACCAGGGAATTTGATGCAGCGGAGTTTTTGGCAGAAACATCAATAGAATTATTAGGTTTTGACCACAGTGGTGACGTGTTTGACTATATAGCATCGAAGCTGCAAAAACTAACTCGTGATGCTGTAATTGTCGTGTGCTCTTTTGATGAGCAAAGGCAAGAGTTTTTTGTGCGCTCGAATGTGGGTTTGGGCAGGTTCACCGAAACAATCATGCACTTTTTGGGAAAAAAACCAAACGAGCTGTCGGCAGATTTTTCTGAGAAATCATTTCGTAGTTTGCAACGTGGCGAGCTTTTCGAATTCGATAGCGGCTTGTTTGATATATTCGGCAGATCGCTTTCAAAGGAGATGTGTGCTGTTCTTACGAAACTTTACCATATCGAAAAAATTTTCGCATTGGGAATCACAAGTGGGAAAACGCTATTTGCAACGGCACTGATTGCATTGCAGCCGACAGGTCTAGTGTACGACGAGCGTGTTTTGAGAAATTTTGCGCGACAGTTGGGAGCATTTTTACATGCGACTGCTGAGTGCAAGCGTTCAAATGTGGCAACGCAATCGTTTGCAAATTTCGCTCGGCAATGTGTGGATGTTTTTTATACAGCACTTCCAGATGGCACGTTGGAATACATTTCGGAGAGCATAGCAAGTTTTGGTTATGCGCCTTCACTTTATGTGGGCAGGCATTTTTTCGAGTTTGTTGTGGATGAAGATTATGAACATGCCATGTCGGCTTTTGCACGGCGTGTATTAACAGGCAAGAGCACGCCGATAATTTACCGTATTTACAAGGGAGATGGCACTATAGCACATGTCGAGGACATTGCTGAGCCGGAATATCACGATGAAAAATTGGTGCGTTTCCACGGTATTTTGCACGATGTAACCGACAAAGTGAAACACGGGAAAATAATTCGAGAGCACAACATACGCTTTGAACGTATTCTATCACATCTCGACGCGCTTTTTGTCGAAACGGATATTCGCGGAAACAATCTTTTGGTAACCGCATTCTCGCGCGGATTTGGCGCTATTTTTCCCACAGAGCGAGAGAAAATTGGGCGCAGTGTCTTTGACTTTTTTCATGCGGATGACAGACCAAAACTATCGAAAGCATTGCTCATGTTACGCGACAACATATCTCATGTGTCGA
>CAYUDB010000261.1:0-3073 GCA_964443405.1 uncultured bacterium | reverse complement strand
ATGCGAAATTCTTCCAAAATGCGAGAATATCCACATCCGTTTTTTCCTGCGAGAGAAAAGATATTTTTGCCCAAAAAACGTGTAACATAGTGTGTGAATTGCAGCATAACTTTCTCTCGTCCAACTAAGATTGGCTCACTCAACGAGGAAATTGTCAAATCAACATTTTGCCCATACCGTGTAGTCTGAAGGAAAATGCTCCATACATCACGCATATGCAGTGGACGTCTAAAAGGGTTTTTCTCCACAAGTGAAAGTAGTATTTTTTTTACATCTATATAGCTGTCAAGTAATGTGTTAAAATAAATTTCGGTAATCGGCAAATTAAGCTGTAAGTCTATAGTTTCGGACAAAGTATCGCTAAAAAATGGATTTTTGCCTGTTAAAAGTTCCAAGGCTAAGACCCCAAATGAGTATAAGTCGGAACGCAAGTTCGGTTTATGTCCGGTAAGTACATATGGATCCATGTAAGCGGCAGTTCCCGACAAAACCTCGGTTGAGTCGGAAATACTGTGTGCTAAACCGAAATCACCAACTTTCGCACCATCTTCTGTTAAAAAAATATTGCTCGGTTTTATATCACAATGTATTATGCCACGATTATGAATAAATGTCAAGCCCTCAGCAATATCGCATAATAGCTCAAGTTTGTCTTTAAGACTGAGATTCTCATCAGTAAAGGGTTTACTCTCAATAAGTTCCATGGAAATAAATATGCGATTATCCTCGCTGAAAAAATCATAGACTCGCACAAGTCGCGGGTGCGGCATACGCGATAACAGCAGAAATTCTCTTTTATAACGTTCTATCAAATGAGGCTTTACCCAGTTCAACTCGATAATCTTGAGTGCACGATACTCGTTTGCAATTTCATCAAACACTCGGAATACTTTGCCAAAGCTCCCATGCCCAAGCTCATTTTCTATTGTGAATCTACCAAAGATTTTTTCCATATTCTACCCTCAAAACACTGCTTTCCAACCTTTTTCCGTAAGCTGTAAGTTAAAAAACCCTATTTCTGTAAACACTTCTCCATTGTCGTAACGTAACAAAATTGCGTCAACAGCAGCAGTTTCTTCAAGCATGTTTATACGAACATCCATTATTCGAAACAAATGTACTTCAGAAGAATCTTTTAATGTAATAGGCTGAGAATTATTAAGCGTAAGATTAGTAAATCTAGATGAATCTCTCATATTTGCAGCATCAATTAATTGACCTATCACCCATTCAGGTGTTGGAGTATCAATTCCCCAGACCGCCGCCAGTCTATCGCGATAACGTGGGCAACCTAGTTCCATTGATTTGCATTGTAACTGTGCAGCGACAAAATCTCTGCCGGCTTTCTCCTCTATTTCGGCAAATGTTGCATACGCGCGCGCAAGGATATAGCGTACGTTAGCAGTTTTTTCTGAATAATGTGTGCGTTCTTCACCCGAAAAATTTTCCACCAATGCCTTGACAATCGTTCGCGCACGTGCAGTATCGCCTCTGTCAACAAGCAAATTTGCCAGATCAAGCTGACGCTTTGGCATAATAAATCGTGTGCGTCGCGCTGTTGAATACATCAAATCCAGCGCTGCTGAGGTATCGTTTTGCAAAACCAAATACGCTTTTTCATAGGCAATTGTCGAGTTATCGGGTTCTAATTTGAAAGCCCTTTCAAGTGGTTGCCTATATTTTTCTTTTTCTCCCACCGAATACAGAGCTAGTGCCTTTTCGTAAAGATAACGCGTAGAAAATGGATTAAGTTTTGCAGCAATATTGATATATTTTAATTGATCTTTTGGTGCGGTTGCTATTATATATCGATCATGAATCGTATTTGCAAGCGAAAAAGCTAAGGAAACAATAATAGCACAAGATAATAATGTCGCTGTCAACACTTTTGTTCTTGGCGACAGTATTTTTTCAGTGTTATTGGAAATTTGACGCAACCCAATGGACATAAACGCAATAAACGGAATAGTCGTCCCCCAAAAATCCCAATCGAAATCGATGCCAATATGTAATAAATATGCTCCTATACCAGTGATCAAGCCCAGTAAAAGCAAATCTGCTCGCTTTCTAGCAAAGAGAAATATGCCGACAAATGATATAATCACAGCAAATGCGAAAAAACCGCCAACTATTATACCTCCTTCCACAAGATACTGCAGGTATTGGTTGTGCAAATGAGTTGAGAGATAATGTGAATTTTCAAGATATGACGGATAAACTGTTAGAAAACCACCCATACCAACACCAAGTAACGGATGATCGCACCAGATGCTTTTACCCATGGAAAGCATGAGTCGCCTCTCTTGCATTGGCTGCTCAGTTTCCTCTGCGCTCTTAGCTATTTCACTTACCTTCATGAAACGATCTAAAATGAACGAAGGCGGCATCACCACGAAAGAAAAAGCTATACCCAAAGCTAATATCAGTGACAACTTTTTCCAATGGCGGAGGAATTGTTGAAAATTTAGTGCCATTGTAAAAAGCACAGAAACAGTTACTGCCAAATATGCACCACGTGAACGAGTTAGAATAAGTGCTGAAATACCTGCAATTGCGCAAATAGTATAGAAAATTCGCCAAGCCTTGCTTTCGTCAACAAACGCAAGCGCTGCTGCAAGCGGCAAAAATAAAATAATGTAACCCGCAGCCGGGTTTTTCCAATAGAATGTGGAGATAAACGTTACTAGTTGATCGTGTGTGCCAAGGAAAAAACCAAATTTCGCCGCAAGAATATACATAAAACCAATGATAACTATCATCGCAAAACCAGCATATACTGCTCGTAAAAATATGCGTATGTCGTGCTCGCATAGTTGATAAACCACCCAACCAAATGCCAAAAGCCCACCCATTTGCGTTGCGAATTTCACTACACCTTCGGGCGATTTCGCCACGAAAATCGTGAGCATACCGGTCAGCAAAAAACCTATCCACCCAATAGCAGGTAGCTTCGGCAATTTTCTTGGGAAAATTTTGGTGTTCACCGTAACTAAAAGTGCCATAGCCCAAAACGCTGCCGAAAGAAAATCCTTCAACTCAGGCGCTGCGCCGGAAGACTGTGCTTTACTCCACA
>CAYUDB010000260.1:0-3077 GCA_964443405.1 uncultured bacterium | reverse complement strand
CATCCACCCTTTACCCATAGGTTAAAAACATAAATCTCTTTTGCATATAAAAAGTTACAGGATATCTGTGAACCAAATTTGGTTTCAGAAACACTATCTGCCCAAAAAAATTGCCTTTCTAGAGTTAGTCCGCTTTCAAAATTTACGCCAGTTTGTGGGAAAAGCAAATCATCAAGTGTGCAAAAATTGAAATTAGTTTTAACAAAAAAAATCTCAGCCTCATGTTCAATTATAACTGAGTTCTTTGACGTGCTACGTGTGGTTCCTATTCCCAAATACAGGTCACTTTCGTATGATAATGGATAAAATGCACCTATGTAATGTTCACGTTTTGTAAAAGAATTGTATCGCATATCCCATTTTGAGGAAATCTCCGGTGATATATTTGATTTACCAACAAAGGGTTCGCGGAAAGAAAAGTCATACTTTCGACGATTCTCATCGGCAAAAAATGCTGCACTAAGCTTGCGACCAGTACCAAATAGGTTTTTCGCCGAAAAGGACAGATCACCTGCTAAATTTTTCTCAGAATAGCCCAAAAGTCCCGAGAAAACTGTGCTCGGCAATACTTTCACCTTTGTAGCAAGAGTCCAAACACCTGCTGCATCTAAAGCAGGATATGGCAGTGTTATAATTTGCACAAACCCTGTACGTAAAATGCGTTGCGTTCCTTTCTCAATTTCAGATGCCGTAAAAATGCGAGGTGGCGAAAAAAGCATTGCATGCTCAATAACAGTTTTTTTCGTGGCAATACCTTCGATAATTGCGTCAAACCGCTCAAGCACAACCGAATCCCATTTTTCCACCAAAAATTGCAGCGATACCATGCAGCTTTCCGAATCACAGTGTTCAAGCTTTACTGTTATAGAACATGCTACAAATGGATATCCAGTATTTTCGAAATAAGATACGATTTTTTCTTGTGCAAGTGCCAGTTTATGCACATTAAATGTATCACCTTTTTGCACAACATGTTGCAGCGCAAAACGTATATGCTCGTCTTCGGGTTCTAGCACAATTGAATCTATGAGAGTCGGGGTTCCTGCATAGGCAAAAATCTTACCGTCACGAATTGAATCCACTCGCGCACGCCAAAAACCGCGTCGCCACAAAAACTCCGGCAGCGATTCGGCTGGCGTATCTTTGAATTCGCTCGGCAAACCGATTGTCTGAGCGAAAGTTACACAAAAAAGTAACTGTGTTATAAAAAGTATTCTGTTCATTAATCGTAAAATACATGTCAAACCGCACCACGCAAACACAGTTCGTTTTTTTGTGAACCTACCAGACAACATTGCGAGCCTTTTTAAAAAATTAATCTCTATATCAATTTGTATTGCAAGCAAATGCAAAAAAATCTTGCTTATGCAGCCGATGCACATTTTTTACTTGCGAACGACAATAACGAGAGCACAACAAATATGAGAAAATTTTGGCTTTCATTAATTTTTTTCGCTCTTGCCGCGCTTTCGCTTGTGTTTGCGCAAAGCCCAGAGCCAATTACCGCCACCAAATGCTCGCTTGTAACAGGTAAAGGCGCGCGTGTAGATGAAATATTAACATATCACGTTCAGGTGAGTTTTGCAGATCCGTCTTATATGTTTGTGCCAGATACACTTATCTTGCCACCAACATCGGGGCTAAAATACATGGGGCACGCTCTCAAAACCACAGCCTCCGCAAGCTCATATACCACCACCTACATTTTCAACTATACACCCACCTTTAATGGCAAAGTAATGCTCTCAGATGGCTTTTTGCGCTTTCTTCACCGTAATACCGACGACACCACAAGAATTGACACACTCGTAGTCCAATATCCAGGTTTTTCCACCGAGGCGGCACACAAAAGATTCGACACTACTTGGCTACCAGCAGCGGGATTTTTTGCACTGGGCATTTTGTTATTGTTGACAGTATTTTTTGTTCTGCGTCGTTTTGAACACACTGTGCAAAAAATTGCAGCGCGCAAGGAAACTGCTAAAACACCACAAGAAATTGCTCTCGAAGCACTTTCGCAAATCAAACCTGCCATTATGGCGCAAAGTGAAGTTGTAAACCGCCTTCAATCTGCACTAAAAGCTTATGTGGCAAATGCTTACAATATTCCAGCTCCAACGCTTTCCACGCAAGAAACTCTGCAAAAACTCCGCACAAACTGGGTAACAGAATATTTTATAACCGTTTATGCGGAAATACTCGAGTTCTGCGATGACTACCGTTTTGCACCACACGACGTGGAACAAGAGAAAATCATCGAGCTTATCGCGAAAACGCGCGAACTTATTCGCAAATCATAACCGCCATCACACTGATTTTGCATTAACGCATATCCTGTCTCATCATATGACGACAGTAACTGCCCATATTAAAAAGTAGTGCAGCATATTAAAAAACCTGCTCTAAGCACTTCAACAAAAATATTGGATATAACTATTTTTTTGATATTTATATTCCCTTGTGCACGGTTGCTAAATATAAAAACACGGCACATAACAGGCGGTAATTTCCAACATGCTCGACAAATACGAAAGAAGTGGGAAAAAACGCTTTCTGATGATGATAATTGGAGTAGCTTTTTTCGCCATCACTATTGCCACAAATGCGATATTTGTCTATAACGCTTTTGTGCATAGCTACATTTTTCGCGACAGAATATTCGCAGTAGCTCTTGGTGCTTTACTCATCCTCATGGCAGTTTTTGTTATAGCTTTCCACAAAAGATGGATAGGCTTAGCAACACAACAGTTTACACTAAAAACAGTTATCGATGGTTTAAGCTCAGAGCTTTTCGTTCTCACCGATAATGACGAAAAGATCATAATGCTGAACAATGCCGCGAAAAAATTTTTCGCTCTCACCGATAGCGCATTCGGCAATATAATGATAAACGACCTCATAGTTTTTGGTGTTGCAGAAATTCCAATAAAACCAATCGAAACAACTGATTGCAAGAAATTCTATGGGTTTTCAAAGGATGGCAAAACCGAATTCGAGATAATCGAAAGTGTTGCAACTCAAAAAAGTGGAAAGATTTATCTACTGCACGATATCACCGCAATGAGAAAAAACGAGCA
>CAYUDB010000259.1:0-3111 GCA_964443405.1 uncultured bacterium | reverse complement strand
AAAATTTTTGACGCGCGTGGACTCATGTGTCCTATGCCAATTGTTAAGCTAAGGAAAGAGATCTTAGCCATGCAACTTGGTGACACAATTGAACTTATCGCCGATGATGAAGGTGCATGGGAAGACATCCCATCTTGGTGTGAGCAGACCGGAAACAAGCTTTTAGGTCGCGAAGAAAAAGAAAAAAACGTCTTTTATTTTCTAATTGAAAGAGTTTCATAAAAAGGAAATAACATGGCAAATGCAAACAAAATAGTACTCGTATGTTCTGAAAAAAGCCTCGAAAAATCAATGATGACAATGATGATCGCCACAACTGCCGCTGCCTCGGGCATGGAAGTATCGATTTTCACTACATTTTGGGGTTTAAATTTAGTGCGCAAGAATTTCAAACCAAAGCTTGCCGGCATAATGGCACCGTTTACTTTTATGATGGAGTATAAAATGCGTGCCAATAAAGTGCCATCTTTCAAAGAATTGCGTGATCAGGCAGTTGAACTTGGAGTGCGTTTCATCGCTTGTTCAACGACACTTAAGCTTTTTGGCTGGAAACGTGAAGATTTGTTAGATGATATGGAAATTGTTGGGGCAGCGTCATTTTTGAAGGAAGCAAGAGATAGTGGAGTGCAACTTTTTATAGGGTAGGTCATTGTGAAAATAGGTTTTTTGCTACGCACAGCACCGTATTCAAACCAAAACTCCGATACAGTTTTCGAGCTTGCCAAACGCGCTATCGATAAAGGACATGCCGTCGATATTTTTCTCTATGAAGATGGCACACTCAACATGAGAAACGATATTAAACCCACCGGTGAGAGAGATATTCCCGCGCATTTTGCAGAGCTGATATCACTTGGAGCAAAAGTCATTGGCTGTGGAGTTTGCGCAAAATTTCGTGGCATAGCACGAGATAATATAATTGACGGAGCGAAAATCTCCGGTATGGCAACTCTCGCGAGTATGATCGAAACTTGCGACAAACTTATAACTCTTGGATATTAAGAGGTGCACAATGGCTAAAAAAGTTAGCATAATAGTGCGCACTGCGCCCCACGGTAGCGCCACAGCCGGCGAAGCTTTTCGCGCAGCGCAGGGTATTGTTTCTATGGAACATGAAGTTGATGTTATTTTTGCCGAAGACGGTGTTTTTGTGCCATGTATCGGTCAAAATCCGGAAAATATAGGTCTTTCTGACGTTTCTAGCGCCTTTGCCAGTCTTGAAGAGCTTGGAGCACGCCTTAACATTTCGGAACAATGCGCACAAGTTCGTCATCTCAAACAAAGTGATTTCGCCTACGGAAAACTAGTTTCCATAGACGCAATAAGCTCAATTATTGCGCAAAGCGACAAAATACTAAACTTCACCTGATGGAGCCAAAATGAGTACGCTTTTTATTGTATCAAAAAGCCCATATGTGCGCAAAGATGCCGAATTTTTTGCATCACTAGCACATTGTAATGACAAAATAATTTTCATTCAAGATGGCGTTTACGCTGTGCAGAACTTACCTAAAACTATCTCATGCGCTGAATTCATTTTCCTACGTGAAGATTGTCGCGCACGCGGAATAGATTGCGAAGGCTTGTGCACAGTTGATTACTATGGTTTTTTGGATCTTATTGAACACTGCGAGCGCGTAGTGTAAAGACGCAATAAAATATTACCAGAAAACCGATGCAAACGCATCGGTTTTTTGTTGCCAAGACCTAGAATAAAACATGCTGGATACTAGCGTACTCATTTTGGCTCCATCAGGTTGAGTTTTGGAACCAAACTTACTTGTGTCAATTAATGAAAATGATTTGTCAAATGCGAGCAGAAAACCAGAAGTCATAATTGTTAAAATACAGGTGGTGACGGCACCAGACAAGGGGAGCACAAATTTGGTGTTGGAACTCTTTGGTTTAGTTTGTTTGCAAATTAGTTTACATAATGTTTCTATTAAATTTAAACCTGACGCACAGTAACTTAAAATACTTAGCTTTAGCTGTTGACATTTCGTGGTAACATTCTAATTTTGTTATATGAACACTTTATGGCAACAGTCAACTATGCCACTGGCAACAACTAACGCTATAATGGCATTTGCTCATGAACTTGCCTTTGATGCAGGCGCAATTTTACGTGAAGGTTTTTCACGCACCAAAGAAATTGCCCACAAAAATAATCGCGAGCTTGTAACTTCAGCTGACATCGCCTCCGAGAAATTCATTCGCAAACGAATTGAGCACTTTTTCCCAAATCATGAAGTTTTGTCTGAAGAACTCGGCGCTACTCAAAAAACTGATGTAGAAAACCTTTGGATTGTTGATCCACTCGATGGCACAAATAACTTCGCGCATGGTTTCCCGTTTTTCTGCGTATCAATCGCCTTTTTGCACTGCGGTTCGCTTATGTGTGGTGTTGTATTCGATCCACTTCGCCTAGAGCTTTTTTCGGCAACCTCTTACGATAAAGCTCAACTAAACAATGTCGAAATAACGGTTTCAGATATTAGCGAATTATCCCAAGCTATTGTTGGAACAGGTTTTCCATATGATCTTTGTAGTAATAACGAAAATAATCTTGATAATTTTTTAAAAATCAGTTACTTAAGCCAAGGAATACGTCGCGCAGGCTCAGCGGCTTTAGATTTGTGCTATGTCGCTGCAGGCAGACTAGATGGTTTTTGGGAGCTCAAACTAAAGCCATGGGACATTGCCGCTGGTGCCCTTATCGTAAACCAGGCAGGCGGTATCGTAACTACTTTCACACAAGAACCTTGGCACATTTTATCTGACAAAATAGTTGCAGCCAATGGTGATATCTCATGTCAGCTGATTGACGCAATTAATTCTTAATCACTTGCATGGTAAAGATTTACTCCATTATATTATTTCTGCTTATCAAGCTTTTTGGCGTAACATGGCAATTTACAATAAGCAATAAAAGCTTGGCAAGTAAATCTCCGTGTATTTTCGCTATATGGCACGGTCATCTTTTGCCATTAACCTACGCTTTCCGCAATCTTTCGAGGCACGTCATTATTAGCCGTTCGAAAGATGGTGAAATAATAGCCCAACTCGCCATGAAGCTCGGATACAAAACTATTCGTGGTTCATCGTCACGAG
>CAYUDB010000258.1:0-3136 GCA_964443405.1 uncultured bacterium | reverse complement strand
CAATGGCTGTGGCGTCGATAATTTTAAAGAAAGAGCTGCTTCTTTTCATCGCTGGTGGAGTTTTTGTGCTCGAAACGCTTTCGGTAATGATGCAGGTGAGTTATTTCAAACTCTCGGGCGGTAAGCGCATTTTCAAAATGGCACCGCTGCATCATCATTTTGAACTTTCAGGCTGGCACGAGTCGAAAATCACAGTTCGATTTTGGATTTTGGGCATCATTTTCGCACTTTTGGGCTTAGTATCCTTCAAAATTCGTTAAACAGAGCTGGCAAATGACAAAAGTATCGATTATAGGATTCGCGAGAAGTGGCATGGCAGCAGCGCAACTTGCCTTGCGCAATGGCTACAAAGTCTTTATCTCCGATAAAAACGACAACGAAAATCTGCGCGTAAAAGCCGCCGAACTCGAAGCACAAGGTGCCGAATTCGAGCTTGGTGGACACAGCGATAGAATTTTCGATTGTTCATTTATTGTGCTTTCGCCCGGTGTGCCACGCAAGAGTGCCATTGTTGCACAAGCCATATCTCGCGGTATAAAGGTGATTTCCGAAATCGAATTTGGTTTTGGGTTCGAACGCGGAGCAGTTGTGGCTATCACAGGCTCCAACGGCAAAAGCACAACAGCCACTCTCACCGCACAGCTCTTCGAAGATGCCGGCATCAAAACGTTTTTGGCAGGCAACATCGGCAACCCATATTGCGGCATAGTCGAGGAAACTGAGGCAAATTCCATAACTGTCCTCGAACTTTCGAGTTTCCAACTCGAATCTATGGAACATTTTCGTCCACGAGTTTCGGTTTTGTTGAACCTCACACCAGATCACCTCGACGTTTATAGCACAATCGAAGATTATTACGCCGCCAAGTTGCACATCTTCGATAAGCAAAACGAAACCGATTTCGCCGTGCTCAATTACGATTACACGGAAGTTGCCGACCTTGCCGACGTAACTTTTGCGCAAAAGCTATGGTTTTCCACAAGTGCACCGAAATTGCCAGGCGCTTACGTCGAGGACGGTTACATCTGCGCAAACGGCACAAAAATTTTGCCCGAAGATAAACTCGGCATACCTGGTCCGCACAATCTTTCAAATGCTCTCGCATCTGTTGCTGCGACATTGCCGTTTTCCTTACCGATGGAAAGTATTGCGCACACTCTTGCCACTTTTAAGGGCATCGAGCATAGGCTTGAAAGATTTGCCGAACATGCAGGCATACTTTTCGTCAACGATTCCAAAGCCACAAATCCCGATTCTCTAAAATTCGCACTTTTGGCTTTCGATCGCCCGCTTGTGCTCATACTAGGCGGCTACGATAAAGGCAACGAGTTCGGTTTTCTGCGCGAACTTGTCTCCCAAAAAGCGAAAGCAGTGGTTTTCACCGGCGCTACCGGCAGACGCATGGCAGAAGAACTTGGCACAGGCGTTCTGTTTTCACTTTACGTCGAAAATTTCGACAACGCCGTGCGCAAAGCATTTTCGCTCGCCACAGCTGGCGACGTAGTATTGCTCTCGCCGGGTTGTGCAAGCTATGATGCTTTCAAAAATTTCGAACATCGTGGAAGGTATTTCAAGGAATTTGTCTGTAAGCTCATCGAGGAAAATGAACAAAATCGATAGACACCTTTTTTGGGCAGTGCTAATACTCGTGCTTTTTGGTGCGGTAATGGTTTACAGCGCGTCTTCGGCGAGCTGCGCGCGCAAATTTGGCGACCCCATGTTCTTTGTAAAACGCCAAGTTGTTCGCGTGCTTATTGGTGCTGTAGCCATGTATTTGGCTGCCAAAATCGACTATCATTTTTGGCAAAAATACTCGCTTCACGGCATGATAGCCATTTGTGCGCTACTGCTTTTGCCGCTAATTCCAACACTCGCAGGCATGGGACCTGTAAAAGGTGCCAGCAGATGGGTAAAGCTTTTCGGGTCGAGCGCATTACAACCTTCCGAGCTGGCAAAATTTGTTCTCGTGGTATTCTTGGCAGAGGAGCTTTCGAAACTGCGGCAATTTGTAAACGATTTTAAACGCGGACTTATGCCAATATTGGTTCCTGTTGCTATTCTTTTGTTATTCATAGTGTTACAACCAAATTTCGGCATGGTAGTGGGGCTTTCGCTTGTTACAGCCGCCATGCTTTTGGTTGCTGGAGTTCCCTATAAGCACTTCATGTTCTTAGGCATACCATCGATTGTCGCATTAGCTGGGCTAATGATAAAATCTGAACATGCGCGAGAGAGACTTGAGACATTTTTTGTGGGTTCGAACGCACTTGAGGGCGGCTATCAAATCGGGCAATCGCTCATAGCGCTCGGTTCGGGTGGCATTTTGGGGCTTGGTTTGGGTCAAAGCAAACAAAAAGTATTCTACCTGCCCGAGCCGCACACCGATTTCATATTCGCTGTTATTGGCGAGGAACTTGGGCTTTGGGGCACAGCGGCTTTGGTTTTGCTTTTTGCCTACGTTGCTTGGCGAGGGTTGAAAATAACTTTGCGAGCACCAGATAGATTTGGTGCACTTTTGGCTTTTGGACTTACATCGATAATAACTTTCTTCGCACTTATAAACTTAGGTGTGGTGACTCGTCTTTTGCCCACAACTGGTATTCCTCTACCGTTTATAAGCTATGGCGGTTCGCAATTGGTGATACACATGTTTTTAATAGGCGTGCTTTTGAACATATCGTCGCAAGCAAGGCGCGATGTGCCAAAAGTTGTGCGCGAAACACAATTTTTGGAGGAAACATGCGCTACGTAGTTGCAGCAGGTGGCACAGGCGGGCACATCATTCCCGCACTGAACATAGTAGATGCCTTAGCCAAACTCGACAGCGATGCAAAATTTCTCTTCGTTGGTTCCGAGCGTGGCATGGAAAAAGACATCATCCCAGTGCGCGGTTACGATCTAACACTTGTGAAATCGGAACCCTGGCACGGAGCTTTTGGTTCTTTGAAAATGGTTGTTTCCACATCGGGCGAAGTGAAAGCCATAGCAAAAAAATTTGACGCACAAGTGGCATTAGGCACAGGTGGTTACGTAGCGGCACCACTTTCGATAGCCGCATGGCGCGCTGGCATACCTCTTTTCTGGCAGGAGCAAAACACATACCCAGGGCTCGCCACACGACTTGCCTCACTGTTTG
>CAYUDB010000257.1:0-3150 GCA_964443405.1 uncultured bacterium | reverse complement strand
ACAATTGCAAATATCGAAGCACTGACAAATCAAGGCATGTATCCTTTTATCGTTTCAAATGCATGTATTACAGGCACTTTCGATACTTATGCCGAGTGCTTCATGGAAGCATGGATTCGTAAATCGGGCAAAGGTGCCATAGGCAGCATAGGTGCTTCAAACAATAGCTATTGGAACGAAGATGATATTTTTGAACGCAGAATGTACGATTCGGTTTTCGTTGCCGACTGGATGTTCACAGGTGGCATGAGGCTTAAAGGACTCATGGGAGTTTACAATGCCTATCCATCAAACGCCGAGTACTATTTCGATATGTACAATCTGTTTAGCGATCCTTCCATTGCACTTTGGTACAATGTGCCACAAGCGCTTACAGTCAGCCACATAGCTACCGTTTTGCCAGGTGATGGAGCTGCAACTGTAACTGTAACCTCTGGTGGAAGCGCAGTTCAAAATGCCCTTGTTTGCATAACAAACGATGATGCAATTCATAGCGCCGAATACACCTCTTCTGCAGGAACCATATCTCTGCCATATACGGGAGCAGTTATGGGCGACACGCTGTATGTAACTGTAACTGCATATAAGAAAATACCTTACACAGGATACATAGTTGTGCAAGGCAATGCTCCAAATATAATCTACAATGCCAATACCCTCTTTGATAACGGCACTTTAGGCAGTTCTGGCGACTCAGATTCCTCACCCGATGCCGGCGAAACAATGGCTATCAATGTCAGTTTGCGCAATACGGGCACAATTATTGCCAATAGCGTAACTGCCACTCTCAGCACAGCCTCGTCTGCAGCCACAATTACCGATAACACATCGAGTTTTGGAAACATTGCCGTAGGTGCCACTGCTTCCGCACTTGATCCTTATGTCGTGCGCTTTGGCAATGTAACAGATAGCACCGCAGTAACTTTCAACCTCGTCATAACTGATGCTGCAGCACGCACTTGGAACGCTCAGTTTACGGTTTACGTTCGTGCGCCAAAGCTTTCACACTACTCCATCATCACTACCGACGCCTCAGATGGCGACGGCTATTACGAACCCGGAGAAGATGTAACTGTCTCCATCGAAATAGCTAATGCCGGCGGCGACCACTCACGTACACTCAATGGCACATTAACCGAACCGGATGCAAATATATCACTCATTACTGCAACATCTGCCTACCCAAACATAGCACCTGCGTCACATGCCGCAAACAGTACTACCTATCGTTTGCGCATCGGCTCATCGTGTCCAACACCCTATTCCGCGCAGATAATCCACACTGCCCTCGATTCACGTGGATACACAACTGTCGATACTTTCCCAATACTCATAGGCACTGGTGGGCTATTCGATGGTGCCGAAACCGGCAGCGCACTTTGGACTTTCGAAAGTATTTGGCATATTTCCCAATATCGCAAAACTTCCGGAAGCCAAAGTTTCTATTTTGGACAAGAGATTTCTTCAGACAAGCCATTTATGTATCGTGACTCACTCAATGCCTCGATGCGCACGGCAAATCCCATAATACTAACAGCAAATCCGGCACTTACTTTCTGGACTTTCCATGAATTTGAGTACAATTACGACTCAGGTTACGTTGAAATATCCGATGACGGCACAACTTGGACACGGCTGCTATCGCTTAATGGCTTTTCGGAAGGTTGGAAATTCTGTTATGTAGATCTTTCTCCTTATGGCGGCGCAGGTGACGCTATCTATGTTCGTTTCCGCGCTAAAACCGACAACGGTTTACGTTGCCACGGTTGGTTCATCGACGATATCTCGATCAACTCACGAAAGAACGCTTACGCGGGTGCAGGTGACGTTTTTCCGAGAGCACTCGCTTCTGGTGAAAGTGCGAGTTTTAAAGCAATTTTCGCCTCACCATCAGGTTACACACCAACTTCCGCCACTGTTTACATCGATGGTATAGCACACTCGCTCACATCCGAATCGGGCACTGCTACTACTGGTTTAACGTATTCTTATTCAATATCTTCACTTGGTTTAGGTTCGCATAGCTACTATTTTGCATTCGTGTATTCGGGCGAAACATTTCGCGTTCCGGCTACAGGACAATTTTCCGGACCATTCATCGGCGCACCCGTTGTCAGTTACGACGTTTCGACAACAAATTGCAGTTTCACCACGAACACAGCGGCTTCCGGTTTCTATCAAAACTGGTCTTGGGGACAAGTTACATATGGTCCTTCAACGATACCTTACGGCTCACGCTGTTGGGCTACGGTTCCCACCGGACAATATTCCGACAGCTCCACTTCTCGCCTTACTACACCTTCGTTCACAATTCCTGCCTCAGGCATAGGTGCCCAACTTGTAATATGGCATTGGTATCGCATGCAGCCATCCACAACCCAGCAAACTCACGACGGTGGCAATGTGAAGCTTTCAATATCGGGAGGCACACCGTTCACCATTTTCCCACAAAGCGGTTATGACGGCGTTTCATCGCAATACAATCTGTTCATTCGTTACGAACCAGCATTTGCAGACACTTACGACGCTATGTGGCAAGAAGAATGCTTCGACCTTTCGCCTTGGGCAGGGCAAACTGTTCAATTAAATTTCGATTTCGGCAGCAGTTCTCGCACCCGTGATGCTGGATGGTATATAAACCGTGTTGGCATTTACTCTATAATGCCCACCGATATATGCGAACCGTTCGCATCACAGAAAACTCCTCGCACAAGCGAAATCCAAGTTTCGCCAAACCCATTCAATGCCGCATGCGAGATCAACTTTTCATCATTTACCGACACTCCACAAAAGCTGGAAATCTACGACATATCCGGTAAGCTTGTGCACGACAAACAATTACTCAAGTTCGAAACATCTGTCGTCTGGCACCCAAAAGATGACATTCCTGCAGGTATTTACCTTGTTAAGGTTGTGGGCAACTCCTCTGTAAAGTCAATTCGTACAGTCTATCTGAAATGATTTATCTGTTGCGCATTCCAAAACCCCCGCTTAAAAAGTTGGGGGTTTTTTGTTATTGCATGATACATAAAACTTTATGCAATTCACATAATTTCTTTCATGAAAATTTCCTTGACTTCCCAAGCAAACTATACAAATATTTATCTTGGTTACCATTCATTGATAAGTAAAAACTGAAATCAACGCCCC
>CAYUDB010000256.1:0-3216 GCA_964443405.1 uncultured bacterium | reverse complement strand
CCGTCCAGCAGGAGCGCCAGGAAGTATTCCTTGCGCCGGTCACGGAGTGAGTAGTACAGTTCAGTGAATGAAAAAAAAATGTAAAACTCTCGCGACTTTGCCGCGATTTTTTTTCGGCGATGATATTTGTATCCTTAAAAAGTGGTTCATCTGGCAATGGCTACATCCTCTCCGATGGCAGCGAAACTTTGCTATTTGACTGTGGTGTTCCGCGGCGTATGATTGTGGAAGTGCTCACGCAATTTTCCCTACCGCCTTTACGCAATGTTTTCATATCGCATGAGCACGGCGATCACACAAGCACATTGGGCATAATTCAACGCGCGTTCAACCCAACTTTTTTCCTTAGTCATGGCACATATCAGGCAATTGCGCACGTGCATCCGGATAGTCATTTTGAAGTGCGTCCACTGCGCGACGAAATTGACATCGGCGGTTTTTGCGTGCGCCTAATTCCAAAATCGCACGATGCAAATGACCCTGTTTATTTCGACATTGAGCATCTGTGTGGTGAAAAAATTGCCATTGCCACCGATATGGGCAAAGCTGACGCCGAGTTTTTGCAAATAGCCGATACGTGCACTACGCTTCTTATTGAGTCCAATTACGACCCGAAAATGTTGCGTGAGGGCTTTTATTCTGCACAACTTAAGGCGCGCATCGCTTCAGCAAGAGGGCATCTTTCCAATGTTCAAGCTGCTGAACTTTTGGCACAAATTTCTTGTACGCGCACTCAAAAGGTCATACTTGGGCATCTTTCTGCCGAAAACAACACTGCACAGCTCGCTTACAACGCCGCACGTAAGAGTTTGCCCATGTTTTGCGACCTTGCTATTGCCGAGCGCGAAAAAATCACAATTTTGCATTCCACCTAAAAAAACACTTGCGCGATTTTCGCTTTCTAATACTTTAATCCCTACGATGGGGCGTTAGCTCAACTGGGAGAGCGCGACACTGGCAGTGTCGAGGTCAGGAGTTCAAGTCTCCTACGCTCCACCATCGTATGAGAGTGGGTGGAGGGGGATGTTCTCCTGGGGTGATACTTAAGTGAGGTGGAGAGGCAAGGGGTGTATGCAAAACACACACATGGGTCCCGCGTGAACAAAAGGCGCATATGGGGTGGAGGAGACGATAAAAAACCATTATATCACTTGTTATTACTACACTTGATGAACATTTACCTTTAATGCACTTGCCAAGTTTTTTTGTCGAGTTTTGTTTCGAAAATCGCCTACTACGGGGAGATGTAGCCTCGGAAAAGTGTCACGACACTCAACTATACCCACCTTGCGCTGGTATATCAGTTCACGCACATTACCAAAGGGCGAGTTTTTGGGTGTAGCTATCTGATTGACCAATCGGATAGAGCGGTGCAGCAAGCAATGTGGATATTTTGCTTATAGTTACTAATCGCACGAATCATAATTTACGACCGAATAGAAAGTCATAGAGTTTTTGGGAGTTAGTTATTTCAAAAATCTCACCTAATGTAGTTGGCGTAGCCTTTAGGAGGTGTCAGTGGCACTCAACGACACCTTGCGCAAATGAAAAAAAAGTGTATTTTACGAGCAAAATTCGCCTAGAGGGGATATGCGCATCGATCGGTTCGCATTACTGACTATAACGTTGGTTTTGGTCTTTGCCGTGTTGCAAAAAGCTGCGGCGATACTTTTGCCATTTGTACTTGCACTGTTTACAGTTATCGCTTTTCAACCTGTGCTTGCTTTTTTGGAGAGAAAACGTGTGCCTCGAATTCTCTCAATAACGGCAATTTCAGTAATTGTGCTGCTCGCGCTTTCACTCACTTTTATAATTGTCTCACAAACTGTTGTTGAGATAGTCGATCAGAAAGATACGCTTGTCGAACATTTTTCAAACCGCATACGTGATGGCATATTTCGCCTCGAATACAAAACGCATTTGGAAATTTACCCAACCTATCTACGTTCGATGCGCTCTTTTGCGCGCGAAAATTTCTCATCTGAGGCGATAATTGACTCGATAGGTTCATTTGCAAAGATTTTAACCAAAATTGCCGGCTCTTTTGTGATGTATGCGATATTTTTCGTTTTCATATTGGCTGGCTTTAGCAATTACAAAAAATTTATTTGGTTTGTGGGCGGATCGGAACACGGCGACAAACTACTAGACAGCTTCGAAACTGTTATGCGATCGATAGGGAGCTATATTGTTGTAAAATTTGTGGTAAGCTTTGCCACAGGATTAGTATTTTGGTTGATTTGCGCGATTTTTGGCATACCGTTTTCGATGTTTTGGGGATTCTTGGCATTTCTGTTCAATTTCATACCGAATATAGGTTCAATTGCCGCTACGATAATTCCCGTTCTTGTGGCAGTGGCTTATTTAAAATTTAGCGCACTCGTAATATTTGCAACACTGCTCACATGCACTCAGCTTTTATTTGGCAATATCATCGAGCCGATAATACAAGGTAACCGTTTGCGTTTAAATACATTAACGGTCTTGCTTGGGCTTGTTTTGTGGGGATATATATGGGGTATTGCTGGTATGGTCCTTGCGTTGCCGCTCATGGTTTTAATGAAGACCATTTTTGAGCGCATACCGCACACCGAAATGATAGCTCGTGCAATGAGCGCACTTCCATCCGATGCGCCGAAAAATACCAGTGAATAGTGTGTTGTTTATTCCTTCATTTTCTTGCGTTGTGCTGTAATAAATACTAATGCGCACCTTAGTTTTATTCACTGTGTGTTCGGCGCAAATTTAATACAATTGCTTGATTTGTAAAAGATTAACATAACCAGAAATGGAATATATTTTTGCCGTGATAGTTTGTGAAAGCGATAAAACGTGATAGTGCTTTCAAAAAACTTGCCAAAACGCTGATGGAAGTTAATTTTAGCCAAAGCGCGTTTTTACACGATGAGCTATTTGGAGGGCAACATGAAGGTTTTGGTTACCGGTGGCGCAGGTTTTTTGGGTTCGCATTTGGTAGATTTTTTGAGCACGCACGGTCATGATGTAGTGGTGCTTGACGATTTTTCGACTGGCAAAATCGAAAACGTGAACATGCGCGCAAGTTTTTATTGCGCCTCGATAGCGGATTATGCCTCTTGCGTTGAGGCTGTTCGAGGCTGCGATGCAATATATCATTTTGCAGCAAAAACTTCCGTACAAGAGACAATTGCACATCCAGAGAGAGCATTGGAAATAAATGAGTTGGGTGCAATAAAT
>CAYUDB010000255.1:0-3271 GCA_964443405.1 uncultured bacterium | reverse complement strand
CCACCATAGGACTAGACCCCGAGCAAATCATACACATCCGACAGTTCATCCGCGAGCTTGGCGGCGCTCACACTGTTTTGCTTTCCACACACATCTTGCACGAGGCAGAAATGCTTTGCGATCGTATCATCATTGTGAACCGAGGGCACATTGTGGCAAACGACAGCCCCGCAAACCTCGCCGCACATATGCACCGTATTCGTCTGTTTCACGTGAAGCTCAATGCACCACAAGAAGATGTATGTTTGGCGCTCAAGAATATTGAGGGCATATTGCGTGTGGAAAAAACCGAGCACGGTAGCTGCCTTGTCGAAACAGACGATCCTACCAATTTTTCCACTCGAATCGTCCCACTTCTACGCGAAAAAAACTGGCACATAATCGAGCTTACTCCCGTAGAGGCAAACCTCGAAACCATCTTTCTCGACATTGTTCGGCATGCGTAGCATAATGTGCCCATAGGCATTTTGTAAGCGCCTACGGTGCTGCCGGATTTGAAATTTGGCGAGGCAGGTTTTCGCGAACCGCACGAACAGCGCACAGTTTTCTCACATCCGAAAAAACAGAGCAAAACGAACAGTTCTCACAAAATTTGGGTGCGTATAGCCACTGAAAGGTGCTCACTGCACTGGCGACTGAAAAGCATCACTGCGTGTTTTAGTATGCTGTTAGCGTTAGCGTAAGGTGATGGCGACAATGCCCCAGTCGCGGTCTGCGATGAAGAAACACTCGTCCCCGATTCCAATACCGTAAGCATAGGGCGTTTCGATGCGCCCAACCAAGCACGGCTGCGCTGGCAAAGTGAGATCGTATAATAACACGCCGCCCGAACCAGTTGCTAAAGCCAAAAATGGTGTGTCGGCAATTTGCAAAATTTCGAGATCGCGGGCATCGCCAGTTTGCATGTCGGTGGATGTGATGTAAATGGGTGCGCGCGCGTCAGTGGCATCAACCACAGCAAGCCCACCTATGCCGTCGGCTACGTAGATGTAGTTGCCAAAAAAACGCAATCTGCGCGCATCACCTGGCGTATCACAATGTCCAACAAGCTGTTTTGCGTTTGGATTGCGCACATTAATTATCGATATGCCCGCATCGCCGACAGCTGTGGCTATGAGTGTGTCTTTTGCCGAGACACCAGTAATTGCGCCGTATTCACCCTCTCGTCTGCCGAAAGGATCACCGCGAACAGTTATGTAACCTGTTGTGCCAAAATCAAATATTGTCAAACCATCGTCGTCGTCGGCAGCGGCTACAAAGAAAGTGTCGCGCATGCGAAAACCACAGATGTCGGCGGTGCGATTTGCGAAAACAGTGTTTGGAACTATCGTTGGCGTTGCGCGGTTTGTTATATCGGCAACCATGAAAGTCGGGCGACCGCGATAATCGCCTAATATGAGTAAATTCGATAACCTATCTACTATGACACTGCGACAGTCATCTTGCTCGTTCCAGTCAAGGTTTGAAATAAATGACAGAGCGTCGAGATTGCGTGCGTCGATAACCGTATAACCTGCTTGTCCGTCTGCAGCGTAAACGTAACCATCGATTGCCGCACAATCCTGTGCAAATCCTTTAGTTGGTGCCCACGAGCGCACGATAAAAGGTGTTTGTTCCACAACAAAATCGATGGTATCTGACCATTTTTCATAGTCGCCGTTTCCCACGCGAACGCCCACACACCAACGATAGTTTCCGTTGGTTACAGGGCGTGCACATTTAACTGATGACGTGAATTCTTCGCGCTCCCAAATAAGTGTATCTCCGTGCCATAGAAGAATTTTATAGCCATTTGCATCAGGAAAAACGCTCCAATCGAAAAATATGCGCGATACGTTTTTTACATCATTTTGCGCAGGGCTAAGGGCGTTTGGGCGATAAGCTTGTTCTGGGTCGAGCGGGCGTTTGGCGCAGCCAGCAAACGACGCGCACATAAGTGCAATTGCTGCAAATATCAAAAGTCGTTTCATTTCTCCTCCGTTCGAAGCACTTTGTAAACAGTTCAAAAATATAGACAAAATCACAGAACTAGCAAATCTTTCTTGCAACTTGCAATTAAACGATTGCGCAGTTCATGTTTGATTATTCATCATCAAATTGGCATTCGTGCGGCGCGTTTTGCATGTGGAGCATGGTTTTGTCGAAGACTGCGCGTTTTGCATTTGGCAAGATTTGCGATAGACTTTGTGACGGAAAAGAAAATGGTGACGAAAAAGAGAAAAAATATAAATTGAGGGAAATCGAGTAGAAAAGGAGAATAAATGCGGAGATTTTTACTGCTGATCATATTAAGCGCCTTGTTTTTGAGCGGATGCGCCGGAAACAGAAAGATATTTCTCACAACAAAAGTGCCAGTCAACACTTTTTTGGAAAAAGTGCCGGGCAGCTTCGCATTAGTTTTTTCGCCGGGTATTCGACAATATGTGAACCGCATTTCAACCACCGGCGATTTTTGCGCAGGCAACTGGTGGGACATCTATCTTGGCACAGGCATCCGCACTGCAGTGAAGCAGAATTTGGCGGCGATAATGCCAACCATTGTCGAACGCGATTCTTTGCCCACTCCTGGCACTGTTTTGCCACAAAATCGCGAATTTGCTGGCTTTATTTATGTGGAGATTGCGGAAATTGCAGACAGCTTTGAAGTGGCAGCTTTGACAATTGGGCATCATGCTCGGGCAAACTTTGCGCTTACTTTGCGCACCACAGTTTTCGATGCGAACGGCGAACAGGTTTTGCAGTTTGATGTGCGCAAAACCGGCAACAATTCGACAAAAGTTATTGCGTGCAAAGAAGTTTCGGCACTTGTGGCAACAACGCAAGCCGAAGTTGTGGAATATCTTGCTGCACAAATAACTACGCGCATATCATCCGCGCCACAGGTGCGACAAGTGTGGGGTTTTTAATCTCCATCTACCTTTTGACGATTTCGCTTGTCGAAAATCTCGCCGAAACCAGGAGGCGTAGCCTCTGAAAAGGTGCCCACTGGCACAGGAGGCGTAGCCTCTGAAAAGCATGCCTCGCATGCCACGCAGTGGCGTGTTCTAGAAGCGGTTACGCCGCCTGCACTAGCAAAAATTGGTGGTGAAATACGCGATAGTGAACTGCACATGTTTCCTCACATCTGAAAAAACAGGCGAAGCAATTTTTCGCGAAATGTAGGCTTACCCACAACTTTTATGCTTTAACATTTGTCGAAAACCTCGCTGAAACCAGGATGCGTAGCCTAAGAAAATGTGCCCACAGGCACTACAGGCACACGATCATGTAG
>CAYUDB010000254.1:0-3303 GCA_964443405.1 uncultured bacterium | reverse complement strand
AATCGGACATGTCATCCTCCTTATTTACAATTTTCTAAAAATATGGAGGCGAGCATTTTTGGCAAGTATTTTTTGCAACTTTTTGTGATTTTTTTTGTTCCGTGATTTCCTGTCGATTCGAACATTGGTGAGCTATTGTTTCCGGTCGCACTTTTTTGGTTTATCTATTTTTATTAACTATTTACAAATCAAATAGTTACTTGATAGAATCATTGTGAATTCGGCTATTTACCTTACGCAGAAATGCATTAAAATTTTCGCATCGCACAAAAAACTTGCAGTTTTCATGCAAACGACTATCTTAGAAAACTTTTAACTATCTATGGAGGTTTGAAATGCTTATCAAAGAGAACTTGCGCTATACCAAAACCCACGAATGGGCATTGGTCGAAAATGGCATAGCAACTATTGGCATTACCGACTACGCACAAGGCGAACTTGGCGATATTGTTTTTGTGGAGCTTCCTGATGTAAAAAAGCAAGTTGCAAAAGGTGAAAGCATCCTCACTGTTGAAGCAGTGAAGGCGGTTAGCGACGTTTATTCTCCCTTTGCTGGTGAAATTGTTGCTGTGAACGATGCACTCAAAGCGGTTCCCGACACTGTAAATAAGCTCCCATTTGATGATGGCTGGATGGTTAAAATCAAGCTCGCTGACGAAAATGAGCTGGCAGAGCTTTTGACCGCCGAACAATACAAAGAGCTTTTGGGGTAAATGCCTGTCGAAATTTTTTTTGAAACATAGCGAGAATTGTCTCGTCTAGAAATTTGTAAGCATGAACTCCGAAATATTTTTCGGGGTTCTTTGCTTATTGTATAATCGAGTTATGGAGGCTCAAATGCACAGTTTCCCTTACTTACCGCTTTCCGAAACCGATCGCAAGGAAATGCTCGACAAACTTGGTTTTTCGAGTTTTCAAGAACTTATCGATCGTGCTGTTCCTAAAGATGTTCATTGTTGTGGTCTTTTGCCCATTCCCGAAGGAATTTCCGAGATCGAAGCTGAGGCTCACATGGCACAGCTCGCCGCCAAAAATCGTGCTTCGGCTTTTGTAACTTTCGCTGGTGCAGGTGCTTACGATATGTATGTGCCAGCTAGCATCGATGAACTTTCAAACAGACCCGAATTTTATACTGCCTACACGCCCTATCAACCTGAAGTCTCACAAGGCACACTAACAGCAATTTTCCAATTTCAATCGATGATGACAAGACTCACAGGCATGGAAGTGTGTAACGCATCCATGTACGACGGTGCTTCTGCTGCTGCTGAGGCTGCTATTCTGTCCATTCACCAAACAGGGCGAAAAAAAATCTTGTATTCAGAAGGGCTTAACCCGTTCTATATCGACGTTATTCGCACATATTTACACGGTTTCGATGTTGAGCTTGTTCCTGTTCCGCTAAAAAATGGTTGTACCGATGCACAAACACTCGAAAATCTCATCGATGAGAACACTGCCTGTTTCATGCTCCAAAATCCGAATTTTTTTGGCATAGTTGAAAACGGTTTTGCTTATGCAGATGTAATTCATGCGAAAGGAGCATTGTTTGTAACTGTTGTTGCAGACGCACTGAGTTTTGGAAAAATTGTTCCGCCCGGCGAATACGGTGCCGATGTTTGTGCTGGCGAAGCTCAGCAATTCGGCAACTACATATCTTTCGGCGGACCCTACATCGGTTTTCTTGCTGCGAAAAAGCAATTTATTCGAGCCATGCCAGGCAGAATTATCGGCATGACGAAAGATATCGAAGGCAAACGCGCGTTCACTATGATATTTCAAACGCGCGAGCAGCATATACGCCGTGCAAAAGCCACATCAAACATATGCTCAAATCAACAGCTATGCGGTTTGCGTGCTTCGATTTACCTTGCATTAGTGGGCAAACACGGGCTGGAAAAACTTTCCAACCTTGTCTGTGACCGTGCGCATTATGCAGCCGATAAACTATGTGCTATCAAAGGTGTGAAACTCTTGTTTGATGCGCCTTTTTACCGTGAATTTGCTATTCAACTTCCATGCAATGCCAATCGGGTCGTGGAGCTTTGTTGCGAAGACGGTGTTTTGGCTGGTGTTCCTGTGGGTAGATATATCAAAGGTTTCGAAAATATTTTGCTTGTGGCTCTCTCCGACAAAACCGATAGCGCTGCCATTGACATGCTTGTGAACTCTATCGAAAAAAATATCACAAAAGTGGGGGCAAGATGAAAAAACTAACACTTGCAATGGCAGTTATATCTGTGCTATTGCTTGCCGGTTGTGGCGGCACAAAAGGGCAACTCGGCTTTGCTAAGCCAGATTTTCAAAAAGCACCGCCGGAGTTGATGGCGAAAATAGTGAACGCCGGAGATGCTTTCAAATACCCCGATGCCAACAGTATTGCAATCGAAGTGGTCGATAGCACCATTTTTAATGAAGATGGTTCTGCTATTAACTATTCTTATGCATTGTCGAAGCCGCTTACACCACAAGGTTTGAAGGACGAAAGCTCGCTTGAACTTTCATACGACAACCAGATGATGGAACTAGATGTGTTTTACGCCATGATAATACATCAAGACTCCACAATTTACGTTTTGCCCGATTCCGAAATCATCGATCAAGTTGCCTCAGAAGGTATGGCAGAAGCCGACATTTACTGGACGAATTTGCGCAAAAAAGTTGTGCATCTTCCTCAGCTTTACCCTGGTGACGCTGTTGCAGTATCATATCGTTACAAAATGCTCAAGCCATATTTCGAGAACGTCATCTCTGGCACTTCAGGTTTTCAGGGTACCGAACCAATACACCTCAACCGCTCTGTGAGTTTAATACCAAAATCGAAAGCTGGAGAGATAAAACATCGAATTCTAAACGACACTCAAGGCTGGGTAAAATTTCGCCAGTACGAAACCGGCAATTATGTCGCTTTTGTTTGGCAGGCAGATAGCGTTCCATCCTTTGTTCCCGAACCGGGCATGCCTTCGCCCACAAAATTCATACCGCTTGTGATGTTCTCAAATGTGTCATGGCAAGAGCTTTCGAAAAAAGCTTTCGACATAACCGAGCCTCCTATGCTTATTAAAGACCCCGAGATCGACAAAACCATTGCTACCATCGTAGAAGGTTGCAAAACCGAGATGGACTCGATCCGCGCTATAGGGCTTTGGGTGGCACAGGATATACGTTATGTTGGTCTTTCACTTGGTGATAAAGAAGGGGTTACCCCTCACAACGTCAACGAAACCTTCGATGCTCGCGCAGGCGTTTGTAAAGATAAATCGGCACTTGCTGTAGCCATGCTTCGCCGTGCCGGTTTTGAGG
>CAYUDB010000253.1:0-3311 GCA_964443405.1 uncultured bacterium | reverse complement strand
AGCAGCCCTCTTCCGACACATGTACGCCCTCTTTCGACACGTCGCAGCCCTCTTTCGCCGCATGTACGCGCTCTTTCGTCGGTCGTATTTGCTACTTCATCGGTCATTTTTGCTCTTTTTTCGACGCGACGCGCAATTTTATTGATCATTTTTCCTATTTCAGCAACCCGTTTCTCCATTTTCTTCCACGCAAATCGCAGTTTCGTCGGCAGTATTGGCAGTTTTTTTAATGCAAATCGCGATTTCATCAGCAGTTTGTGCGGTTTTTTTGGCGAGATGTGCAGTTTCGTCTGTTATGTTTTCTATGTTTCCGACGTGAAATGCTCTTTCGTCATCGTGCGATGTTTGTAAAAAGCTTGCGCCTCAAAATTCGTGGGCAGACGACCCAAAAAGGCTAAACCGGAACGCGAATCGCAAAACGACAATGCTCATCCCCCGAGATAACCGTCGATAACACTTCAACTTCGCACTCCGCGCCATAAATAACATCAAAAATTTTTCCTCAAAGCCGCCAGAACAGTTGAAACAGTTTTTTTTCAGCAACCTGTTTCTCCATTTTTTTCCACGCAAATCGCAGTTTCGTCGGCAGTATGGCATTTTTTTCCACGCGAATCACGATTTCGTCAGTCGTATTGGCACTTTTTTAATGCAAATCGCAATTTCATCGGCAGTTTGTGCGGTTTTTTCGGCGAGATGTGCAGTTTCATCTGTTATGTTTTCTATGTTTTTGACGTGAAACGCGTTTTCGTCATCGCGCGATGTTTGTAAAAAGCTTGCGCCTCAAAATTCGCGGGCAGACGACCCAAAAAGGCTAAACCGGAACGCGAATCGCGAAACGACAATGCTCATCCCCCGAGATAACCGTCGATAACACTTCAACTTCGCACTCCGCGCCATAAATAACATCAAAAATTAGCTTCTCAAAGCCGCCAGAACAGTTGCACCAGAGCTTGTCCATCGCCTCACCGCCCGACTCTATCGACGCACGCACAAATGGACAATGACAACTGAGGTAACGCTTTTCACGACAATCGGTTGACTGCAAATAATCGTGCACCATATACGGGATCTTCGTCACAAATATCGTGTCGCCAACGCGAACTCCCGACTGTATCTCCTGATTCGCACGCACAAATTCCAAAACCTGCGGCGTAATCTTCTGCTCATACCAAAGCCTCCCCTCGTCCATGCATCGCTCCATCTCCGCCAAAGTCCGCGCATGACGATATTTTAAAAACTCGTCTATGTCCTTGGTGCGCATAAAGTAATCTTTGTCTGCCTCGAAATGCGATGGCGGTATTTGATGGTTGTTCCCAGCCAAAACGCGCGCGCAGGTTTGCTCTGGCAAAAGTTTTCGCAAACTTGCAAGCAATGCCAAAATAGCTCTCGGATATTCCGCCTGCGGTGAGCCAAATGCCGGCATATCAACGGCTTCGCGCAACTGCGCACATGCCTCGGCGCCAATAAAATCGCGCGCTCGCTCCTCTATGCTCTCGAAAACGTCTAAAACATTGCACATCGTGAGCAAGTGTATGAGGCACATCTCGTTACCGGAGAACCTAAAATACCGAATCAAAGCCACAACCCTCAGCACATCGTCCGGCTTCTCGGCAATGTTCTGCGCACAAAAACTCTCCAGCCGCCGAGTTTCGGAACATGTCGCCGCATTTTCGGCATCATAAGCCAAAAATTCCTCGACCACAGCCAAATGCACGCGAGTTTCCTCCTCATTCAGCTGAAATCGCTCGAGATATTTGCAGAATTCACCCAAATTTTCCATGTGCGCCTCCATTTTTTGTCGTGCGACAAGCAGATTTTGCGAAATTAACCGAAAACTGTGTGAAGCTCGATGATCTCGGAAATGGGCGTGCCCGAAAGCACTTTTGCCGAAACATCGATGCCGTCGATGAACACGCCGCCGATGATGCCGCTCGATAAAATTTCGTCGCGTGAAGATGTGTCGTGAATGCGAAACTCTGTGCTGCCATAGAGTTCGCCGCTTTGGTGAAGGATGCGCGCAAGTGCCATGGCGCCAATTGGGCAGAAGGCTTGGTAAAACAGATCGACGACAAAGGGCATACTTGTCGAGCGTGTCAAAGCTCTGGGGTCGATTAGGGCTGGTGGTCTTGCTGTGCCGAAATCGTGGAAAAAGATGTTAACCTTTGAGCCAAAATAACTTGTGCTGTTGATAATTTCGAAGCCCAGGCTTTCCCAAATGGCGTCGTCGAGGGTGTTTAGGTTTATAAGCGCGATGCCGCCGAAGCTTTTTGCGCGAAGGTGGGCTAATTCCTGTTCGAAAAGCTCGTGTTTGTGCTTGGGATTGGCGAAAATCGGCGATATCCAGTTGCATATGACGACGCCGATATTGTTGCCGATGAGCGGGACGGGCGCGACATTTAGGGGCATATCGAGCGCAAAGCCGCAGATTGCAGACTGGTCGCGCATGATGGTGCCCGAAAGACCAATTTCTAAGCTGTTGCGGATCCAAAGGTTGCGCCGCATGATAAATGCAGGGCGCTCTTTTGGGCTGATTATCTGCTTCGCGCAAAAGTCATCCCAAAACGAGAGCGATGTGAGGGTCAGTTCCGAAAATTCCATTGGCATCCTTTCAAATATGGGGAGCTACCTATATATATGTGCGCCATTTTTGCGCCATTTGAGATTTCGCGAGGCTCGGCTGGCGTTTTCGCCTGTGCGGCGCCGCATTTTCGTCGAATTTGGAGGTTTGTGCCGCGCAATTCGAAGCTTCGACGAGCACTTTTGGCACATTTTCGCCCTCGCTCAATTATATTATGGCATTATCTTTGGCATGTGATGCGTAAGTGGTTAAAACATTTTGCTTTATGCCAAAATTTTTGCCCTCGCCAGGCGAATATGCCATCGCCAAAAGTGCTTTTACGCAAGCGTTTGGCATTTTGACACGTCTTTTTCGCCATTCACTTGCCATTGTCGGCGAAATTTTTCTGCCGGCGCGCAAGTTCAAATGCAAATTCCATGTGCATCGGCGTTTTGAAAGGCAAGAATCGCGCCAAAAGCCAAGGCTCTGTGCGCATTTTCGCACTTAACGTCGCAATTCCCGAGCAAAACCGATTACGAATGGTTTTAATATCACAAATATTTGTGCCTGTGCAATAAATTTCTTCGTCAAACTTGGCACAGCGCAGAGCTTTTGCGCCGATGTTCGAGAAAGTGCGCGCTCGAAGTGAAAAAATAGTTTTGCGAATAAAAGTTTTGTGTAAATTGCTTTGTTTGAAACACTAACAAATGGAATAGACATGTCGATATTAGCAGCAATTATAGTCTTGGGAATC
>CAYUDB010000252.1:0-3325 GCA_964443405.1 uncultured bacterium | reverse complement strand
GCTATTGATTACGAAAATTTCAAGTAACCTTTTTATATAAATGATTATATCGTAAAACGTATGTAAAGCGGTTAAAAAACTTGCTGAAAAACCACCACACCCCATTTAGTTTTACAAAAATGCTCATTACAGTAATTACAGCAAATTGAAAACTGGCGCATCGCAAGCACAGTCATATACGGAACTTATTTTTTGATGGTAAATCGCATCAATTTGCAGCAAAAACTACTTTTATTTTAGCAATAGAAATTGAACGTGTGTCGAAAACTATATAGCATTGGAATTCAGAGCAGCTCAAAACTAGCGAAATTGCTATTAGAAACTAGGTTTCATTGGCAATTGTGCGCTCAAGCGTAGCGTTAGTTTTATGTTCTGAATGTCGTGCCTGTTGGGTATTAATGTATGTCTGTAATTGTTCGAGATGAGCCTTACTTACGCTTATAGCACCATATTCATCTGCCCAAGTTGGTGGTTTTTTCATTTTCATGCGTTCATCGAGAAATTCGGCGCACGAATTTTTGAGGTCAACTGCAAGTTTGCCAGGCGCTACACCCGGCAAAATTTGCACAAGCGCATGCACATGATCACACATCGCTCGCACTGCAATTAGTTCATAGCCCAATGCCTCTCCAGATTCCTTTATATAGCGTTCAACTAACGCTGCTGAAATTTTATCGAGTAACACACTATCTTCTTTCAGGCGCCAAACAATATGAATGAATAACTCAGAAAATGCTAACATGTGTACTCGCTAGTTGAATATTTCAAGTGCTGTGTAATTATAAATAATTCTCGTTCACTCATCATTTTTCACATCGAGGCGTGCGCGAAGCTTTTCATTTTCAGATCGCAGACGAACTACAGCATCGGAGAGCTTTTCGCGTTTTGCCGAACGTGTTTTTCGAAAAATTACATAAAGCATAACATAGCCTACAAAAAGCAAACCATATAGTGGTGCAAGATAGATGGCGTCGGCAAGGTTGCTGCTAATTGCCCAATAGACAAGCATGAAAGTGTCAACTACCAGCATGACTAAAATTATTTCGAACATGTGTAATCACCATCCTGTGCAGCGTCATCGAGACGCGCGCGCAAATCCTCATTTTCTTTTTGCAAAGCAGAGATCTCATCGAGCAATTGCTCCATTGCCTTCTGTCGTTTCTTCTGCCAAATACGCACAAGCGCAAATACGGCAATCACTGTAACCATTGCCGCATTAAGCTTCATTATCGGTGGCGATTGCGGTTGAAACAAAACAATCGCATTAAGTGCTAAAATAATTAAAATCCAGTAAACCATAAAATTTACCTCACTCGACGTTTATGGTATCTTTTCTTTCGAGCGCGCTTAATTTATTATCGAGGTTATCGACAGTTGATTGAAGCTGCTCTCGTTCTCCACGGCGATATTTGACGACCACGCGGTAAAGCCCGCCGAGTGCAACAAGCAAGATGCCGTAAGCGTGCAACAAAATCACCTCGGGCGAATTCGGCAAGGCATAGTAAAACGCTACCATTGAAGCAGTTATGGCAATAATAGTAAGCAACCAAAAAGCCATACAATCCCTCCTCGCACAAAACAATGCGTGCACAGACAAAAATCAATGTTTTTGTTGGGCACAAGGTTTTCGCGAGAAAAATTTTGTGCAGTTTTTTCCTTTCACAACTTGCAGGCAAGTAGCGTGGTCCACCGAAAGCATCATTCGCAAAGCGTTTTTCACGCAAGACGAAAACCACTGGTGTATGGCATTTCACGATGCCGCAAAAAACTTTGCAGGATTTTTATGCATGCGCAAATTGCTTTAACCATTTAATAATCATCAACTTGGCACATCATAAACGAACAAGACACCAAGTTTTCCACTACATAATTTACAAATGAATATGTTACAGTAATTGCAAAACTCATACAAACCACAGGTCAGTTTCAAAATCATCGTCGGGCGGCACGATTTCTATAAATTGCCCACCAGGTGGGAAATGCTGCATAAAACCGCTTCGCCCAGTGGCAATGAAAACAAGCTTTAAAGGCATACCTTGCGAGGCAGAAAGCGAGTTAAATGGCAGTTTCAATTCACAAATCTGGTCACATACCACTCGCAAACCATCAATTTCGAATTCGGAAACTACTGTGCCATCGATTTTTGTTACAGTTGTCACAAGACTGTCATGTGAGAAACTCAGCTCTATATTAACACGAATCGGTGCGAGGATTTCGATTGTCAATTTGCCTGCGTCCGCGAAAAAGTCGCGCATATCGCGTTGTGAATCGATGCGCAAAAATAGATTTTTGCGGTCAAAACCGTAGTAAAGCCTGCTTATCATAGCCGAAGCACTACTGTGCATTGTGCCGCGAAAATTGGCGGCATTGAAATATCCCGCCGAAGACCATTCGAAAAAATTGGTGGATTTCCCCTCTATGGACGGTGACATAAATTGCAATGGCTTACGAACAGGTTGAGCCGCAATCATTTTTGCATACACAGGTGAGAAAAGTTCATTCGGCACAGCCAAATCGATATAACGATAAACGCGTGTAATGTGATGTCGGAATAATGAATCGAAAATATCTATGTATGGTGTGTAATTCGTATCGCCGAACCACCAAAACCAGTCCGAGCCTTCAGCAATCATAATCGCATTGTAAGCGCCCTCGAAGTTTTTCGGCGACAAATTCGGTGCTTTTTCCAAAAATGCCGCACGCGCATCAGCTAGTAACTCCCATGCACGGTTTTTTTGAGTAGAACCTGCCCATGTGGAAAAATCGCCGCGTATCCAGCTGCCACAGCCAAGGTTTTCGAGCAGCGGCATTTTGCGAGCATTTTGCAATATGTACGCTGCAAAAGTTGTAGGCTCAAAAGAAGTCGATGCTTTTAGCCGTTCGTAAAGCAAAGTCAAAAATGGCACGCCATTGCCATCGAAAAACTCCCATGCGTTTTCTCCGTCGAGAATCACTGATATTATATGTTCGTTGTTTTCAAAATCTAGTGTATCTCGAATACGCTCAAGGCATCGGAAAAAATCATTTACAGCATCTTGGGTGGACATTTTGCAGTAATCGAAGCCAATTTTATCGGAAAGGTGTTTATCGCGAAAAAAAGCAAACAGTTCTTTGCCCGAATAGATGAGTTTGTGCCCGTTATAGAGTTGATCGGGTAAAAGTGCGCCGAGTTCTTTTGTAACCGATGATGATTTACGCAAAATTTCCTCGTCCGAAAAAAAATACTGCACGCCGCAATCGGCGAAAAGTGGCAGAAGTTCGGGCGAAACACTGCCTTCTGATGGCCACATGCCAGAAAATTTTTGCCCAAAAATGCGCTCACAAT
>CAYUDB010000251.1:0-3327 GCA_964443405.1 uncultured bacterium | reverse complement strand
CTACCACCTGAGTTACACCCGCATGGCGGTAAAAAATCTTTAGTTGCGAGAATGTCAACATTTTTTTGCGAGAATCTGGGTAGAAAATGGTTGCACTTAACTGTGGCTTCGATATTTTGTTTGCAACTTTTGGGAGGTTTTTTTACATGGCATATCTAAAGCTCGAAAAAAATACACGTCAGGTAGATATCGAAGAGCAAATGCTTGCGTTTTGGGATGAAGAAAAGATCTTCGTCCGCTCGCTCGAACTTGCAAAAAAGAATCCGCGTTTCAATTTTTTTGAAGGTCCGCCAACGGCTAATGGTAAGCCCGGTGTGCACCACGTCATATCACGTGCAGTAAAAGACATCGTCTGCCGCTACAAAACCATGACAGGTCATTTCGTAGAACGCAAAGCCGGATGGGATACCCACGGATTGCCAGTTGAAATTCAAGTTGAAAAACAGCTTGGACTCGAATCCAAACGCATGGTAGAAGGTTACGGTATCGACAAGTTCAACGAAGCATGCCGAAATAGCGTTTTTACTTACTTGAAAGATTGGGAATGGATGACAAGGCGCATAGGCTATTGGCTTGATATGGAACATCCATATATTACTTATACACCAAATTACGTCGAATCTGTATGGTGGATTTTGGCACAATTCTTCAAAGCTGGACTGATCTATAAAGGACACAAAGTATTACCATATTGCGCACGTTGTGGTACAGGTCTTTCCGATCACGAAGTGGCACTTGGCTATCGTGACACAGAAGATCCATCCGTTTATGTTCGAATGAAAGTGCTCTCACCTCTCTTCGACGAAAATTTTGTGCGTGATGACGTGAAATTTCTCGTGTGGACTACAACACCATGGACTTTGCTTTCAAATGTGGCTTTGGCAGTCCACGAGGATTATGAATATGCTTTAATCGAATTTGAAGACGAAAAACTCATTGTGGTCAAAAACCGCCTTGAAGCTATATTCGGTGCTGGCAAATTCAATGTAATAAAATCTTTTACCGGAAAACAACTCATCGGCGTTCAATATGAGCCACCATACAAATTTGTAGAAACACAAGAAAATGGATGGTATGTGCTTACAGCCGATTATGTTACCACAGAAGACGGAACAGGTATTGTGCATACTGCACCAGCTTTTGGTAAAGAAGATTACGACACAGGCAAAAAATGGAACCTTCCATTTGTTCAACTTGTCGATGACGAAGGAAAAATCAAAGATGTGGTAAAACCTTTCGCTGGTCTGTGGTTCAAAGATGCCGACAAACAAATCCTCAAAGATCTAAACGAACGCGGCATATTGTTTCGTCGCGAAAAAATAACCCACAGTTATCCTTTCTGCTGGCGTTGTGATTCTCCATTGGTGCAGTTTGCAAGATCCTCGTGGTACATCCGCACAACTGCTTTCAAGCAGCGCATGCTCGAAGAAAATGAGAAAATTCGCTGGTATCCACCACAAATCGGCTCTGGGCGTTTTGGCGAATGGCTCAAAAACAATATCGATTGGGCACTTTCGCGTGAGCGCTTTTGGGGAACACCTTTAAATATTTGGATTTGCGAAGATTGTGGCAACATGATTGCGCCACAATCGTTTGCCGAATTGCGCAGCCTTGCCACAGCACCTATTGCCGAAGATCTCGATCCACATAAGCCATATGTTGACAGAATCGAGCTGAAATGCAGTTGTGGCAAGAACATGAAACGCACGCCCGAAGTCATAGATTGTTGGTTTGATTCTGGTGCGATGCCTTTTGCACAGAGCCACTATCCTTTCGAAAACGAGGGCACAAATTTTCAAACCCGTTTTCCTGCCGACTTCATTTCCGAAGGCGTTGACCAAACGCGCGGCTGGTTCTACACGCTTTTGGCAATATCAACTTTCGTGAAAGACATGTCACCCTACAAAACCTGCATTTCCATAGAGCTTGTTCTCGACAAAAATGGGAAGAAAATGTCGAAAACTAAGGGCAATGTAGTGGATGCAGTTAAAATAGTGAACGAAAATGGTGCCGACCCATTGCGTTGGTATTTTATAACCACATCTCCTCCATGGTTGCCTACGCGCTTCGATGTGGATGGCATTGTAGAGACATCACGTAAATTTTTCGATACGCTTTCAAACACCTATAGCTTTTTTGTACTTTATGCGAACATCGATGAATATGAACCAAACGCATTGCAATGTCCAAAATGTTCAAACATACTCGACCGCTGGATGCTATCGCGTCTAAATACGCTAAAGAAACAGTATCGTGCGGCAATGGAAAATTACCAAATGACAAAGGCTGCTCGAATGTTACAGTCTTTTGTTGTGGACGAGCTTTCAAACTGGTATGTTCGGCGCAGCAGAAGGCGTTTTTGGGGCAGCGGTATGGATACCGACAAACGTGCTGCATACGACACTTTATGGTACGTTCTTGTTGAAACTTGCGAGCTTATCGCGCCCTTTACGCCAATGACCGCGGAGTTTTTCTGGCGTGCGCTCACCGAACCAATTCGTGACCGCGCTGGTGATTCAGTGCACTTTCGCCTGATACCGTTCTGTGAAGAAGAAGTTGTTGATGCGTCTCTTGAAGCCGAAATGGAACAGACCATTCGCATTGTCGAGCTTGGTCGAAGCGCGCGCAATACATCGAACATAAACATTCGACAGCCACTTTCGCGAGCTGTGGCAATTATTGCAGATGATATAAGAATATCTGAGCAAATGCTTTCTGTGATTCGTGAAGAACTCAACATAAAATCATTTGAGTTCGCCTCCGACGCGCGCAATTTCATGACCTACAAAGCTCGGGCAAATTTCAAAACTCTGGGCAAAAGAATGGGCGCAAAAATGCCTGCTACCAAGGCAGCTATTGAAAGTTTAACCTCCGATGAAATTGCAGAATCTCTTGCCACAACTCGTGTTTGGCAAATAGCAATCGATGGTGAAATTTTTGCGCTCGATGATACCGAAATTGAAATAATTGTAGAATCTAAAGCACCTTTTGCTGTGGCAGTGGAAAAGGGTTTTGTCGTAGCTCTTGACACAACAATTACCCATGAGCTTCTACTTGAAGGTTTTGCGCGTGAAATTATTAATCGTGTTCAAAATACACGCAAGGATGCAGGTTTGGAAGTTACCGACCGCATTAACTTGAATATCACCACTGACGATATTAACATTATCGATGCACTTAAAACTCACGCCGAGCATATTTGCCGTGAGACTCTTACAGAGACCATCATTTTCGACACTACTCCCGACGCAAGATATTTTTCGAAAGATTGGCAAATTGAAGATAAAAATGTGCGCATATCCGTTATAAATATCGCATAAAAGCAAC
>CAYUDB010000250.1:0-3377 GCA_964443405.1 uncultured bacterium | reverse complement strand
AAGTGCCAAGAGTTTTTATATAAATCAACTAGCAATGCAACCAAGTGCAATAGAATATAGTTTGGTGTGTGCGTCGTCAGAGCGCGAAAGAAGCACTATTGGTAGCTTTGACCCTACAATGATACCGCCAACTTTTGCGCCAGCCAAATATAACAATCCTTTACAAAATATGTTTCCTGCGGCAATTCCGGGCACTAAAAATATGTCTGTCGCTTCCGACATTTCCGTTTCGATGCCTTTAGCTTTTGCTGCATTTTTCGACAGCACAACATCAACAGCAAGCGGTCCTTCAAAGCTTACATCTCCAAGCTGATGTCTGTCAGACATTTTTGAAAGCAAGGCATAGTCAATTGTTTCGGGCATGTCGGTGCCAACTGTTTCAATAGCCGCAAGCCCCGCTGCTTTTGGCTTATCGATGCCGAGCTTTTTTGCCACAAGTGCCGCATTGGCAAGTATTTGCGCCTTTTGATTCACATCGGGCGCAATGTTCATGCCACCATCGGTTACAAGCATAAGTCGCGGATAACCAACAACTTCCATTACCGCAACATGCGAGAGTAAACCGCCGCCGCGTAAACCATTTTCCTTGTCGAGCACCGCTTTCAGCAAAGTTGGTGTGGGCAGTTTGCCCTTCATTATCATGTCGCACTTGCCCTCGGTGGCAAGTTTTACAGTGGCAGTGGCGATCTCTGTTGGCGTAACTGCTTGAACAATATCATATTCACCAAGCGCAAACTGTTTTGCCAGCGGCTCGATTTTCGCAGCATCGCCAACAAGAACAGGGCGAATTAGCCCAATGTTTTCGGCTTCGGCGAGTGCTTCGATTACAGATGCACCGGTGGCATCGGCAACAGCGAGGTTGCGGCGCTTGGAATTTTTTGCAGCGGCAATAATTTCGTCAAAACTTTTCATGCTACTCCTTGGGTTTTGAATAAAATAGCCAAATCTACCAAAAAATCAAACGATTAAGGTGAAATCACACCACTTTTTTGCCGATTCGATGCGCGAAACCACTTCCTGTTATCTAGAAGAAACGAAACATGTTATGCATCTTAGGTTTCAGTGACAAAATTCATTAACTCTATTTTTAAACATGCGCTAAAAACTCTGCATACTATGCCGAGAGATCTAGAGTTTTTTGAAGTATAACGTGTTTATGAGACTAGAATTATGTGTGAAACATTATATTAGGTTATGCAAATCATGCTCGCTGCTACACCACATACGACGCTCATGTATTTCTGTACGTAAACTTCTGCCCAATTCCGAAAGTGTGATTGCGCGTTTTAGCGTATTTGAAAAACTCGATACGTGTGCGCGGTGGGGCAAATTATTGTACAGATGCACAGCTGGTGAGGCTATTTATTTGTGGATGTTTAGGAAATATTGTTCAACACCGTCGGCGATTGCTTTTGCGGCGTTTTTTTGGGTTTTTGCCGATGAGAGCAGTTTTTCTTCGGTAACGTTTGATATAAATGCCACTTCTACGAGAATCGCCGGCATAAAAGCACCATACAACACGTAGAAATTTGCACCCTGTGGTCCGCGAGATTCGAGAGAAAGGGTTTTCGCAAGTTTTTGTTCAACCATGTAAGCCAAAATAGAGCTTTCTCTCTGGTTTTTGCTCTGTAACATATCTGCCATTATATATTGTAGGTCGTCGATATTATCAACAATTGGCTCGTCCTCCAAAAGCAGCGCCTCGTTTTCAAGTGCCGCAGCCGCACGAGCTTCGTCGGTTTTTGCGGGTGAAAGATAAAAGCCTTGAGTTCCTGTGGCAGTGGGTTTTTTTGAGGCATTGCAATGCACCGAGACAAAAAGGTCGCCTTTAGCTTCATTTGCCTTTTTGGTGCGCTCAGAAAGTGCCAGAAATCTGTCGCTATCGCGTGTGAGAATTACTTCGAAACCTTTATCTTTCAAGAGGTTTGCAAGTTCTTTTGCAATAGCAAGTGTTATATCTTTTTCGCGCAAGCCCGATTTGCCCACAGCGCCTGGGTCTTTGCCGCCATGCCCTGCGTCAACAACCACTTTTGCTATTGTGGTTGTGGAAGTTTTTTTGTTGGCAGCAATGGTGGTTTCTTCGTCGAGGGTTGAGCGCGGATTGGCATCAGTTTCGGAAGGGATGAATTTGTCGGTGGTGGTGGTTTTTGGCAGCTCAACTATTTTCGTGTCGCCATCGGCAGGTTCGGTGATGTCGTATTTGTGCGTAGAAGTGCTCAGTTTTATTGTATCTGCAGAAAAATCGTAATCCCATCCTGCGCCACGAGCAAAAGCCTCAAAAAAACCGCGCACTGGCACCAATAACCCGCTTTTGGTAAGAGTTACTGGTAAACCAACGTTATAAGGAACTCCATCAATCATCACAAAAGGGTTTTCGGGCGTGAATACCGCGCGAACTCCCCACAACCGCAAACTCTCTTTGAATTTGTCTGCTGCAAAATAACGCGCGCCTTTTGCCGCCGAAACGAGCGCGTCTGTTGAAACATATTCGTATCCGTCGATGCGCTCAACTGTAAACGCACCAACGATTTTGCCATCTTTTGCAAGAACCGCGCGCGACTGCGCAAAACAGACGCACGCAAAAATACTCAAACCAAACAAAATTCGCACAAAAATTTTCATGCTACAAAAATAATACCTCATTTTCTTCGAACAACATTTTTCTCAACTTTTTGTTACCATGCGAAGCATGGTTTTCAGCGGCTATGCCGCTTTACTTTTCGAAAATTTGCGGAAAGGTAAAAGAAAGTTAATGATTGTTCGTTATAATATCAAATCCAGGCATGCGAAGCAAGGTTTTCGACGGCTATACCGCTTTACTTTTCGAAGATTAGCGAAGTTGTTTATTGAAAAATAGAATGTATATTACTAAGCTATGAATTGCAAACTGACCATAAGCTTAATGGAGGCTCGTTAGATGAAACGATTATTCGCACTCTGTGCGGCGATTTTGTTTGCGAACACTACATGGGGATTTAGCCTAAACTGGGCTTTCCCACTTGGTGAAGCAGCGGATTCCTTTCTTTATGACCGCATGCTATACGGTTCTAGTGCTGCTATTGCAAATTTGCCGGGCGTAAATACCTTTGGCTACGAAGCAGATAGCTTGCCCGAAATTATCATAGGTTCCGAAGAGATGTTTGACCCATACGATTTTGCCGATGACTCACATGGAGTCTGGCGCTGCATAGACGGTAATGGGCTTTTGGAATGGGCACGTGGCACTCAAAGCGACGAATCGCGAAGCTCGGTTGCTATAGACGATTTTATCGCAGGCGATGGTGTGCCCGAGATAATCGGCGGAACCACATCGGGTTGGAACCTTGAAGCTTTCGACAGAACAGGTCGTTTCATCTGGACTTTTCCTGCATCACCAG
>CAYUDB010000249.1:0-3417 GCA_964443405.1 uncultured bacterium | reverse complement strand
CATGAGCACGCCACATTTTGAAATTTTCTACTATATTGATGAATATGAACTTGCCGAGCATACTGCTACACTATGTGAGAAATACTTTGCTAATTATACCAATCTTTTTTCTTTTATGCCAAATGAAAAAATACTAATAGTTTTATATTCTACGCCAGAACTTTTTTCTGAAACACATATTGTTCCTTATATTCTGCCAGAAGGTGTTGGTGGTCTTACCGAATTTATCAAGGGGCGTGTGTTAGTGCCATTTGAAGGATTACCTTCGCGATTTGAACATGTTTTAGCACATGAGCTTATACATGTTTGGCAGCTCCACTATGACGAGTATCTGCACGATGCACATGAACTGTTCTTCATGCAGTTTCCGCCACTTTGGTTTGTTGAAGGGCAAGCCGAATTGCGTTCACAGCCTCTTGCAAGTGTTGATGAGCGGACAGAACTAATTGCGTGTTTGGCAAATGATAGATTTGTTTTGCCCAATGAGTTTTTCAGAATTGAGGGAACATATCAAATGTATCAGGAGGGTGCGGTTTTTTTGCGCTTTCTGACGGACAACTATTGTCATGACGCTGATATCACTCTTTTCGAAAAAGTTTGGCAGCACTCCTTTTTTGACGACGTTTTCCGAAGTACGATAGGTGTTGATCTCTCGGCGGCTGGTCTCCTCTGGCGGAGAAAACTGCAGTTAGATTATGGTGATTATATTTCATTACGCATGCCAGCGAACACAGTAGGAAAAATACTTTCACCATCTGGATATTTTTTTACGCCGATAAAGTCTGATAGCGTTATTTTTTGCAAGGCAAATTTCCTTGGTTATTCAGGAATCTATAAGCTGATAAACAGTAAACCGTTTCTCGTTCAACGTATCGAACTTTCGAAACACGCCGAAAGCAGTCGCCTTTTTGGAAATACCATCGATTCGCACGACACGTTGCTTGCATATACTGTTAAAATGCAAGGAGTTGAGGAATTATGTATAATGTCTTTGCTGTCGGGGGGATTGCGACGTTTTCGCTGGTCAAACATAGTAGAACTAACATCACCACGTTTCTCGCCATCGGGAGATAAAATCGCTTTTTCGGGTGCTGGCATAGATGGCTTTGTGCACGGGTATATTTTTGATATACAAAAAGATACATTAATCCGCATATCTCGTGAGGACGAATTTATTGCGGATATTGCATTTTTGTCTGATGACACAGTAATTTATTCTGGTGAAAAGCCTGATAGCTCGCCTATTACAGTTTTGGCAGCACTATCCTCAAAGAGTTTTTGGCAAATCTCTTTTGGTCCGAATATACATCGCCCCCGAAATTTTCGGCTTGCTTCGAACAATGCGCGGAATTTAAAATTGCTTTTTATAGCCGATGATGACACTTTTCCTGATGTGTATGCAATTAATATGCAAATGGATACGATTTTTAAATTAACAAATATTAGTGAGCCAGTTTATGATGTCACTCATGTGAATAACGATACGATTTTAATTTCACGTCGCAATGCAAACGGTACGGCTATTGTCGAACTTGAAATGCGGCATATTTTTGTTGGCACTGTGCAGAAGATGTCAATAGCAAATGAGCTTCCAATAACAAAAAGCGCACCAATGATGTCAAGTGATACAGCTTTTTCAGGTAAACCATCTAATCCACATAAGCTTACATTTGATTTAGCTCAGGGTGCTATAGGTTTGACAACATCTCAGGAGTCGGATGGCGGCTTGCAAATTGCCTTGTCTGACATGGTTGGTGAACGGCAGTTATATTGTTATTTTGTGCAAAATGCGCAGAAGCTGTCAAACTTTTTTTCAGATGCTAACATTATAGTTGCCTATACGTTACAGCAAAATAGATGGGGATGGTCTTTTGGCGGGTACCACATACATAACTACAACTATAATCGCATTGATGGCAGTTTTGACGAGCGTCAGGCGGGCACACTTGGGGCAGTACGCTACTCTTTATCGCGTTACCAACGCCTCGAAGCTACTGGTTATGCCTACTATTCAGATAGAAATTCGTTTTCTATTGATAGAGCTGATGGAATTTTTGCTATCAATCTATCATTCATACATGATAACGCCCTCTGGGGATGGACTGGTCCCATTGATGGTGCTCGTGCGAATTTAACTGCTGGTTTTGGATCTGGGATGACTGGTGAGCTGTATTTTTACTTGCTTTCTGCTGATTTACGCTATTATCTGCGAACTTCAAAGCGTTCAGCACTTGCTTTGCGCGCCATTGCTCGCACATCTGATGGCGCCGAGCCTAATCGTTTCTATATGGGTGGAACATGGGACATGCGCACCTATCCATATTATTATTTCTATGGACGACAACAAGTTTTGGCGAATGCGGAGTGGCGATTTCCGTTGATTGATGTTATGGCGTTTAAAACGCCGCTAGGTTTTTTGCAGCTTGGTGGTGTACGTGGCGCATTTTTTGTCGATGCAGGCGATTGCTTTGAAGAGCAACCGCAACTCGTTGGAAGTGTTGGCTTTGGCTTACGTGCAAATTTGGGTGGAGTTGTAGTTTTGCGCAGTGATTTCGCCAGACACACAGATTTTCGGACGATAGAGCCCGAATGGAATTGGGATGTGTTTTTTGGATGGGATTTTTAGCTATCCAGGTTAAACTTTGGCACAACTCATGCCAAAGTAAAAGTAGTTTTACCCTACGAAAAATCGTTTAAGCTAGTTTTCTATTAGACAAATGTTCCAAAAGCACGGTCGCCCGCATCGCCCAAGCCTGGCAAAATATACCCGCGCGAGTTCAATTGCCTATCGATTGAGGCAGTGAAAAGCTTTATGGTGAGCTTTGGCTTCTGCAACATGAGTTCGTCGCAGTGTTTGGCAAGGCGGTTTAGACCTTCGGGAGCAGCGATAACTGTTAACATATTGATTTCTGCAGGGTTATGGCGCGCAACTTCCGACACAGCATACGAAAGTGTGCCGCCGGTGGCAAGCATTGGATCGAGGATATATACTACTTTGTCGGCAATTGTTGAATCAATATTGCAGTAGTATGTAATAATTTCAAGCGTAGCTTCATTACGTTTTGCACCAATGTGATACATGACCGAATTTGGAAAAATATCGAGAATTGGCGCGACCATTGCCAATCCTGCACGCAAAACAGGAATTAGCACGAGATGCTTTTCGGGTTCACTGCCCTGAGTTTTTTCTAGTGGCGTGTCGATTTCCATCGTGCGTGTAGGATATTCACGCGTGGCTTCCACAAACAGCACCGCCGACAGTGACTCGATAGCATGACGGAAATCCACGTAATCGGTGGCTTTGTTTCGCAAGGCTGTCAGCAAAAATCCTGCAATAGGATGAGTAATAACTGTAGTTTGCATTTTAACTCCTATAAAAGTTCTGCAAATGTTTCTTGTGCCCAAAATGCTTCTAAT
>CAYUDB010000248.1:0-3422 GCA_964443405.1 uncultured bacterium | reverse complement strand
ACCGCGCTCCAGTTTTTATACAGGGTTGGTGGGAATGTTTCGCTGCCAATCGTGACTCTTTGGGGGTATTTTTTCGGATCAACATCATATCTTCCGGACCCGTAGTTGTAACCGGCTACATCAAGGATTTCGAACACATCTTTTGTCGCTTGATCGAATTTTTTAAGTCGACCGACAAAATTCAATACCCCTCCCAACTTGCCCATTACGCTGTTGACAAACGTACTGCCCGATTCATCTTTTTTGTTATTTGTTTTCTGATCCTTTTCAAGAACCATACCGTCGCCTTGATACAGTCCTTTCCCCATCGAAACAAGCCCATTCAACAGCAAATTGATACCGCATGTGACGGGACGGCTTCTGTCAAGCGCATGAACCAAGTCTGTCAATTTTCGAGCATACTCCAGCCCTTCCGGCAATGCACTCTCGCCTACCTCGTTACCGATGGAGTATAGAATAACGCTTGGGTGATTATAATCTTTTCGAATCATTGAGCTCAGATCGCGTTCATACCAATCCACAAATTGCGTTGCGTAATCATACTTGTGTTTATGTTGAATCCACATGTCCGCAAATTCATCCATAACATACAATCCGAAAAAATCACATGCATCCAGAATTGCTTTGCTGCACATATTATGGGCCGAACGAATCGCGTTAAATCCCGCTTCTTTCAGTTTTTTTACTTTTCTGAATTCCACGTCAGTAAATGCGGCAGCACCAAGCAGTCCATTGTCGTGGTGAATGCATCCGCCGCGTAATAAAACTGCTTGGCCGTTTATTCTTAAGCCTGATTCCGCACAACAATCAACCATTCGAATGCCGAATTTTTCCTCTGCAAAATCAACCACCTCGCCTGCATGGAGTAACCGAACGCGAATTGTATATAAGTTGGGGTGTTCTGCGCTCCAAAGCAAGGCATTCGGTATTTCTACCTCGGAATAAAAATCGGTTACTTTCATCTTTTCTTCCGATCCAAAGTAGATCTCTTCATCGATTTCACTATCGGTTTTATCGCTGACATCAATTGATATTGAAATTCGGGGCGGATCATAGGACAAGGTGTTGACCTTGATCCCGTAAGGCAGAATGTGTTTTTCTGACCCTAAATATAACTCTACATTTCGATAAATTCCTGCACCCGTATACCAACGAGAATTGGGGAATTGGCTGTTATCAGCGATCACAGTTATTTCATTCAATTTCCCCGGGACAAGATACTCTCCTGCTAAAACAACGAAGTTCGTGTACCCATATGGTTGATAGCATGCCTGCTTACCGTTTACAAGCACCTCGGCATGCATATAAACGCCATCAAACTCAAGGAACACCATCTCATTTTTTTCGCTTACTGGGAGAAAAAACTCTTTTCGATACACATATTTTCCGCCAGGGTAATAGCCGCTGTCGGAAGGGTAATCATCTCCGCGCGTTTCCAATATTTGCGCATCATGTGGTAAATCTACTTTTATTGAGTGTTCTTCATCGCCAAACTTGTGGAATGCCCAATTATCATTAAAGTCAAATTTCTGCATACTGATTCTCCTGAATAAATGATATAGTTAGATTTGCACAGATCAATATTAAAAAAAATTCAACGCTACCACAATTACGCAATCTGTTTTAAATCCAAAAACAATTTACCTAATTCGATATCAAGTTTCATTTGTGTTATGATTACAAAAAGAGAAGGTGGAAAGTAGTGGATATTGTTGAACTTATCAAAGATTTTGCATTAAAACACAATATGCATCCCGTTGTTCCGATACTATCTTATCCGGAATACATAGCAGCGGAATTAGGGCCGCTTTCCACGGCTTCGAACGAATGTTATGATGCAGAAGATCAAATATCCATATTAGGATGGGTAACTACTCAACTTGGAACACAGTATCTTGCGTACTCAACGTTAAGATTCAACATGGTCCATGGCGCCCTCATATCATTTGAAAACGGTACGCTTACAAAGCAACACACGCATAACTATATAGAATTAGCATATATCGTCGAAGGCCACCTTACGCAACACATTTTAGGCACAGCGGAGCTGTTTAAAAAAGGCGAGATTTGCTTGATTGGAAAAAATAGCGAACATACCGATTCTCTTTTTTGGGAGAACTCAGCTGTTGTTTTCTTAGGAATTGATTCTGAATTTTTTAACCAGTATTTACAGTCCGGCAAATTTAATTCTGATGCAGATTACTTCGTTCGCCAACTGATCGCTCGGAAAAGAGATAAATTCGATTTCGTACGCTTTTCTCCAAAAGAGAACGCTATCCAAACCAAACGTACATTCGAATCGATACTCGACGAGTTTTTTGATGTACGCCCATATAGAGTATCTATTATCAGAAGTTACGTCGAACGTTTATTACTGCTCATTTCGGATGAATACAATTTCGTATTAACTGCGAATGAAAAGCAGGAGTTTGAGAGTATCTTGTTCAAAGACATCGATCGTTATGTTATCACTAACTTTCGAACGGTATCTGTGAATGAGTTGGCAAGTTACTTTCGCTATAGCTCGGACTATTTAAGCAAGCTTTGCTTCCAGCAAACTGGCCTGCCATTATCGAAGTATATAATTTCAATTCGTATGAAAGAAGCACTCGAATTGATTTTATCGACCAATAACCCAATTGAAGAAATTGCTGATGCTGTCGGATACAACAATCTAGGTTTTTTCTACAAGAAATTTAAGGAAATATACCATACAACGCCTCACAAGCTGCGCTCACAGAAAGTTTAGCGATGGAACATGGTAGACATCTGTACCCCCTTATACAAATCTGCTATTTTTCATATCTAAGAACCCAGATTTCATGCCGTTTGTGAGACCCTTACGATGTTTATTGTATAGTTTTGATTCTAAAAACTTTGAACGACGGTAGATATCTGAACCCCCAATGAGCAATATCTACCGTTTTTATATGAAAAAGGTTAGATATCATGTGGTTTTTTTAATATCCGAACTCACCCCCTTGTTCAAATTTGATTGTTCATAACTTCATGAACGACGGTAGATATCTGAACTCCCCATGTTCAATACCTACCGTTTTCATATGAAAAAAGCTAGATATCATGCGGTTTTTTAATACCCAAACTTATCCCTTTGTTCAATTTTGATTGCTCAAAACTTCAAAAATCTTTCATCAAAACTCTAGTAATGCCACTTTCGAACTCCCCATGTGCAGTTTTCCCCAGATATTCCCAGGAAGTATTGATCCTCAAATTGCACTGGCGTCTTGTAAGACAAAGCTGTGTGCATATTCGTATAAGCTTAATTGCCCTACTTATTTAACTCTTATATATCTTTTATAACGTATCATGTTGTTGTTCACGCTCGGCTTGCACCCAGCCCGGCACTTTTGCACCCACCCTCTTTGATTCGCGCGATTGTATCACTTCGTGAGGGTTTAGCC
>CAYUDB010000247.1:0-3443 GCA_964443405.1 uncultured bacterium | reverse complement strand
GGCTATGGCGCAATTCAGGTCGGTTTCGGAAAAATTCGTCAGCGCCTTGTCACCAAACCCATGCTCGGGCATTTCAAAAAAGCTCAATGCGAGCCGTATCGCACGCTTAAAGAGTTTCGCATCGACGATCCCGAATCCTACAATGTGGGTCAAACCTTAAAAGCCGACGAAATGTTCGTTGAGGGCGAAAAGGTGTCGTGCAGCGGCGTGTCTAAAGGTCGCGGTTACCAAGGTGTTATGGTTCGTCACAATTTCCGTGGCGGTCCAAAAACTCACGGTTGCGCCGATAAATTCCGCGCTCCCGGCTCTATTGGTGCCTCATCCTATCCATCGCGCATCGTAAAAGGTTTGCGCATGGGCGGGCACACGGGCAATGACAACGTTACCGTTCACGGGCTTTCGATAGTCAAAATCATGAGCGACGATAACCTCGTGCTCATCAAAGGCTCTATCGCCGGACCCAAAGGCGGGCTAGTAATCATCTACAAAGTCAAATGATCTCATGCCCGTTTCTCGGGTACAGAACAGAAAAAAGAACAAGAGGAACAATAATGAAAAAGGCGACACTGTTCGATAAAAACGGCAACCGTACCGGCGAAATCGAGCTTCCCGAAATCGCTTTCGGAATTGACCCGAACAAGCATGTGCTTTGGCAATATGTTGTCACGCACAATGCAAACCAGCGCACAGGCACACACAGCGCCAAAACTCGTGGCGATCTCGACTTCGGCGGAAAAAAACCTTATCGTCAAAAAGGCACTGGTCACGCACGTCAGGGCACAACCACATCCCCAGTTCACGTTGGCGGCGGTGTGGCATTTCCGCCCAAGCCTCGCGAATATCGCATGAAATTCCCACTGAAAATGCGCAAACTCGCTCTCGCTTCCATCCTTTCCGACAGAGCACTTTCCAATACCGTCTTTGTCTTCGACGGCTTCGATGTGCCCGAACTCAAAACCAAGCGCGTCCTCGAAATTTTGAGTAAAGCTCAAATCGACATCTCCCAAAAAACCATCATCATCACCGACAAATCCAACGCCATCATCTACAAGAGCGCGCGCAACATCGATAACGTATGCGTAACACATTCAGGCGAGATAAGTGCCTACCAAATCATCAACTCGCACAATGTGATAGTCGAAAAAACAGCTCTCGCCAAACTCGAGGAGATGTGCACAATATGAAACTCATAGACCCTCACAAAATCGTCATCAGCCCGGTTATCACCGAAAAAGCCACCGATGCCCGCGAACTTGAAAACAAATACATGTTCTACGTGCATCCCGATGCGGGAAAAGCCGATATCAAACGCAGCATCGAAAAACTTTTTGAAGTGGACGTCGAAGAAGTGCACACGCAAAACGTGCTTGGCAAACCCATGCGCCGTGGCAGATTTGTTGGCAGAAAGCCGCTTCGCAAAAAAGCCATAGTAAAGGTCAAAGCTGGGCAAAGAATTTCAATTTTCGAAGGATTGATGTAATTCAATAATTAAGTGTCGGGCATTCAAGTGCGGGTTGTTCCGCGCAGCCCAAAAACAAAATTCGGGGAAATAATTAGCCCGAAAGGAGTGCAAATGGGTATCAAGACGTTTAAACCCACAACGAGCACACTCCGGTTCAAAGTCCGTCTCGATTACAAAGAGATCACCAAGTCCGAACCGGAAAAAAGCCTCGTGACATCGCGCCATGAGACAGGCGGCAGATGTTCAACGGGACGTCGCACAGTTCGTTATCGTGGCGGCGGAAACAGAACCCAATATCGTATCGTCGATTTTAAGCGCGACAAAAAGGACATCCACGCTAAAATCGTCTCCATCGAATACGATCCAAATCGCAGTGCTTTCATCGCACTCGTGCATTACGAGGACGGCGAAAAGCGTTACATCCTCGCCCCTGTCGGCGCGAAAGTGGGCGACAAAATCATGACCTACAGCGTCAAAAGCCTCGAACTCGACAGAACTCAGCCCGAAATCAAAGTTGGCAATGCTCTGCCAATCTTCCGTATTCCGGTTGGTACTCGTATTCACAACATCGAGTTGAAGCCCGGTAAAGGTGGACAGCTCGCACGTAGCGCCGGCGCAATGGCACAGATCGTCGGTCGTGAAGAGCGCACCACAAAGCACACCATCTTCTCCGAAGACGGTAAAACCATAGTTACACAGCTCAATGTGCCCACAGTTGCAGTTAGAATGCCTTCGGGTGAAATTCGCCGCATTTTGGGCGATTGCTATGCCACAGTAGGTCAGGTTGGCAACCTCGATCATTCCAATGTCGTTTTGGGCAAAGCCGGTGCAAATCGTTGGGTAGGAAAGCGTTCCAAAGTGCGCGGTATAGTCATGAACCCGCACGATCACCCGCATGGCGGCGGCGAAGGCGGAAAGCAGAAAGGTTACAGAACCCCAGTTTCTCCATGGGGCACCCCTGCGAAAGGTTTCAAGACCCGCAAAGCCAAAAAACAAACCAACATCTATATCATAAAGCGCCGCAACGGCTAAATACGAAACATTATCGAGGTGAAATATGGCAAGATCGCTCAAAAAAGGACCCTTCGTAGAGCCGCGCCTTTTGGGTAGAGTGGAGCAGCTCAACGATTCGGGACAAAAGAGGGTTCTCAAAACATGGTCGCGCAGAAGCACTGTAGTGCCCGAGTTCGTCGGACACACAATCGCTGTGCACAACGGGCATAAATTTATTCCCGTATATATCAACGAAAATATGATAGGTCACAAACTCGGCGAGTTCGCCTTGTCCGTTACTTTCCGCGGTCACGGCGGCAAAAAAGCCAAGCAAATTCGCAGAAAATAAAGCGTGGAGGGATTCTCAAATGTTGTCTAAAGCACTTTGGAAGTATATTCGCATCTCACCGCGCAAGTTGCGTCTTATTGCCGACGAAATCCGCGGTATGAAAGTTGAAAAGGCACTCGCTGTGTTGCCAAATGTCAATCACAAAGGCGGACCGATTTTTCACAAAATCCTAAAATCTGCCGTTGCCAATGCCGTCAATCGCGAAGATATTTCCGTTCGAGAGGAAGAGCTTTTCATTTCAAAGCTCATGGTGGATGAAGCACCGCGCATGAAGCGTTTTCGCGCAGCATCACGTGGACGGGCACTCCCCTATGTTCACCGTTATTCTCACATCGTGGTGGAACTCGATAAAATCGAGACCAAAAAAACCCAAACAAGCGCAGCGAAATAATCCGCATCGACGGATAGGAGGAAATTTTGGGTCAGAAGACTAACCCCGTAGGACTCAGGCTCGGCGTTATCCGCTCGTGGAACTCGAAATGGTTCGCCCCCATGGGCGGGAAACAGTATCGCGAAAACCTTTTGGAAGACATAAAAATTCGCGATTACACAAACAAACGTTTCGATAATGCCGACATTTCGCAAGTCGAAATACAGCGCTCGCCTAAGCGCGTTACTGTGAACATCTATACCGCACGT
>CAYUDB010000246.1:0-3465 GCA_964443405.1 uncultured bacterium | reverse complement strand
CTGGCACACTGGCACCCGGCAGCATGTTATTGATATCGAAACTACCACCCCACGATGAGCGCACAGTTCTCGCCGTCGATCCGCATTTTGTTGCGCGCGACATGGTTCTTTACGACAATGCACTGGAGATTCGCATAACAGAGACCGATGACCCTACTTTCAATCCCATCGACATAGCAGGTGATTTCTCGGTGCCGGCGGCGGGTTTACTTGCGCCAGCGGAGAGTATTTGGGCAACCATGGCTCGAGTTCATCCAGTTGGCGACGGTCGCACACGTTCGGCGTGGAAAAATTCCACAGCAGCTTTCAACTTGCGCCCCGATGTTTTCGATCGAGGCACACCGTTGCATGAAGATGTGCCAAATGCTCTGCCCACACTTTTTCAGCGCGAGGTGTTTTTCTCACCCGACACAGGCACGCGCGCAACGAATTTCATATTCGCCGTTCATTATGCCGATTCGGACGGCACGCCACCAGAATATATACGCATGTTTTTCGACATCGATGGTTCGGGCACATACGATATCGACGAAATTTTTCCCATGCATCCAACCGACGTTTCGCCCGATTACATTTCGGGTGTGCGCTTCGAATTTGCGCTCGATTCTTTGCCGCCATCGCGTGTGCGGAAAAATTTTACATTTCGGGCTAGTGATGCTTTGTGTAAAGCGGGTTTTCCCATGCCAGCGAGCAATGGACCTTTTGTTTTGCCCAGTGCGGGTTTATCTATATCGAGCGACACTTGGATGCCAGACACACTCGACATGTTTTTCGACAGGCACATCATATCGCCGGCTTTACGCATTGAGAACACAGGTGATGCTCCGGCATCTATACGGCTAAAAATCGTTTCGCCCGATACATTTACTTACGACGGATGTTCGGATGATGCAAGCGGCGGTTGGTTTGCGTGCATCGAACCGAGCTGCATGTTTTGCAACGGCTACATGCTTTCGGCACTGTTTTTGCCCCACGACGGTGCCATCGATAGTATTCTTTTCGACAGTGACGGCTACGAGGATGTGGTGAATACAATTACTCCGAAGCTTGCGCGCGGTGAAGTGTTTGGATATGGCGGTGTTTGCGCAGCACAGCGTTTGGATGCCGGTACGAGCTGTTTTTTGCGCTTTTTGTTTCGGGCGCCACGCTTTGTGAAAGGCACCCGCAGCGAGTCCACACACAAAATCACTATCCTCATAAAACTCGTCGTAACCATGCCATAAGCCCTCACGGCACAACGTTTTCACATTCACATTGTGAAAACAACAACATGGACAAAGCCTTTTCTGCACATCCTTTTTAGCAAAGGACATTACTGAAGATTTGGTTTAGCATACCTCGTTTTCAATCAATCAATGCATCAAAACCACTTTTCACCTGCAACACATGTGCGAGTTATTCCAAGAAAATCAGTTATCGACGCTGCCACCAATGAGTGTAGGACACAGAAAGTGAAAAATATTTACCAAAAGTGTCGAGGAGAGGTGAGAAAGTATTCGGTTTGCGGTCGTTGACGTGACGGATGACATCGAAACCAACGGTAACACCAAAAAGATCGTCGGGAATGCCACAATCGCAGCTGTCAGTTTGCAAAGATGCAGCGCCACCAACATAGAAATAATCGTAAGGGCGGACAATAGCCTCTATTTTCAAAATTGAATAGTTGTCGAGATGCCAGTCGGAACATTTGTGATTGAGTTCATTGTTGTACGACGCATCGATGTTCACCGCACGTTCGGCAAAAAGTAGAAACTTGTCCCATCTGCGAATACCAACGCGTATGTCGATGGGCACATATTCAGGATACTCGTGCTTGAGATACCAAAACAGTATGCCGCCGATATTGCCGTAACAATCGTTTAGTGAAAGTCCCCATCTGCGTGCACCCGATGATGCGTCCATAAGCTCGACACCGGTAAGAGTAATAAAAGTAAGCCCCATTGCCAATGCAGGTGAATCCTTTGCGAAAAATTTGCGCAGTGTCCAATAGTGGAAATCGGTAATATTTTCACCGTTCCAAAAGTGCCACATTTTGTCCTCAAAATACGGCTCGGTCTCGTGGATGTTCGCAAAAGGATTTTGCGCAAAGGCGTCCTTCCACCAATATTGCGAGGCTATAGCCGACCCTGCAATATATTCGGTGCCCAATAGCGTCCAGCCAACCCAACGTGGTCCGGGCACATCTGCAGAAAGCGGCGAAATATTATTGTTTGCGCGCAGGGAAGATTTTAACAGAGCATAGTCATCGTTTTTTGGCGCGATGCCTTGTTGCGAAATGGGGTTTTGACCAAAGGCGCAAAATACCCACAGCAGTACAAAACCTACAACTCTAGTTTTAATAACCATTTTTACAAAAAAACTTCCGCATTAGAAAAGTCAAGTTGCCAATTCCCCCCTCAACGCTCTGCCACTGCTTTGACTACATTTCCAGCAATGAGCCATAGGCAAAACTCAGGCTTATCACATTTTTACACTTTATAGCAATAAGGTTCACCTAAACCGATAATAATTATGAGCCAAGTTTTGTAGAATTTACGCAAAAACCTGTACTCAAATCACCTCACTCCAAAAAGACTATGTGAAAACATTGCAGGCGCTCAAAAATCTTTTGCTCATTTCGCAGCAAATGCCTGTGTCGCAAAATGTTAATATAAAACAGGCAAAACAATCGCACCACAAACATCAATTTGCGTGCCTAGGTTTCCCATTCGAGGTCAACTTTGGAAGAATCGCCCAGATTGAGCTTATAGGGCATACCGAAAAATGTGCTGTCGTTGCCAAGTATGGATTTTTCGAGAATGCAGTTTTTGAGCACTGACATGTCACCGACAATGGAGTCGCGCAAGATGGAATTTTGCACGCGCACGCGCTCGCCCAGTGAGACAAAAGGTCCGATAATGGAATTTTCGACAATTGCCGTCGGTGCCACCGAAACAGGTGGAATAATTATGCTACCTGGCAAATTTGCGCACGGTGCGCCCTTTTTCAAAAGTGTGCGGTTGGTGCTAAGTATGGTTTCAGGTTTGCCGCAATCGAACCAGCTTTCTATTATGGCGCTTTCGAAGATTTCTTCTGCTGCAAGCATTTGCGAAAGTGCAGAGGTGAGTTGGATTTCATTTTTGTGTCGAATATCGTGCTCAACAAGATGAGATAGGTTCTTGCGAAGTGCGTGCACGTTGGCGAAAAAATACACACCCGCAATTGCCCAATTGCTCTTGGGATACTCGGGTTTCTCTTCCATATCGATTATTCGGTTGCCCGAAAGCTGCACAACACCAAATCGGCGCGGGTCATCAACATGCACTATACCCAAAGTGTGATTCTTCGATGCAAGTATTTGCGACATATCGGCTTCTATTATTGTGTCGCCGAGTATTATGAGCACAGGTTCGTCATCTTGCACATGCTGTAGTGCCAAAAAAATCGCATAGCCCAAACCTAATAAGGTGTCTTGCCACACAAATG
>CAYUDB010000245.1:0-3465 GCA_964443405.1 uncultured bacterium | reverse complement strand
TCGACAATCTCGAAGGTGCCATAGATGATCCTCGTGTAGAATTCATCCGCGGCGATATTGCCAACAGCGAAATAGCACTCAAAGCAATGCGCGACTGCGATTATGTAATAAACTTTGCTGCCGAATCGCATGTAGATCGTTCCATAAACGATGCTTCGCCTTTCATGAGGTCGAATATCGATGGTGTGCGAGTTTTATTGGAAGCCGCGCGAATAGCAAAGCCAAAACGTTTTTTGCAAATATCCACCGACGAAGTTTATGGTTCGGTAGAACATGGCGAAACAGACGAACATGCTCCATTGCTTCCTTCCAGCCCATACAGCGCCTCAAAGGCATCGGCAGATCTTTTTGCTCACGCTTTCGCCACAACTTTCAACGTGCCAATACTTATCGCGCGTAGCGCAAACAATTATGGTGAATACCAATATCCCGAAAAGCTCATTCCACGTTTTGTATCTTTGGCGCTCCACGACAAACCACTGCCCGTTTATGGAAATGGCGAAAACTTGCGCGATTGGCTTTATGTGCGCGATAATTGCCGTGCGCTTTTCGCCATACTTGCAAACGGTGAAATAGGGCAAACTTACAATATTGGCGCATCTCAACTGCACAAAAATATCGACATAGCGCATCTGATATTGCAAATTTTGGGCAAACCTAGCGATATGCTCAATTTTGTTCCCGATAGACTAGGACACGACAGGCGCTATTGTGTGGATTGGAGTAAAATTGCAGCGCTTGGCTGGGCACCAGAGGCAGCCTTCGAGGCACAGTTCGAGAAAACGGTGCTGTGGTTTGCATCGCGCATAAATATGCTCGAACGTAAAACCGCCGAAGCGGAAAGCTTTTACACCGAAAAAAATTTTTAGGGGAAAACATGTCGTATAGAACAATGGTCGAAAGGGCTAAACGCGGTGAACTTTTTTCTGAGATCGTCGAATGTGCAGATTTCGAAAATGTAACGCCAGAAAAAGTTGCAAAAGGTTTGGCAGAAGGCACTATAGTCATTTGCAAAAACTGTGTTCGCCCGCGAAATGTCAGATCGGTGGGTTTTGGTGGTGGGCTTACCATAAAAGTAAACGCTAACATTGGCACTTCAGAAGATTGCAACGATATCGAACATGAACTTGCCAAGCTTGATGCTGCTTGTGAGGCGAAAGCCGATGCCGTAATGGATTTGTCCACAGGTGGCGATCTTGTAAATATCCGCCGCGCGATTTTGGAAAAAAGCTCTATACCAGTTGGCACTGTGCCTATTTATGAGGTTGCAGTTCGCATGAAGCGCTCGGGCAAAGGCGTGGTCAACATGACTGCAGATGATATTTTCGATGTCATTGAACTTCAGGCACAGCAAGGTGTTGACTTTATGACCATACATGCAGGGCTTACAATGCGTGCAGTGGAACTTATGTTCGACCAAGGTCGCACTATGAACGTTGTTAGCCGAGGCGGTGCTTTTCTCGTTCAGTGGATGGCTAGAAACGAACGTGAAAACCCATTATTGGAGCAATTTGACAGGCTTCTCGACATTTGTCGCCGCTATGAGATAACTCTTTCGCTTGGCGACGGCATGCGCCCTGGTGCTGGTTGTGATGCCACAGATAGAGCGCAGATTGAAGAGCTACTTGTGCTCGGTGACCTTATTAACCGTTGTCGCAAGGCAGATGTTCAAGCTATGGTTGAAGGACCTGGGCATGTGCCCATCGACCAGATTGAGACGAACATGAGAATTCAAAAATCGCTGTGCCAGAACGCACCATTTTATGTTCTCGGACCTCTTGTTACCGATATTGCTCCTGGTTACGATCATATAGTTGCAGCAATAGGTGGTGCTTGGGCGGCTTATTATGGCGCGGATTTTTTATGTTATGTAACTGCTACTGAGCATCTTGCGCTTCCAGATGTTGAAGCTGTGCGCAGTGGAGTTATCGTTAGTAGAATTGCAGCTCATGCTGCCGATGTGGCACGTAAAATTCCATCGGCTGTGGAGTGGGATAGACAGATGTCCTTGGCACGCTTCGATTTAGATTGGGAAAAACAGCTTGCACTTGCCATCGACCCAGAGCATGCGCGAAAAATTCGCGAACGGCGTTTGCCCTTGAACGAAGAAGTTTGCACAATGTGCGGCGATTATTGTGCTGTAAAGGGCATTCGCGATATCAAACTCAAAAAATGACACAAAAGTCTGAGTACTAAATGGACATTCAGGTTATCATTATAGCATTTACGATTCTTATTGTCGCTTGGGCGCTTGTGAAAATTCTCGACAAAATTAAAGCCATCGACGAAGAGATAAGTGAATTGCGCATAAAAATCATAGGACTTGACAGAAAATTTCACAAGTTTTTGGCTATGCAGAACATTAACTTGTCTCCCGATGAGCAAAACGAAAACGTTGTGGTGCATTGTCCAATTTGTGGAGCCGAGTTTGATCGCAAGCTAGATAAATGTCCCAAATGTGGTGTTTTAAACCTTGAGAAATTCAATTAGCAAAAAAAAGCTTGCGCGAAACTTCAAAAAACCTATACTTGCTACGGGTGGGAAGGATATAAAGACCCCTAACACGTTTTTTATGGAGGATGTCCCCAGCGGTTGAGATTACGCGATGACTCCGGCGACGGAAGAGCGAATTCGAAATACCAATGGCGATTATAAAGCCTCTACCGTGAGCCTTGTGTAAAGGGTCTTACGGTGCCTCCCCGCCCATTTTTTTCTCATGAGTTGCCGACGATGAAGGGTTCCTTTCGGGTCCTTCGGCGCCGGTGTTTTTATTTCGCTTACGGCTGCTAGTGCGATGAACGTTGTGAGGTAGAGTGGGTGGTCTGTAGATTTGCGCACGTACTTGTCTGTAAGTAGGGTGGTATCCGATGGCATGACAGATAAACAGATCTCAAATTTTGATAGGTACACTTTTATTGTGATGCAATACTTCGAGTGGCAATCAAGCCTTTTGCTTAACATGTAACGTGATATGCAGAATGTTTCGTTACTAAAAGCGCCTTCCACCAAAACCTCACCGCTAATGTTGCATTTCAACGGAACCCTGTTTTTTGGCGCTTTCGATTATGAGGGCTGTGTAATCTTGAAGAAATTTGCTCAAAATCACGTTTAGTTAGCAGGATTGCTTTGAGTCATAATTCTTTTTAGAATAAAAAGTTGAAATCAGAAAATAATAAATTACTTTAAGTATATAATCTAACTCTTTTATTTACAATATAATAAACTTATTGAAACAATAGGGCATGTGGATAGTATTACGCTGTTGTTCTCAAGATTCTTTGAATATAAGATTTTCACTTGCGCAAGCAAATTTTGCTACTGAGAAAATTATTCGTAACAAATTTGAAAATAATAAGTTGCTATAAGAAAATAATAAATTACTTTAAGTGTTTAGATTAAATATTTTATTAACAATAGTATAGTACTATTAAGCATATGCAATATAAAACTTTGGAATTCCTGTTC
>CAYUDB010000244.1:0-3492 GCA_964443405.1 uncultured bacterium | reverse complement strand
GATTGCACCAAGCCAGCCTGTTCCGTTGCCACCGTTTTGGGTGATTGGCGGAGAATAGGTTGTGGGCAAACATGTTGCTGGTCCGTGTTCTGGAAATTCCATTGGATTCCAGAAGAAGATGGAGTCGATTCTGCACGGGAAACCGCCGCCATTGAGATAGCGGAGTTCGACGATAACGTAATCGATACAAGTTTGCTGATCCTTCACTTTGAAGGAGATAAACTGCGTGGAGTCGGCTGTGTAGACGTATTGATCGACATCGTTAGGCTTAGATGGCTCGGAGTTCCACTCATGATCCGTGTCGGGATCGATGAGATAGCCTTCGGGACCCATGCCGTCAATGCCGAAAACATCTGAATGAGGACCGTTCGAGCCGATGCGGTTGTCGGGATACAATGAATAGATGTAGGGCGGAATTGTATCTTGACCGTAAAGCGGCTCACTGCGTGCCCAACGTTGTGCTTCGGGAAGTGTAGGTGCAGCATTGTCGGGTCTCACTTCGACATGACCCAAAGGAGCCATTGCGATGTGATTGGCATCGTCGTCGAAGTAGCAGTAGAAGTCATTGGGACCTGTGAAACCGACGAAGAAGGTATCGCGATTGGAAATACCCTCGATACCGCCACCAGCTTCGTTGCAGCTGTGGCAGCCGGCGGTCTGCAAGACTACCCAAATTCTCTTGAACGGAAGTGGCTCATCCAAGTCCACATCCGAAGGGATGGTGATGGAGTTTTGGAAGAAGACTGTCGTCTGCCAGCCATAGAATTGATGGCCATCGCGGACGATATCCAAAGTCGCAACTCTGTCCCATTCGTAGATGTTGATTGCAGCGTCGCCTGCATAACCTGCGAAGGTCATCGTAGGATCGTATGACCAAATGCGCTGTGTAGGAAGACCTGCGTCAACTGTGTAAACTCTGTTGACAATACCGAGCTGTTCGACAACGGCATTGATGTCGGTTTGATCGAAAATATCGGACAAACCAGGTGCACCAGGTGTGCCGGGAGCCGAAGCTCTTTCGTCAACGTAGAACTGAACGCCGGTATAGTAGTTCTTTGCTGAGTCGGGGTTGTGCGAAATGTACTGACCGAATTCAGCAAGGGCTTCGTCCGGATGAATTGGAGCAAGGTCTTCGTTGGGATCGAAATCTTGCGTGCCCCAAACGGTCACTTTAAGACCGGTAATTTTGATGGGGGTTGTCGCCGCGCGGAGGTCCATTCTCATGATAGCGCGGTCGGTTCTCACGCGGATAAGATCCTCGTCAACCTGTGTTTCCAAATCGATTCCGGCAAGTCCGTATACCGGGGTTTCCTCGATAGACAAGGTATGATCCATGAAGCCATACCAGTTGTTTATACGAGGGGGTGTGAAGCTGGATACCGTTGTGAACGGTGTGTTGTACCAGCTCGGGATTCGTGCTGCCCCGCCGGGTCCGCCACCGGGATATGCGGGGTTAGCCTGCACGAGGTTGAAGATGTTGAAGTACTGCCAGTCGCTGCCGGTCTGCGCGAACAGCGCCGAGCAGAACAGCAAACTGATCAGCATTACAACAGCTGCTCCTCTACCTCTCATAATCCTCTCCTTTGGGCTATTGGTTAACCTTTTTGTTCGCCTCAGAAGAGTGCCTTCTGATTTAACCACTACCTACCTCCTTTAATTAAGTTTTTGAACTTCTTGTGCTCGCAACTGATAAACACATCAAACGGCGAAAATGCTTTTTTCAGTTGCCATCAAAAAAGCCGCCGAATACAAATAAATTACCGCCTATAAAGACGTTTTTGGAATTTAAATACCTCCACATCCTTTGTCAAGGGCTTTTTGGTAATCATTTTTTTTTCTCGATAAAATCATTTCTCAAAATACCCCCGTTTCATAGAGTGTCAAGCAAAACTTTATTGTAGAAAGCCCTTAGCCCAAAACTGAGCCTCGCATTCGAGGCGAATTTCCCAAATATTTTTTTTATTGCCCAAATTATGTTCAAAATTTTCTACGTTTTCTATTTTGGCAAAAATGCCTGTTTCAAACCTGCCAGAAGCCTTAGAATAGTTCCAATCGAGAAAATTTGCGTGCGCCGAAAGCGAAAAGCCCAAGCTCTTCTCAACAACACCTGATGGAAAGTTCTCCGACCAACTCGGGTCATCTATCCACGGTTCAGTCCATTCGTCGTCAACTCTGCCTTCGCCCTTGCGTTTGTGATAAATTTGCGCATTGCCAAACCATTTTTTGCCTGTTATTGAGGTGCCCAGCGAAAGCATATCGTAATCGCAGCCATTTTGCGCGCCAAGTGGTGAGTTTTCGTAAACAAAGCGATTGAAATCGATGTTCTGATTGAAAACTCGGTTTCGCACCATTTCGTAGCGAAGCTTGGGTGTTATGAAAAGCCGCTCGCCCGTAACACCATAACTCGCCTCGACTGCATAGCCAAACTGTGGTGGTTCACGATCACCTGCGTACTCGTCTTCAATTTGCAAATCATCGATGATGAACTCCCCCGCTATTCGCACAGGCGGCAATAGAAATTTCGCGTCGATGCTCCAGAGAGTGTTATCGTTCCATTTGTGGTTCAGCTGCTCGCCGTGGAATATATATAATGGTAGCAAATAATACATTTCGATGCTTCTGCCCTCGCCACCGAAAAGCATGTATTCCGAAAAGCCAACTTCCAAATGCTTGAACATCACATAACCACGATGTGCCGCAAGGTAACGGTTGAATATTTTGCGTGTGCCATCGGTTTGCTGTTCCCAAAATTCGTCGAGCTGCCCAACCGACCAATCGACACCCACATGACTGCCAAACTTTACACCTGCCGCAAAACGCTCGAAAGGTTTTGCACCGCTAAGAGCCATGCCACGTCCAAAACCAAGGTAATCCTTGCCAAGCTTGAAATAGGCAAAATCGTTTTTCCAAAGTGCATATGTTTGGTCGGATTTGCCAGCTGCGCGTTCCCAACGCATGCCGACATAATCGGGTTCATCGTAATAGCCGCTATCGAGGCGATATGAACCAAAAATGTGCCAGTTGGCGTAAGTTCCCCACATGCCAAAGCGCATCTTGCCATAATTTTTGCTCGATATGCCTTCGCCTGCTTTGCCCCATACGCCGGGTGTCCAGAGAAAACCAATTCCGCGCTCACGAGTTTCGAAAATCGAGCATATGCGACGCATGTTATTGCACCAAAAAGCGGTGCTATCGTCAGCGTAAGCCGCGTCCGCGTCGGATACGGAATAGGGATACATTGATTTGAGGATGGGAAGCTTTCCGCGCAATTCGAGTTCTTGCAAAAGCTCGGTTTGATGCCAGTCGGGAGAGAGTGTGAAACCACCTGCGCCATGTGCAAAACAGCAGCCGAGCACAAAAACAAGCGCAAAAGCCAAATGCCGTGCGTGTGTTATCATCGTTGTGTTTTTGTGCGGTTTATCATGCAAATTTACCACTAACTTTTCAAAGAGCAATTTATAAAAACTTCATTTTTCCAATATTTCTCGCAGT
>CAYUDB010000243.1:0-3495 GCA_964443405.1 uncultured bacterium | reverse complement strand
GGCAGTGTCGGTTATTGTGAGCATGTAAACTCCACCACCGCGCTCGTTTGTACAATAGAGAATGTTATTTACAAAACAACCACGCATGAATTGCACGGGAATTTGATATGCCGAATCGGGTGCAGTGGGGTTCGAAACATCGATGGCGACACCGAAACTTGAGCTATTACCATGTGCCACAAAAAGTTTATCGTCGCCATAGCAGATGTGATCGGGCTGAATGCGCAAAGTATAAGTTCCACGTTCGACAGGTGTTGCAGGATTCGATATGTTTAGAATTTTCACCTGCTTGTTTTCCAAACCCACGTAAACAAAGCTATCGTGCGCGGCGATGGCTTTTATTCGAGAAGAATAAGTTTTGCTGCCCAATAAAGCAGGGTTTTCGGGCGTCGATGGGGAGTATAAATACACGGCATAGCTGCCCGCAAAAGCCAAAACATTGCCCGATGAGATTTTTGCCACTGCGCCATAAGCAAGCATATTCGATAGCGGAATTCGTGCAATTGAATCGAAAGTGCCCATGCCCGAAGGGTTTGGCGTTGTTGTATCGACAGATGAGGTGTCGGGCGGGTCAATATTGTGATTATCATCTGGGTCTGTGCCTGTACAACCTGCAATTACAAGCATAACTGCAACAATAACAACAATTAATGAAAGCCAAATGATGTTTTTCATGTTCTATCTCCAGGAAAATTTTTTGCCCGAACTTCGCGAACATAATTGCGTGCCGCTTCTATTGTGCGCGTTTTCAAATCGTCATATTGTTTTACAAAAGATGGCACAAAGGTATCGAAAGTGCTTAGAATGTCGTTAATTACCAGTATTTGCCCGTCACAATCGCCACCCGAACCTATGCCAATTGTTGGAATATCCACTGTTGTTGTCAATTGGGCTGCCGTTTGCGGACAAACTTTTTCGAGAACCACAGCAAAAGCGCCTGCTTGGGCAAGTGCTTGTGCATCTTCGATTAAGATAGCTGCCGCATGCTCGGTTTTTCCTTGAGTGCGATAGCCACCAATTTTATTTATCGACTGAGGTAACATGCCGATATGCGCCATAACAGGTATGCCGTTTTCATACAGGGCTTGAACAATTGGCGCAAAAAATTTTCCGCCCTCAAATTTCACTGCGGCAGCGCCAGCACGCATGAGAATTGCCGCATTGTGCATTGCATTTTCGAGTGTAGAATAAGTGCCGAATGGTAAATCGGCAACAACAAGCGCATTTTTTGCGCCACGGCTCACTGCCTGCGTGTGATATGCCATTTTAGCAATATCTGCGGTGAGGGTTGTTGGCGAGCCATACAATACCATCTCTACCGAATCGCCAACTAGCAAAATGTCCACTCCTGCTTCATCCAGATATTTCGCTGTAAAATAATCGTAAGCAGTGAGTGCAGCAATTTTTTCTTGTGCACCTTTCTTCTGCCGAATGGTGCGAACTGTGATTTTTGAGCTACTCATTTTTCCTCCGCTTGTGCACATGCGAATATCGCCCGTGTTTGACTAGGCATTTGTGCAGCGCGCGGCATCTTGCACCGCCCTCTCCACGTGTTTGTATGTCATATTGTTTTGCGGCGCCCTACTTTTACGATTGCCGCAGAACATATTCTTAAAATACTTCTTCTCAACTATCTCTCAAAGCATTTTTATAAACGTCGGCATGCCGCCTGTGCCAGTGGGTGCTTTTGTCAGCGGTTACGCCTCCCTACCTAACTAAGATTTTCGGTGTAACCAAATCTTGAAAGGTAAGGCGCCGCGTGCCTAAGAAAAAACCAAGAATGGAATTTGTGCCCAAAAAGGCATATCGAAATCGGTGGGCACAAGGTGTGCTTTAAGCGCGGGTTGCAATAAGCACGCAATGCCGGCAAATATGTCGCCAGTTTTTCCATCGCCGTAACGCCACAATTTGTTTTGCAGCGCATTTTTTGCGGCAATTCGCGTTTCAATGAAAGCTGCACTCGCTTCTTCGGCAGTGTTGGCGGTGAAAACTGCCTGCGCGTGCAAAAAACTTTCGGCAAAAAGCTGCGCCTGTATATCTTCAAGGTCGAAAAGCAAAAATGCAAGTTTGCGTCCATCCTCATCAATTTTTCCGCGATAATACATTTGCACAAAAGGCGTTATCGCCGCACGCGCCTGTGGTGAAATCACAACAAGCGGGCATGCACAAGACGAACACGCCGCCAATGCCTGCACAATCGAAAAATTGCTCTTTTGCACATTGGCTATTTTCTCGCACAAAAGCTCAAATTGCCTATCCACATGCGAGAATTTTCGCAATTTTTCCAAATTCACGTCATCAAACGTTGCAAAATGACGACGCATCTTCTGAGCAAGCAGTACTTCAAATGCTTTTGGCAAATCGTGTGGCGTAATTTGAGAAACAATTGCCGCTACGCGCTTTGCATTAATTATTGTAGATGGGTTTATTTGCATTGTTAAGTAGAAATCCTCGAAAGCCAAGCCGCACGCACGCATCGGCGTGCCTCCGGCGGCTATGCCGCCTACGCCAGTTGGCGCTTTTATCAGCGGCTAAGCCGCCCTACTAACTAAGATTTTCGGTGTAACCAAATCTTGAAAGGTAAGCGCCAGTGGTGCTGAAACGCAGGCTCCGCTGCCTAATCCTTGATGAGCATGGGCACGATAATGTAGTTTTCGTTGCTCAATGTGCCGCCATTGCTGTCGATGTAGAGACGGTAGGTGATTGTGTTGCCGTCAGTTAAGCCGGTATCGCGCCAAACGAGCGATAGGTTCACAAAACGACTTGAGCTGTATGGTCCCTGTGCCGCCCAAATGACATCAGTTTCGGTGCCAGCACCATCTTGACGGGTGATTTTCGCACGAATGTCGTTTGACGACGTAGTTGTGCCCGACCACATGGCGTTCACAACAATCGAGCTACCTGTGCGATAAACTACGGTGGAGCTTGTTTTAACGGTGTATGTGCCCGAAATTGCAGAGGTTGTAGCAGAAGAATTTGTTTGCTGATTGTAAAAATCGCCAGTGAGTCGAAGGGAAAAATCGCTCGCAGCTGATGTTGTGACAAAATAAGCGCCGTAGTTTGTGTCGGCACCCGCGACATTTGTGTAGATGCCGTAGTGTTTTGATGTGCCTGCAGTTCCGCCGGTTAGCCCAAAATAGGCACCGTAGTTATTTGTTGTGCCCGAAGACGCGTTACCTGCGACGTCTGCGCGTATGCCATAGGTGTTCATGGTATTCCACACGCCATTTGCGTAAACATTGGCTTTAACGCCGTAACTGTTGTTCGTGGTGCCGCCACCTGCTGCGCTATTGTAGGTTGAGCATTTGACAGCATAGTTGTGGACTGCATAAGAACTGTTCGCGCTGCCTGTTGCGCGGGCTTCGATGCCGTAATTGTTGCCGTCGGAGACGTTGACAGAAGCGCCTGTCGCCTCGAAATATCCGCCCCAGCGGTTGCCCGATGATGTGGGTGATGCAGGTGGCGCCGATTTTGCATAAACGCCGTAACCTGTTC
>CAYUDB010000242.1:0-3511 GCA_964443405.1 uncultured bacterium | reverse complement strand
CAAATTCGGAAAATTCTTGTGCTTTTGAGGTTTTGCCGATGGGTATTTTTTCGGGTGATACAAATTTGCCAGTTATTTTTTTGCCTTTGAAGTGAACTTTGGCAATTTTTCCGCTGTTTACTTTTTGTAAGAACTCAGTGTAGCTAAGTTCGGCTTTCTGCGCACGCGAGGTGCCCAGAAAATTTGAAACAATGAGCACTACAGCCAAAACTAATATCCAAATAAGAATGCTACCGCCCATTTTTGGTGAGGCGAGCATTGGTGGTTTCTTCTGTTCGGGCATAAATAACCGCCTTTTTGCCGCAATTGCGGTTTTGAGTTTGTGGTGGAGAAAGTGGGGAAGGCGCTATTCTTCTTCGCGGCTATCGATTTCCTCTTGACAGTCTATGCAGAAATCTACATATGGCACAGCGTTAAGGCGATCTTTATCGATGATTTTTCCGCAGTTTCCGCATTTGCCAAAGCTGCCGTCTTCAATGCGCTCAATGGCTCTATCGATAGCTTCGAGAAGTTCTCTTCCGTGTCCCGCAAGGATGAAAGCGTTTTCCTGTTCGTCGGTAACGCTGCCCATATCGGCGGGATGCGTGGTGAAAGATGAAACTTGCCCGAGATTTTCTTTGAAGTTTTGAGACATTTGATTTTTTTCGAACGCCGACCACTCGCGCAAGAGCCTCTCGCGCATTTGCAACAGCTGTTTCTTAAATTTTTCTAAGTCCCGGGTGCGCATCCTCTTATAACCCCCCTAAATATGGTTGTGCTCGCAAACATACTAATCTAAACTGTGTTATTTGCAAGTCAAGATTTTTTTAATTTAGCCGAAGCCCATTTATTGAAGATCGATATAAGCTCGAAACGGGTTTATAATTTTTATTACGCGGTGTTCAAACGGGGTTATAATATGCTATTATATTGGTAATCAAAAAGTTAATTTACCTTTGCCGAAAATATTATTTCGTTGACTTGCGCTCTGTTTTTGCTTACTTGAGAGTTTAAAGGTGCGAAGATGGAAAAACTTTTCATAGCCTACATATCGACATTCGATTTGCGCGGAAACACCGCCGCTACCGAACATGTTACCCAAACAGTCAACGGTTTGGCTGCTGCCGGTATCAATATACTATTTCTCACACGTTCTGCAGGCAACCGCGCCTTCCATCCCAATGTCGAAGTGCATGAATTCGGTATGGAAAACTCATTTTTTTTCGAGCGCCGTGCGGTGGCATATTTGCGCAAACTCGCCCGCATACCTCAGATGTGTTACATCCGTGATTATCCTCGCGCAAGTTTTTTGACAAATTACCTATACAAATGCAAAATCCCCTATGTCATCGAGCATAACGGATTGTATTACATAGAGATGAAACAAATGCCGCGCATGGCATACAAGTTGAGTTATTTTTGGGATCGTCTATTTTGCATAAGGCGGAGAATATCGAGAGCTACAAAAAATGTAGTTGTTACAAATGCTATAGGCAAATATTACAGCAATCTTTTTTCAATACCCGAGAACAATTTCGTTCACATACCGAGCGGTGCAGATTTACAACGTTTTTCACCCGAACCAGATGTGCACGCTCTTCGGCAAAAGCTTGAATTTCCTGCGCAAATAGCATTTTGGTTCGGTTATATTGGCTCAATGTACCCTTGGCACAAACTTACCGAAGTAATTGGAGCTTTTGAGAATGTATGTGCGAAATTTTCTCATGTAGGGCTTTTTATTGGCGGTTCGGGGCAAGATTTGCGCATTGTTCGAGAGCGAATTGAGAGATCGCCACACAAGGATAGGATCCTTTTAGTTTCACCGGTGCTCATCGAAAAAAGTGATAGTTACATTCGTGCTTTCGACTGTGGAATTGGCATTATGGAGGAACGCACTGCGCCATTCTGTTGGCAGGTCAAAGTGAATCACAATGCCGCATGTGCTGTGCCTACACTCATAACTTATACTCCAGAGTTCGATGAGCTATTTGCCAATAGTGTTGCTTTTGCGTCGCGCAGTTCAAAACAATCTGACATCGCCTATGCTATGGAACAGATTATCACCGACACCGATTTTGCACAGAAAAAAATCGCTGCACGTAAATATGTTGAAGCGGAGCTTAGTTGGAAAACCATTATCGCAAAAACCATCGACGTGATTGCACCATTATGCAAGTGATTTTTATCTCGTGCATTTTTTATCGTAGGTTTTTGAGATGTTTTTTCAAAAATTAATCATCGAGAACGAAACAAAAAACAAAACATGGAGGAAAAGTGGGTAACGTAACAATCATCTCCGATGCTGATTTTTCGCACATGGTGTTAGAATCGCAAGTACCTGTGCTTGTGGATTTTTACGCCGATTGGTGTGGACCGTGTCGAATGGTCGCACCTGTTGTAGAGGAGATAGCTAAAGATTATGCGGGAAAAATTTCTGTTTTCAAGGTCAACGTTGACGTAAGCCCGATGACTGCCACAAAATATCAAGTGATGAGCATTCCCACATTGTTTGTTTTCAAAAATGGTGTGCCTCATTCGCAAATTGTGGGTGCAGTTCCCAAAACCGCAATCGAAAACAAAATCAAAGCAGCCTTGGAGGGCTAATACAAATGAAAACGAAAATTGCATTCGGCATAGCTCTTACGGCTCTTCTTATTTTCGTTGGTTGCGGTGGCAAAAAAACAGATGAAGCTCAAACGCAAACGCAAGCACAAGAACAGGTGCCAGCAGCCGACAAAGGCACTATACCAGTTTTCACAATGGAAAACGTCGATGGCACCACTTTCAACCTCGCCGATCACAAGGGCAAAGTGATGATAATCGACCTATGGGCAACATGGTGTTCGCCTTGCAAAAAAGAACTACCAAGCTTTATCAACCTTGTCAAAAAATACGAAGGCAAGGATTTCATCATGATAGGCGTCAGTGTGGACGAAGGTTTATCTGCTTCTGCAGTTGGCACTTTTTGCAAGGGCATGAATGTTAATTATCCCATCCTCTATGCCGGAGGACCGCAAAAAGCGGCAGCGATTTTTGGGCAGTTTTCTGCCATACCCACCACTTTTATCGTCGATAAGAAGGGTGTTATCCGTGAGAAAATAATTGGAGCGCAAGAAGAGGCAGTTTTCGACAACTGGATTGCCAAGCTTCTCGCTGAGTAATCTGGTGGCGCCAGCACGGCAGACGAAGTTGCACCTTTTAAGCGACTACGGGCGGCAGCGCCTTTTCATATGAGATTGTGAAGAAACGCCAGGCGAAAGCTTGGTGTTTCTTTTTCGCCGAAAAAAGTTCACACTACCAATGGTGATGCAGACCAGACGCCGTGGCGCCTTTCAGGCAACAGTGAAGTGAGTGCGCGACAGCATGCACGTGAGATTTGTGAAGAAAACGCTAAAAGGAATTGGAGCTTGGCGAAGAATAGAGAAGCGTGGGCGGATGTGGAGTTTGTTCCCAAAGTTTACGCATAAAAAGCTCGTGCCGACGCATATTTTCGACCTTTGCTCCGCGAGCAGAACCGTAAACGTTCCCCACG
>CAYUDB010000241.1:0-3526 GCA_964443405.1 uncultured bacterium | reverse complement strand
GTCTCGCGCAGCTTGTAACCGCGCCGTCAAAAATGTTGATAATTTCGAGTGATGGCGCTACGCATGTGTAACTTTGTGCAAAAGCATTTGCCGCACAAGCAGTTGATGCATCTGAAAGCCTTACAATTGCACGCAGAGTTTCACCACACGAAAGTGCGCCAAATTCCACAGGACGAACAAAGGTAAGTGTGCCTGCCTCGAAAATGTGTGGCACAATTAGAGTTTCGGCATTTGTGGTAAAAGCTGTGTAAATCGTTGCAGTATCGATACCTGCAGGGAAATCAGTAACTGTAGCGCGTATGGTTTCGGCGCAGGCAACAACATCGGTTACGTTTGGTGGTAGCAAATCGATAACGAAATAATAGTCGAGCGGAAGTTCTAACTCGTTGCCTGCCAAGTCAATAGCATTTAAATGCACCGATATGGTTTCTCCATGCGCAAAGGTTTCGTCGGGCACAAAGATCAATGTGTCGCCCGCAAGTGAAAAATCTGTACGCACATCGCCGTCGATTCGAAAGTCTATGTCTGTTAGCGCGAAAGTTGTTGGCGAATGGAGAATTACGCGAATTTGTGCGTCGGGTGGTTGGCATGAGATGATCTGCGAGGGTTGTGGAAAAAGTATTTCGGCAAAAGTGCGTTCGCTCGAGATGCTAAAAGAGTAACATGTATCGAAAGTGTTTGCACCACAAAGCGTTACCAAATCTGGTGCCGAAATACAAATGTTTATTTCACCATCAAGCTCAGCAAATGAACTATCGATTAAAACCGCACGTGAGCCACGCCAAATTAGGGCTGATGGCTCAAAAATCGTGCCATTAACTTGAAAACGCGTGTTAGCTGTGTCGATGCCGGCACCTGTGTCGAAAATTTCTACAGAAATCGAATCCACATGGGTCGCTATTGCCCCCGCAGGAGGAAAAACTGCACCCACACTGCCATGCGTTGTATCGACTGTGAAATTCCATGCGATTTCGGACGGTAAATGGTTTCCATGCATGTCGGCGGCAGCCAAAAGCGTGCAAAAATGCTCGCCTTCGGGCAAAGACTCGGGCGCAAAAAATAAGGTATCGCTGCTGTAAAAAAGTTCGGGCGCATCGATGGCGAAAGTGTCGTCGTCGAAAGAGAAAATTACGCTTGTGCTGTCAATGCCGTCAGCATCGGTGAGTAACATGCGCACAAACGCTTCGCCTGCAGCACATGAAACAAATTCGCCCACCTGCGGTGATATGATTTCGGCAAATGGCGCCGTAAGTGATATGTAATAACGTAAACACCTGTGGGATAATATATTTGCCCCACAGAGTGTGCTGCGGTCGGTGCAGGATAAACATAGTTCAACGCTATCGCCATCTGCAAAAACAATACCGCTTGCCCCGCAATCGATCAAAACAAAGCTGCCACTCCAGCTCGCTGTGATACCCGTGCCGTTTAAAGTTGCCGAAATGGATGCCGCGTTTATTCCCGCAGGCGTGTCGGTCAAAAATAACCTGAACACTGGCGATGGAGAAGCAATTGTGCTGCCTTCGGCGGGCATGGCGCTTGAAAGTGTCGGCGGGATAAAATCGGCGACAAAATATGTGCCAGCTGTCAAATATGCCTCGTTGCCAGCAGCGTCGCGAATGTATATCAGCTGTGCCGATATTGTGTCGCCGTGGGCAATGCCTGTGTGCGCGCAAATCAATGTATCGCCGCGTGCGTAAAATTCTGATGTGCCCAGCGAAAGTGTTTCGCCATTGCAAATTGCGCGCGCATCTGCTATTGATGACGCATCAAGCACGCGCCATAATATTTTTTGTGCCGCACATGAGGAAATTGTACCTGCCGATGGTGTAAGCAAAACCGCTCTAGGTGGTGTGAAATCCCAAATATATGTGTCGCAAACTATTGTATCGTTCGGCGCGCAAAAAGTAACGAGATCTCGCGCGAAAATGCATACGCTTACGCCAGCACCTTCGGGCAAGGCAAAACTCGCAAGGTCAATTGTGAAATGCCCGTCTAGTAAAGTGATATCGGCGCTCGATGAGTTCACTGTGGCGTGCAAAAATGCGTTATCGTTGCCAGCAGGTGTGTCGGTTATGTCGAAGACGAAAATGCTTTCGGCAAATGTGCCTGTAGCGGAGATTATGGAAATTTGCGGTGCCTGCGTGTCGAAGTTTATGTGCCATTCGGGGAAAGATGTTGCGACATTGCCTAGAAGGTCGGTTACGGTGTTTACGTGCACGCGAATGTCATCGCCATGCGCAAATGGTGGCGTGGGCACAAAACAAAATGTGCTCTCGTCGTGGTCGAAAAACTGTGGTGAGTTTAAAGCAAATGTCCCGTCGGAGATGTCGATAAAAGTTTGGGCGCGGTCTATGCCATCTGCATCGATTAGCTCGATGCAAACGCTTTCGGCTGGGCACGAGCTGACACTCGCATTTGGTGGGCTAACCAGCCGTGCCGCTGTTGCCCCCGAAATAACGTGAAAGGATGTGCAAAATACAGCTGCTCGATTATTTCCGCAGTTTTGTGCGCGGTCGAGAACATTGTGCACACAAATTCGTGTATCTTCGCCATCTGCAAGACGAATGCCCAATGTCGCAAAATCGGCGCGTAAAGTGTTTGCAACAAAGCTCAGCTCCGAAGCCGCTATCGAAAGCGTTTCGCTCGAGTTCACAATGAGGGTTATCGAATCGGCAAAAACACCTGCTGCGTCGTCGAATATTTGCACAGTGAAAATCGGTGATGGCACTGTTATGGTTTCGCTCGCTGCTGGATGGACATTTGTGAGTGTCGGCGGTAAAGTGTCGAAGCCCGCAAAACGAAGGTAGGGCGCTATGCTGTTGCCCGAAACATCGTTTGCGCTGAGCACAGTAAGCTCCAAAAGCCTACCGACTTCGAAAGATGCATCGGGGTTATACACGAGGAAAGTGCCCGCATAAGAAAGCTGCGGCGATGATAGATCGACTTCGCGTCCATCGATAGAAACACGCACCGACCCACTGTCGATACCTGCTGCATCCCACAAATACCAAACAATGGCGCTGTCTGTACAGCTCGAAAAAGTGGATTCGGCAGGAAAAACTAAGTTCACTGCAGGTCCGCGATAGTCGAAAACAAGCGAAAAGCACAGCGGCACTAAGACGTTCGGTTCGCATAGTGTTGCACGGTCTGCGGTATTTTGTAAACACAGGCGTAGTGTCTCGCCATCTGTCGGCACTATGCCCACATCGCTTAGGCGAAAGGAAAGTGTGTCGCCCGAAAAACGCATTGTTGCGGGCGAATATGAAATTATGCGCGCGCCATGCCTTATGCGAATGGTCGATGTGTTTACTCCCGATGTGGCGTCGGTGAGGCGAATGCGAACGGTGGTATCGGGTTGCGCGATTATGCTGCCATCGTGTGGCGAGAGCAAAAATGCCTGTGGCGGAGAAAAATCGGCTCGAAAAGTGCGCTCGACGGGCAAACCTATTGCTGCGGTTCCGGTTCTGTCGCGCGCAGAAATGAGCCGAACTGTTATTGTGCTCCCATCGATCCAAGGCGTTGT
>CAYUDB010000240.1:0-3542 GCA_964443405.1 uncultured bacterium | reverse complement strand
CGCGTTTGCAGTTTTTCGCGATGTTCATCTGAAGCATGTCGTTGCGGCGGTTTTCCATTAGCCGTGCGCGTCTGGTTTCATCGAGCGATATATCAATGCAGGCGAATTGTTCCTCGAATCCGCGGCAACGAAAAACAATGTCACCTGAAGACGCGCAAACAAAAGAATGCCCATCAAAAACAAGCTCATCTTGTCCACCGCACAAATTTACATATACTATGGGGATTATATTATCGTAAGCACGTGTGAAAATCATGTTTTCGCGAATATTTTGTTTTTTTAATGCAAATGGAGAGGCATTTATATTAAAATATATTTCGCAGCCGCCATTTGCACACATTGAAAAAAGTGGTCCCTCGGGGTGCCAAATATCTTCGCAAATGCCCACTCCAAAAGTGAAATCGGTTGTAGCGTAAACAATTACTTGTTCGCCTGCAGAAAAGTATCGTTTTTCATCAAAAACGCCGTAATTTGGCAAATATGTTTTTCGATATGGTTCATATATTTGTCCGTGGTGAATTATTGCAGCAGAATTATATATTTTTCCTTCAAAATGTTCAGCGTATCCTATAATAGTTACAAGTTGAAATTCTGAACTGTATTCTGCGATTTCGGTAAGTGCATTGTTTGTTGCTTCGAGGAAATCATGTTTAAGTAGAAGATCTTCAGGCGGGTATCCGCAAATACAAAGCTCGGGAAAAACTACTATATCGGCGTTGTATTGTGCTGCGAGGTTAATATATTCACAAATTTTGTGCACATTATTGTCGAAATCGCCAACAGTAACGTTTATTTGGCATATTGCAACACGAGTTTTTTTCATTGTTTCCTCAATAACTTTTGAGTTACCTCATTTTACTATCGTCTATCGCTTTCGAAAAAACATCTAGAAGCTGGGTTAAATGGCTGTTTGGAGTGTATTTTTGCTCTACGCGTGTGCGTGCATTGATGCCCATGTTGCGTATTTTGTTGTCATCAAATAGATTACGCTGTAAAACATCGACAAGTGATTCTACGTTGTTAGGCTCGAAAAGTCCGCCAACAGTGTCATCGACAAGCTCCGGAATGCCGCCGATATTCGATCCGAAAACAGCTTTACCCGAAGCGAAAGCTTCGAGTACTGTTAGCGGATTATTTTCGTAACATGATGATGGAACAATAATTGCCCTTGCTCCGGCTATGAGTGCTTTAAGCTCATTGCCAGAGAGAAAACCAGTAAATTTTACGGGAGCTTTAACTTTATCGACAAACGACTGTAGTTCGTCGTGCATAAAGCCTTCGCCAGCAACTACAAGCGGATAGTTCATTCGTGCGGCTGCTTCGACTGCGAGCGCTATGCCTTTTTCGCGCGACAAACGCCCCAAGAAGAGCAAATAGTTGCCGGGTTCATAATTTGGCACAAAGGCTGTGGTATCGATGAAATTTGGGATTTTTACAAAGCGTGACGTGTCGAAGCCCATGCGTCTGTGTTGTTCGATCAGGAAAGCGCTCGGGCTTACAAAAAAATGTGGAATTTTTGCCACATTTTTTGCACTGAAGTATATGGATTCTAAAGCAGCTATGGCGCTTGCACTGTAAGATTTTTTTTTGCATCCCACGAGAGGTGGCAAAATCGCTCTGCGCAGTGCAGATGAACACAGTGTGCAAGGGTGATCGCGTTTTTCGTCGAAAAGATTGGTGTTTGGGCACACCAAAACACTATCGTGAAGTGTCCAGACTATGGGTTTGCCTGCCTCAACTATGGGGTCAATGATGGAAAGTGTTATGTAATGTAAAAAATTGTTTAAGTGTATGATGTCAACGTCATTTTCTCGCAAAAATAAACGCATATTCTCGCGCGCCTCAGAATATGAGAATGTGCGCGCAAAAACACGCCAAATGTTTTTCGCACTTTTATCTGAAAGTTTTTTGCGAAAGTCGAAGTTTTTCACAAAATATTTTGAATACTCTGATGGCAGATTTTGTGGAGAATTCATGGCAAAAGGCATGGGTTTATGCCCGGAGGCTTCGAGTGCTTTTGCCAAATTGAGGCAATATACGTGAGCACCACCTTGCGGGTAGTATAATGTGTTGACGATTAGCACATTCATCTATGTTGCCTCCATCGACATCATACGCGCAAATTCTTGTTCGCGTTCGACTTTGGCTGCGAGATTTTTGGCTACAACAAATGTTTGCGTTTCGGTTTGCCTTTTTGCTACGGCGATGTGGTATTCGGCGGCTTTGGCAATTGGGTGTAAATGTGTGATTACTAAAACTTGTGTTTGTTCGGCAATTGCGCGTAATCTTTGAGCTACAGCAAGTGCCGTCATGCCGCCGATACCTGTGTCGATTTCGTCAAAGAACGTGCAAGATGCAATACCCGCCTTCGGTGAAAGCGCCATGAGTGCAAGTGCTATTCGCGAAAGCTCACCGCCCGAAGCCACCTTTCGCAGTGCGTCGGGTGCAAAACCAGGGTTTGCCGAAAATAGAAATTCCACATCATCGAAACCTGTTTTGTCGGCGCTAACACTGTTGCCATCGATTTTGAAACAATTATCGGTAGTTTTGCGTTGTGTTACTTGAAGCTTGAAAGTTGGGTTTTCGAAGGCAAGTTGTTTCAATTCGTCTTCCATGCGTTTTTCGAAAATTGCTGCGGTCAGCATTCGAGTTTGTGAAAGCTTTTGCCCAAGTGCTTGAACATTTTCTATTGCAATTTTAAGCTCAGATTCGGTTTCGGCAATTTGTGTAGGGTAATCTGTGCAGTTTGCAAATACTTGCTCGAGGGCTTCGAAATGCTCAATAAGTTTTGGCAAAGTTTTGCGATATTTATATTTGAGGTCGGCGAGAGTGTTCGCGCGGCTGCGGAGTTTGTCGGCTTTGCGTGGGCTGTAATCGATGTTTTTGATATTGTCGGCTATGTCACCAAGCTCAGATGCTGCAGCGAGCACAGTGTCTAGAAGCTCAATTATGGTTTCGGCATTTGGCAAATTTTTTTGTCGAAGTGCTTCGGTTTTGAGTTCACCCGCAATGTCGGATAAGCTTTTTTCGGAGCTGATAGTTGCGTGCTCGAGTTTTTGGGCAAAATCTATAATGGCTTCTGCGGCTTCGATGGTGGAAAGCTCTTTTTCGATATCTTCGTCTTCGGTTGAGGAATGGAGATTGGACGCACTTAGTTCTTCGTATTCAAATTTTGCGAGGCGTAGTTGTTGTTCGTTGTGTTCAAAGGCTTTTTTGAGGTTCTCGAGTTTTGTGCGACAGGTTGTAAAGGTGTCGAATTTCTCTGCAAAGCTTTTGCGCATGTCGAGGGTGTTTGCAAATTCATCGAAGACATCACGATGATAAGCCGAGTCGAAAAGCTGTTGATGCGAATGTTGCCCGTGCATATCCACAAGAAAGCGAGCGAGATTTTTAATTTGCTCTGCATTGGAAAGCTCGCCGTTGAGTGAAAACCGGTTTTTGCCGCTGGCGGTGAGTTTTCGAGATATGATTATCTCGTCATCTTCGATGTCGATGGAGCGCAAAAAAACTTTGGCATCGTCGTTCGGCTCGAAAACTGCAGT
>CAYUDB010000239.1:0-3546 GCA_964443405.1 uncultured bacterium | reverse complement strand
TGCGCCTCAATTCCGACTGCCGCAGCTTTTTTTTCAACGCGTGAGACGCATTTTGTGCTCATACTTTTCGAAATTTCTGCATCGTTTGGAATTCTTTTTTCTATAGCTTTGATTTCCAATATGTTTGCCATTGCACAAGCTGAGCGTTTTGTTTTTTTCGACAATGTTTTGTTCCAGCTACTTGCATCGAATGTGCGGTTGCTTGTTTCGGCATCTGTGGCTTTATTTTTCGTTCGTTTGTTCGAAGGTTTTGGCGCATGGACAATTACCGCTATCAAGTTTTTAATCGCGTTTGTGATTTTCGAATTTTTGTTGCGCACTGTCGCGATTTTTTCGCACAAGATAAAACTTGAGCTAGCATTGGGAGCTTTTGTGGCTTTTTCGGTGGCATGGAGCATAATAGCGATGGTATTTTTTTAAAATTGGAGCGCATTGTGGCAAAAAAACTTGTGTTTCACCTCGATTTGGGCTTCTGTGCACACTGTTCACGCGCACTGCTCGCTCAGCCACACGATGATTGGCTCTTTACAAAAAATGCACGCAAAGCTTCGTATCTGCTTATTACTGGTGCCGATAACAGGTTTGTACTGCGTGATTTTTTACAAAAATATTCGCACTGGGAAAAAGTATTTTTTGCGGGCACATGTGCTTTGAGCGGTGAATTCTTTGGCACAGATGTCAATTACACTTTACCCGAAAACGCTGTTCACATTTTCGGATGCCCGCCTTGCGATTTGTGTTCCGAAATCTCGTTTGTTGTAAAAAACTAGATTCGCACGCTGCTTTTTCGCAAAGTAGATAATCTAAAAGCAATTTTGCCCGCAAGTGGTTGGATTTGGCGTGGTTATGGGAGTTTACCATCAGATTACCAAGCTTGAGTGGTATGTCGCTAGTGAAAGTGTAAATTGGCACCCGACAAAAAAACTTGATTTTCGGGAACTGAGAAGTAATATTATGAGATTGAAAGTCAGCGGAGATACCGAATGTCGAAGACCATCGCCATAGCGAATCAAAAAGGTGGAGTGGGTAAAACTACATCTGCCATAAACATAGCGGCATCTCTCGCCGCCGCAGAACGCAAAGTACTGCTCGTCGATATGGATGCGCAGGCAAATGCGACCACTGGTTTGGGCATCAAAATTGCCAAAAGCCAGCCAACAGTTTATGAGGTGCTGCTCGGTGAGGCTGAGATTCCCGATTGCATAGTGCAGGCAGATGAATCGCTCTCACTTTCGGTTTTACCGTCGCACATACGCCTTGCTGGTGCACAAGTGGAGCTTTTGGAGCGTGACAACAAAGAATTTTTGTTGCGCGATGCCCTCGAAAAAGTAAAAGAGAGTTACGATTATATCATAATTGACAATCCACCTTCTCTTGGAATTTTAACTTTAAATTCGCTTGTGGCAGCCGACACAATTCTCATACCGATTCAGTGCGAATATTTTGCACTTGAAGGACTTACGCAAATATTGACCACATTGCGTCGCATTCAGCAAAGCCTAAACCCACAGCTTCGAATCGAAGGCGTGCTTTTGACCATGTTCGATCCACGTTTGAACTTATCAAAAGATGTGCTCGATTCGGCGACGGATTATTTCGGCGACAAAGTATTCAAAACCGTAGTATATCGAAACATACGGCTCGCAGAAGCCCCATCGCACGGAAAGCCTATCATACTTTTCGACATAGCTTCGCGCGGGTCGCAAAATTATCTTTCACTGGCTCAGGAGATAATCGATGGCGAAAAGCAAAGGACTGGGTAAAGGTTTAGATGCCATATTGCCCGCCGGTATTGTCGAAGAAGTGCTCGACGAAACAACATCCAAAAGCAAAGACACTCTACACGAACTTCCAATAGATCAGATTTTTCCAAACCCGCTGCAACCGCGCATGGATTTCGACGAGACCGCGCTTGTCGAACTTGCCGAGTCGATAAAATCGCAGGGGCTTTTGCAACCAATACTTGTCGTTCGCGATCGCAACGGTTACATGCTCATCGCTGGTGAGCGCCGTTTGCGCGCGTCGAAATTGGCTGGTTTGCAACAAATTCCTGCAATAGTGCTCGAACGTAAGCCTTCGGATGAGAAAATTTTATTTTTGGCGCTTGTCGAAAACCTGCAGCGCGAAGACCTCGATGCTGTGGAAGAGGCAATTGCCTATCGCACGCTTGCCGAAAAATTTGCGCTCACACAGGAAGCTATTGCCGAAAAGGTGGGCAAAAGTCGCTCTGCTGTTGCGAACGCCATGCGCATTTTGCGTTTGCCCTCGGTGATTTTGGACATGATTAAAGCACGAAAAATCTCGGGTGCACATGCGCGCGCCCTTTTGGAAGAACCCGATGCTCAAAGGCAAATTCGTTTGGCGGCGCTGGTTGCGCGACGTGGGCTTTCTGTGGAGCGGCTCTCGATTTTGGTGAACAAAAAAACTGATAAAGCAAAGCGTCTTACCAGCACAAAAACTGTCGAACACCTCGCGCTCGAAGAGGAACTTTCTATGGCATTGGGCACTCGAGTGGAGATAATCAAGGCTAAGAAAAAAAGCAAACTCGTCATCGATATATTCTCCGACGAAGACCTCAACTACTTGGCAGAAAAGCTTTTGAAAGTGTGGGAGTAAACGGCTGTGCAATTATTGACAGCACACATTGGATGAGCGGTCGAAAATTAAAGAAACTATTCAGGTAAAAATATGGCACACAAAACAATACGAAACACCCTAATTTGCACCGTCGGCACAAGCCTTTTCGCGGGAAACTTGAAACGCTTGTCAGCCGATACGCCCAACAAGCCCGATAATTGGCAAGAGATTAAAAAGTATTTCGATGAACAAAATTGGCAATTTCTCGCAAAGGAACTCATAAAAGTTGAGCCAAGCGCGCGCGTCTGCGGAGCCGAAATAAATACAGTTCAAGAGGTTGTTGTCAAAAACTGGATGCAGCTTTGCAACCTGTTTTTCCTTGTGTCCGACACTCCCGACGGAGAAAACACGGGCAAATTTTTGAAGGAATATTTTACCCTGCGCTCAAAACGCGACCTGAAACTAAACCAAATCGATTTTGAAGTTGTTGAAAATCTTCAAGATAAGGAGCCGAAGAAATTTAAAGGTTTAGGTTTGCGCAACCTCGTAAGATGTGCGGGCAAAATAATCAATCGCGTGGGCGTTGAGAATATTGCCATCGACGCCACAGGCGGTTACAAGGCGCAAATAGCTGTGGCAGTGATACTTGGTCAGGCACTGGGCGTGCCCGTTTTTTACAAGCACGAGCTTTTTTCCGAAATCATCGACTTTCCACCCTTGCCCATCTCCTTCGACTACGACATGCTTGGCACAAATGCAGCACTTTTTGTCGATTTTGAGCGAGGGAAAGCTTACACATCTGCCGAAATTGGCGAAATTGACGATAAGTTGCGCGTTTTGCTGAACATAATCGAAAGCGATGGTGAAGAACTTTTCGAGCTCAACGCCATAGGGCAAATCTATATCGACAGTTTTCGCGCGAGAAACCCAAAGCCCCCAAACCTTGTCAATGCGCCCGAAATTGCTGTC
>CAYUDB010000238.1:0-3557 GCA_964443405.1 uncultured bacterium | reverse complement strand
TGCGGGCGCGTGGATTGAAACCACGCAGCAACTAAACCGCCAACAACAGAGCCAAGTCGCGCCCCATGCGGGCGCGTGGATTGAAACACATAACGCAGCATAGTTTTCACTATGTGCTTCAGTCGCGCCCCATGCGGGCGCGTGGATTGAAACTTCGAGGCGCGCGGCGGCTGCCACTATCGGGCAGGTCGCGCCCCATGCGGGCGCGTGGATTGAAACACGAGTCGCACTTGTCATCAGAAGTCAATGGCGGTCGCGCCCCATGCGGGCGCGTGGATTGAAACTGCTATTAATCTATTAGTATCAGACGATAAGATGTCGCGCCCCATGCGGGCGCGTGGATTGAAACTGACAGTGCAAAAAAAAATAAACTGCTGGCAAAGTCGCGCCCCATGCGGGCGCGTGGATTGAAACACATCAACAGCACATAACGCCCCAACAGTATAATGTCGCGCCCCATGCGGGCGCGTGGATTGAAACAGTAATTACCCAAACCTGCTTGCACACTAGCAGTAAAAAGCAAAGCCGTAAGATTTCACTTGCTTATTCACGTTGTTCCTTTATTCTTTGAAGCAGGAGGAACATGAGATTAGGCTTTGTTCAATTCGATCCACGAATCGGTGCCTTCGATGATAACTTATTGAAGGCTAAGTATTTACTAGACACAATCCAACCCGATGTGTGCGTTTTGCCCGAGTTGTGCGCAAGCGGATATCTGTTCACATCCAAAACCGAAGCCGAACAAACAGCAGAAATTGCCGGTGAAGGCAAAGTATATCAAACATTTGCAAAATGGGCACGCGAAAAAGATTGCCTTATTTGCGGTGGTTTCGTCGAGCTGGCAGACAACAAACTTTACAACTCTGCATATTCCGTCGAGCCCGATGGCAAATTCCACCTCTACCGCAAATTACATTTGTTCTATAGAGAAAAACTCTTCTTCGAACCAGGCAATCTGCCGCTGACTACGTTTTCTTTTAACGGAACGACATTCGGAAACCTAATATGTTTCGACTGGATGTTTCCTGAAACATATCGCACGCTAGCGCTTGCAGGAACACAAGTTATACTGCATTGCACAAACCTCGTTTTACCTTATTGCCAACGCGCCTCGTTCACACGCGCAGTGGAAAATCGAATATTTATAGTTATAAGTAACCGCATTGGCACCGAATCAATCGGGAAAACAGACGTTACATTTACAGGACGGAGCACCATTTTTTCTCCAAATGGTGACATCCTGTTCGAAGCACCTGCCAATTCCAATTGCGCTTATTCTACTGACATTAATCCACTTATGGCTTTGGATAAAAAAATAACTCCAGCTAATGATATATTTGAAGACAGACGTCAGGCATTTTATGTATTGTAACTTTTAATTAAAGGTGAAATTATGATATTGCAGAATTGGCTAAAAATTTTTTTAATAAGCATCATAACACAGCCTATTTTTTTATTAGCAGCATCAAACAGTCAGCTAACTCCAGCTCAAACAAAATTTCACGTATCCATTTCGCAAAATAAAATCCTATTACTTGACGATTTTTCAGAACATATTACATTTCAAAACGCTCCGGATATGCTTTTTTTTGCGCCAAAAAGTTCAAAGCTGAACGCAGATGCAACTAACTATTTACTTAAAACGTATGCACTTTTTTTATTTCAAAATCCAGATGCTATATTATGTTTAAAAGGATTCTACTCACGTAATTTCGATGGTGTAATGTCGTCCGCATTAGGACGCGATTTGGCATTAGAACGCGCAAACGCTGTATTCAGTGAATTCGCAACGAAATTCCCCGCTCTGGCAGATCGCATAGAAGTTTCGGAAAAACACAATTATGAGGCGCCACATTTATCGGCACTCGACACATTATGTGCACGAGTGGAGTTTGAACTCAGTTTCGGAACAAATTTATCACGAAACTTTTATGCACGCGAAAAGGCTCCATTTTGGCGTGACTCATATAAGGAAATAATCAAAGATGTAGCTCCAACTCTCGCTACTATATTGGAGCGTAATCCTGGTGCGTGCATTGGTATATCCGGCATTGGATTAGGAATGGATAAAAACGCCTATGATTGGATGTTTTTTTTAAAAACACAGCTTAATTCTACATTCAACAAAAATCAGGAGTCACGTATTTTCTTAAACACGCTCCCAGATTCTACAAAAACTCCTTCTGCCAAGCTCAGTGTATTTCCAACCATCTCGTTCTTAGAACCCATTGAAATTCAACACACTGCACTCCTCCAGGATTCGGCACTGGCTTTCCAAATAGGCTCTAGCGCCACGTTACCTAACGTTTTACATTTTTCACTTGCCACAAAAACTGGCTTGCCTATTGGTGTTTACACATTTTCCGACGCAAACTGCACAACAATAGATACAATACGCACTTGCATTTTTAACCTTAATGACGTGTTTTTGCTCCCCTGTACCAATTTCTGGTCTGTTCAGTGTCACCCTTATTTACAGGCTTCGTCGAAAAATTCACTCGAGATTTCGTGCGGCAAAACGTTTAATGCACAATTATTATTCGGCGACATAGGTTCATATAACGTAAATAACGAGTTTCGTTTATTCTATATTGCACAACTCTTGTGCACCATAGCACAAGATTATAGTGGAAACTGCGCGGTAAAGTGCATAGCAAATCCCGAAACACAAGCCATATTACGAACACAAATTTCACATCTTATCGATGAAAACCAGGATAAAATTACTGCATGGTTAAATAAAAACAAAATTTCTTTTTCCGAGTCTGATAGTTCAGATAACACGATCACTATCAGTATTCTCTGCTATTCAAAATGAAACACAGACATGTAGTTATGAGGAAAAATGCATAAAATACTTGGAATCGATATTGGTGGAACAAACATTAAGCTCGCTGTCTTTGACGTTGACGGCAATATGCTCAATTTTCGCGAAGAGGCAACTCCTCAAATAGGTGGTCCAACATCCTTAATAGCATCAATTTGCACAATTATTGAATCTCTCAACGAAAACTTAGATGATGTTATTGCAATTGGTGCGGGCATACCTGGTCCCGTTGACAGATTCGGTGTAATTCATAAACCTCCAAACTTACACGCATGGGGCGATGTAGATTTCGCTCAGATGTTTGAAGAATTCACAAATTTTCCCAAAAAACAAATAGCCGTTGGCAATGATGCAAATTTTGCAGGTATTGCCGAATTCAAATCGGGACATGGTATTAATGCTAACCCCTTAGTAATGATTACTTTAGGCACAGGCATTGGCGGCTGCGTTATAATTGATGGAAAACTATTGTTAGGTCGTGATGGCTATGCTGCCGAGCTTGGGCACACTGTTATCGACCCTGCAGGACCGCGATGTTCATGCGGCAGAAGGGGTTGCGCTGAAGCCATCATCGGTCGCACTGGCATTATTAAAACTGCTTGGAACGTGTTGCACAAAAATAAAGGATCTTTGGTTTGGAGCATGCTTGAAGGTGATTTTGGTGCGCTTGATCCACTTGCTATCGCAAAAGCTGCTGATATGGGTGACCCTGCAGCCTGTGAAATCACTG
>CAYUDB010000237.1:0-3575 GCA_964443405.1 uncultured bacterium | reverse complement strand
AGCAACTATGGTCAAAGTTACCGCAAGCGAGTATTTTTGGTTTGAGCTGCGAGATATGGATATATCGCGGACGAGTGCTGTGAATGGCAAATTCGCAACAAGGCTAAGAAATTTTCCCAAGCCATGATAGGTGGTAAGAATTTCGATTTTGTATGGGTCGGCGGAGTAGTAGCCCGATGCTTGTGGTTGTGAAGCCTGTTGATCGATGCGCATGAGTTGGGCATCTGCCTGCTTGGCTGCAAGGTTTATCTTGAAAAGAAAATCAGGCACATCGCGAGTTTCGGGCAAAAGCTCTTCGATGAGTTTGTATTGCGTAAAAATGCGATTAAGTTCTGCCCAAAGCTCATCTACTTTGGCAACATTCATTTTTGCTCGCTGAAGTTCCTGTTGGAGACTTTCGAGGTCGGATCGCTTTTGACTTATTGTTTCGTCGTTCACCGAGTATGACATTGAATACCACAAATAGGTGATAACGCCAAAAATCACTAGTGTCAAAGCGATTTTGATAAATTGTGGGCTTTTGTAATCTAACTTGCTTATGTCCATATCAGTTTGAAAAACCTCCCATCATCTTTTTCGCCTGATTTTTGTCGTATAAGCCCAGTTTTTCACGTGTTGACTCGACAAAGCCTTTGCTTTCGGTTTTGCGCATGTTTTCTGCCTGAACTGTATCTACGTGGAAATTGCCAAGGTTTGTTTTAGGTGGCTCTTTTAAGGATGCTGTAACAGTGAAACCGAATCCAGGTCCGCCGCTGAAGACTTTTTGTGTTATGGGACCAACTTGAACATTTGTGAAGGATTGGGAGTTCACTAGATTCACCAAAAAAGCTGCAATGGCTTTGAGTGTGTAACCGTTTGCCGAAAAAGAAACAACACCAGTGCCTTTCTCCGAAAAATTCTCCACCCAAACGAATTCAGGTATAACGTTGAGGAAATCGGAGAGCACTTGAACCCAATATGGTCTTTGGTTTTCCAGCTCTTGAACCGCATCCATGCGCGCGGTAAGCTCTTTTTTTAGCTGCTCTGCCTCGTTGAGCAATTGTATTTTCTCGCGATATTTGTCAAGTTCGAGCTGCACTGTGGCTATATCGCCCTCGAGATCAGCAATTTTCGCCTGTTGTCCTAGTGAGACTATGTAAAAAAGTATTATTTGTACGATGATAATGGCTACACCATAGATGAAAGTGCGGTCGATAATGGGTAGTTTTTTTTTCTTGCGCATCTCCTTTGGCAAGAGGTTGATCTTAATCATTATCCACCTCCTTTGCCGAGAGTGCTATGCCGGTGGCTATTGCGTATAGAGGTTTTGCAAATTCGAACGGTATATCGCCGAACACAGCGGGATCATAGTTGACCTTGATAAACGGGTTGAGAATATCACAGGGCACAGATATGCGGTTTTCGATGCATTCTTTGAAAAACGGAATGGCTGTAGCACCACCCGAAAGATATGCCATGTCAACTTTCATACCGCCGGTGATATTTTCGAGATAGGATAAAGCCATGCCCAAACCTATGCCCAGATCCTCGGTGGAATTGAATATGGCTCGCTGGTTTTGCTGACTGCGTTCTATGCGAGTTTTGCCATGCATGAAGCTTTTAAGATCATCGGTGGAGAGATGAAGTTCAGTTTGGAGTCTATCCCAAATACTCTTGCCGGCATTGGATATGTCGCGGATACTGAAAAGCTTGCCGTTGATAATAAACGCAACATTGGAAAGCGCATGACCTATGTTCATAAGCGCTACAACGCCCGTAGATGGTATGTCGTAGTTGTATTGGAAAGCGTTGAAGAGGCAAATTGCGTCGAGTCCTATCATATATGGCACCAAACCTGCGTCCATCACAACAGAAATGTAATCGTCCACAAATTCGCGTCGAGCTGCGAAAAGCATTACAGGCACGGTTTTTGCGTCTGGTGGTGCATCGAGTTGGTAGAAATCGAGTTGCACGCTGTCGATGCCTGTGGGTATCCTTTGCTCGGCTTCTATCATAACTGCCTCGAACATTTGGCTATCGAGTTTGCCTTTGCCGGAAGGTTTTTTTACATCGATTTTGTCAACAAGCACTTTATGCCCTGATACGGATATCGCAACTTCGGTAATGTCAGGATCAACTTCGTCAACCATGTTTTGCAAATTATAGATAAGACCTTCACGGTCGCGTATGTCTTTGTCAACGATAGAACCTTGGGCAATGGTCTTTTTGTGTGCCTTGAGTAATTGCACGCCGCCTTTGTCATCGATTTTTATTTCGATGACTTTGATCTCGAAAGTGCCGATATCGATACCGGCAATTTTTTTGACCTTTTTTTTGCCGCCCAAAGGTAATGAAAAACCTTTATTTGATTTTGCCATGGGACTAATTCCTGCAATTAGTTTTTAGCCATAGATATACATATAAAGCATAAACAAAAATGTCAAGAGAATTATGCATTTTTTTTCATTTTTTGAAGATATTTTTTCGCAGATTGGTTCATCATACAAACTTGCATAAATCTATTTTTATAATATATTGTTAATCAAAGGGTTATGCCTGTTGGCATTTATCAACATTTCTACCGCAGGTGAAACGAAATTTTTTGAACTTGAAACAGCAGTTATAGAGGTCAACAGACGATTTTTGAGTGAGTTGCGCAAAACCAAAAACAGGCGCTCAATTGACAATCGAGCGCCATAACGATGTGACGATTTTTGGTTTTATGTGGCAGAAATAGATTGCCACAAGAAGAAAGCCATGGCGAAGAAGAGAATTGCAGTGAATAGCTTTATTATTGCGGTATTTTTCTTTAGAAAATTGTTCATTTGCTCGGATGTTGCACCCATGTAACTTATGAAAAATACGACGAGCAATGGAATGATGAACATTAGATTATACAATAGCAAGTATAGATGTGCTTTAGAGCGAAGACCGGGAATACCCATAACGTATATTATTGTGGGCAAATAAACTTGCCCAGTACATGCAAGCTCGAGCAAACTAACTAGAAACCCGGTTATGAATGCTGCTAATATGAAGTTGCGCTTAGCCTTGCGCGGTTCGTTTTCGGATATGATGACTTTTCGTATTTTCTTTTTGAGTTTATCGGGCAATTTCAATGTCATGTCGCCAATTTTGCCGCGCAAAGCTTTTATAAAATCTATAAAAGATAGTACACCAAGTATTATAGTGAGTATTGCAGTCAGAATATATATCCACTTTGCCAATACCTTGAAAAACGGGATTGCTGCCAAGAATCCTAAAAATCCGGCACCTACACCGTAATAGGTGAGAAAAACTGCCAGTGAATATGCAGCACCTACAAGTAAAATCTCTTTCTTCTTGCGCTCTGCGATGGTGAGGAAAGTTATAAAGAAAATTAATGCACCAAATGCGCAAGGATTTATGCCATCAAGCAAACCTGCCATGACCACAGGAAGTGCATTGAAGCTAGAAAATCGTGCGCGAATTCGATTATCGGCTGCGGTAATTTCTTCTGGAGCAATGGTTTTCCAAACGCGTACGTTGAGAGAACTTTTGCCAAGTTCGCGCATCGCACCCACAATAGGGAAGAAAAAGTTTTCACCAACACCATT
>CAYUDB010000236.1:0-3591 GCA_964443405.1 uncultured bacterium | reverse complement strand
CAGCAAGTTCTTCTTCCATGCGACGTTTTACTTCGAGGTTTTCTACTGTTGTGGCAATTTGGTTTACAATTGTTCGAGTAAATTTCCTGTCTTCTTGCCCAAAAGCATGAGGCTGCGCACTCTCTATGACAAATACTCCAAGTATTCTCGTGCGCTGTCGAATGGGTACTGCAATAACCGAGCGGCTTGACGAATTGAATGGTTTATATGCATTCTTCGCTTTATCGATATCACCAAAAATTTTATAATGTCCAAGTGCAATCACATTATTCAAAAATGCTTCTCGCCCATCGAGAGACAGCGCTTTTGAAAAACCAACTGCATCGTTACCAGCAGCACTAGTGCTTGCCATACGCAGAGTTCGTGTTTCGTCGTTCAAAAGAAAAATTCCAGCCCAACAATGTGAAAACCGCAAGAGTATTTTTTCGCAAACATAATCCATAAGTTGAAACTCTGTCTCGACATTTGCCGCAAACTGTGACACATCGAACAAGAATTCGGTTTCATCGAGCCTTTTTTGCTTCTCGATATAAATACGCGATTCTTCAAAAGCTTGACCTGCTTGGGTTGCAAGTATCTCGAGCGCCATGATGATGTTTTTGGATGGCATTTTCCCGTCGGGCGGACCATCAAGAGAAATCGAGCCGAGCAAATCGCCATTGTAACCGCGAATGGGCACAAGTAGCATATCCTCAGGACTCCATTCTGCATGCTCATCGGTTTTGTCGGGTACAAAAGTCATCTCATGCGGAATTCGAGCTTCATCGTGCCACCAGCGGATTATGTAGGAATTGCTTACACGATACTTTTCGTTTAATAGACTTTTGTAGTCGTCGTATGTGAGAACCTGTTTCGCAAGCTGCTCGAATCGCTCTTCGGGCAAGCCACGATGTGCGATGCGGTGGTAAGTTCCTGTGGGAAAATCGATAGCGTTTACGATAACATATTCGAACCCAAGGCGCGTTTGAACAATTTCGGCAACTTTTGACGAGATTGCGGAAACAGTAAGATTACCCGGCAAGCTTTTGATTATCTCGAGAATTAATTTCAGATTATCGCTGGCATCCGACCAATTTTGCACATCTAGAAATTTTGGATATAGATCCTCGCTTAGTGTCTCAAAAAAAGGCACAAGCTCACGCCAAGCTTTTATGAGTTCTGGGTTACCGCGCATAGCGATAATTTTATCGATGTCCTTCATTTTTTTAGGTAAATCACCACTCATGTTCAACCCATTCCCTGTAAATTCTATCATCCTCGCATTTTAAAGCGATTTGCATTTATTTTGTGCACAAAACCAATCAAATTCAAAATCCATAACAAGATTTCGAGTCATTTTCACATTTGAATCAATTGACAAATATATTGACATGGTCTTTTGGGCATGCGCAGATTATAATGCTATTAGTTGCAAAGTCAATAAATTATTTGAGCAATATGGCTCTTGCGCTTTCGATTATAAAACCGTTCGCGTGCACACGAACCATATATACACCCGAAGGTAAACTATTGGTGTTCCAAGTAATTTTATCGCTGCATGTGAATTTATGTTCAAAAACGATTCTGCCATTTATGTCGCAGATAGAAAGGGTTTTCTCGATTTTGTCAAAAGCGTTGCCAAAGTAAATTTCGCAAACTGAGTTAAACGGATTTGGGAAAATTTTTATGGTATTGCGTGTGGGTTTTTGTGCAACACTGTTCTCGTTTATGCCAACGGTGGTGTTCGGTGCAACTACAACTACATTGTCGATATACCAGCCATCCTCGTGCGTAGAAGTGCTTGATCCAAAATCGAATAGAATGTTAATGCTCTGTCCGCAGAAATCATCGAGTGAGGTATAGAATTTTTGCCATGGTGTACCTTGAACGTCGTCGGCAAACATCGAGTCTCCCGATGGAATCATCAAGTTCCACACCGAAGCAGTTAAGTCGTATCCCCATGGCGGCGAAATAATTACTGTATCGGTAGCAGTAGCAATTTTGATGTTTCCGCCATCATGAGCAACAACAGGGCTAGATGTCCAAGTTACTGCTTGAAAACGATACCAGTTGTCGAAAACCAATGCCGCACTCGTTACTGAGGATAAGTCCACAGGCAACACAGCACGTGATTTGCTCGAATCGGAATAATCGCCGCTGAGTTCGGTTGCTAATAGTTTTGTACCGCTCGGCACATATTCGGGAGTTGTATTGCCTAAAGTTGGTGTGCCCCATTCCCAATCGTGGTGCGATGAATACACCGGAAAAGTGAATGGTGCACTTGACGTTTCAAAATTGTTTGTAAAAAGTGTTTCTGCGCGAGAAACAAATATTGTCAAGCGAACAGAAGATGTGTCGGTCGGCATAACGATTCCGGTAATCGTTTTTGGGTAATGCCCATCAGGAATTACTGTTATGGTGTAAGTGCCAGCCAAAAGCTCTCGATGAAAATCACCGGCAACAGTATCGGTTCTCACCCACCTGCGGATTTGATGGATCCAAACATGAGCACGCACGGGCAATCCAGTAACCGAATCGACCACCACTCCGTGTAAACCTGTAAGCCCTAGTTCCATTTGGCGCATCATGGCGGCATAATTATTTGCCCACAAAGCTGGCAGATTTCCATCGGAAGGCCATTTTATATTGCTTATTTCGATTGTTAGTGTAAGACCATTGCGGCTTTGATAATCCCAATCTTGAGCCGAGCCATCTGCCTCATACCAGTCGTAACCGTTGGTAATACCCGAATCAAATTCTGAACTTGTGTACATTGGAGTATTAAGCCTAGCGTAATCGAGTGAACGTTTTATGTAAAGCAAATCATCTGGGGCACGTTTCGCATCGAAATCCCAAGGATAGTTCACACAAAGCGTGCCACCATGAAACACTATGGACATAACAGGGTTCAGTTTTGAATAATACTCTATTATTCGTTGAGTTTCCGTCTGTCGAGTATAAGTTCCATCTGCGCCAATTGAACCATCTGGCACTGGGAAATTGCGGTTCAAATCAACACTGTTCGCATTTGTTCTACGCGACAAGGCATTACCGTCCGGGTTGAGCATGGGAATAAGCCACAAGTCGAGCGAATCGACAATTCGACGATGTCGAGCAGATGTGGCGTATTTTTGTGTGAGCGAATCGCATAACCAAACAATGAATTCTGTACCGACAGGTTCGTCACCATGCAAGGTCGATGCAAAGATAAACTCTGGTTCGTTTTCTTGAATATGCGGGTTGTCGGTTATGCGAACAACCCAGATCCAGCGATTCTGGACAGTTGGTCCGAAGCTATCGATAGAAACTATTGTAGGGTAAGCTGCCGCAAGACCTCTTGCCCATGTGCCAAGCTGAGTATTGTCGTGATACATTGTTTCATCTGGGTGCATGCGAGAATATGCCATATTAATAGCGGAAGTATCCACAAGTATTTGCGGTGTAAAGCCTTCCAAAATAAGACGAGTGTACGAATCATCGGTTACGTAGGCTTTGACCATACCAGTTTTTGGCGAAAAATCTTCTACATATTCGACAATGGTAAAAATTCTCGAAAACGCGTTTATACCCTTAACGTAAAGCTTAACGGGAACTTCTGAGGTCTGCTCACAA
>CAYUDB010000235.1:0-3596 GCA_964443405.1 uncultured bacterium | reverse complement strand
CAGTTGGTTAGAGCGCCTGCCTTACAAGCAGGAAGTCGGAGGTTCGAGTCCTCTTCTGCCCATTTTGCCATGAAATTTTCAAATCACAGCGAAATTCCATATCTCGAGCCGGAAGAAATCTCACGAGCCATTTCGGCTTTTCGGCTTTTGCCAGGTGTGGGCGAGAAAAGCGCCCGTCGGCTGGTGTATTGGCTCATTGGTTCCGACAGAGTGGCTTTAGCGGCGATAATTGAAGCATTTTCAAAACTCAGCGAACAGGTTGTGCGCTGCACCAAATGTAACAATGTTTCTACAAGCAACCCGTGCACAATTTGCGCGGATGCAAGGCGGAATAATCACCTCATTTGTGTAGTATCTATGCCGCAAGACATTATGTCTGTTGAGCTTACGCGCAGTTACGATGGAGTTTATCACGTGCTTGGTGGGCTTTTAGACCCTATGCGCGGTGTCAATGAGTCGCAACTAACCATAGCCGCATTGCTCACTCGAGTGTCCAACGAGGAAATAGAGGAAGTTATATTTGCTCTCGATCCTTCAGCCGAGGGCGATACTACAACGCGCTACATAGCTAAGTTGTTGGAACAGACGGGCTTTACAAATATTTCTGTTTTAGCGCAAGGCATATCCTCGGGTAGCTCGCTCGAATTTGCCGATCCGCGCACTCTGTCGAAAGCTTTTTCGAATAGGCGGCGGTTCTCTGGATTTGAGTAACTTATTGGTGTAGTGTAAGATGTGTGTTTCGTTTTCTAGAACTGAAAATATATAAATGGAACTACCGCTATTGATGCAAATTTATATGTGCAGCCGATAATCGCAGTGAGCAGCGCAGCCTGAGCATATGGCGATAGCTTCGTAAATGCTGTTTCGACAGAACCATACATTTTTCGTGGTGTGAAATGAGTTATGTAACCAATCGACATTAATATAATCGCAAGCAGCGGAATATTGGCAGCACCCATGTCTAACTTGCTAATTTGCTTCAGTATATCGGTTGCAATAGCAAAATCTGGTGAACGGAAAAAAATCCAAGCGAAACATACAAAATTGAACGTCAGGAAAATGCTAATTGGTTTCAGTAGAGTTGAGTTTGGCATTTTTGTCTGCCATTTTGAACGTTGCCACATGCGTGTGAAGGCGAGTAGTGTACCGTGCAATGCTCCCCAAATAACAAAATTCCACGATGCGCCGTGCCATAATCCTCCAAGAAGCATGGTTATTAGCAAATTGCGATATGTTGCAATTTTTCCGCTGCGTGAACCACCAAGTGGAATATATAAGTAATCGCGCAACCATGTTGAAAGTGATATATGCCAGCGATGCCAAAACTCTTGAACATTTGCAGAAATATAGGGAACATTGAAATTTAAAGGCAAATCGAAGCCGATTAAATAAGCTGAACCGATTGCAATATCACTATATCCAGAAAAATCGCAATATATTTGCATTGCATACGCATATATTCCTATAAGACATTCGAGCGATGTATATTTTGTTGGGTCCGTAAACACTCTATCTGCTAGGTTTATCGCAATATAATCGGCGATAATCACTTTTTTAACCAATCCTACCATTATTAAAAAGAATCCACGGGACATTTTGACATTATCGATAACTGCCTTTTTTGCAAGCTGTGGGATAAAGTCTGCGGCACGAACTATGGGACCTGCAACGAGTTGCGGAAAAAAGGAAACATATAACATGTAATCGAGGAAGCTGTTTGCACGCTTAAGTTCGCCGCGATATATATCAATGGAGTATGAAAGTGTTTGAAAAGTATAAAAAGATATTCCAACCGGTAACGTTATTTCGTAATAGGGAATAGCGATATCGGTTACATTAAACTGAAGCAATAAACTGTTTAAAGTGGTGCCGAAGAAATTAATATACTTAAAAATGAAAAGCAATCCGAGGTTTCCAACTAATGATATTCCAAGAAATACTTTTCTATACACATTATTTTTAAGTATATCCAGAAAGTATCCGCATAGATAATCTAAAAGCGATGAGAAAATAATCAATATTATAAAAATCGGGTTCCATGACATATAAAAATAGTATGATGCAATAAGCAAAAATATGTAACGCGGTATTCGAAGCCCCTTTAGAAGCCAATTGCCAATGAAAACTATAATAAAAAATATAAGATATTGTGCAGAGTTAAAAAGCATTTGCCGCCTCCGTATCAATATCGAATATTAATAAATCCAGCATAAATGTGCGTGCCAGAAGGCGATAGCCACCAAAAGTGCCGTGAATAGGTGGGGTTTGGAACAAACCTTTTCGACGCCATTGCATGCACGATTTTGCACCACCCATAGCTTCACGTTGATTCCAAAATGCGCAATCGGTCATATTAGCCGCGGTTCGTTGTGCTGAGATCACCAGATCAAGTTTAGCAGGCGGGTTGTAACTCTTTGATACTTTTGTGGATACATCTGGCGGTGATATGAGCAGGACGGAAGCTTGTGGCAAGGCAAATTCTATGCGTTTCAGTAATTGTTCATAATCGCGCTCAATGTAACTTTCTGTGAGAGTTGGAGATAGCGCTTCGTTTGTGCCAAAGGCAACACAGATTAAATCTGGATTTCGCCATTGTAGCTGCTTTTCGAAAATGTCGCTGCGGATATTGTTTAAAGCCGACGCATAAGCGCCGTTCAAGCCCATGGCATCGACAATCGCACCGCCTGTCCCCACGTTTTCGGTGACAATGCCTAAAATTTGCACTGGTGCAGTTGACAGATCGCTGTGCGAGGCTATGGTTTTGTTTGGCAATTTTAGAACCTGACCTGGTCGCAGTATTGATTTGTCGTTCAATGAGTTCTCGGTTTCTAGATCGGCAATAGTAACGCCGCAATTGCGCGCAATTTTAGAAAGACAGTCACCGGATTTTACTTTATAAGTTGCGGCTGAAACCTTAATACCAGTTTTTTGACGACTTTCTATTATCAAATTTGTAAAGCAGTGAGACGTGATTTTACAAAATCTGCTTAACGTTGCTGTGTCAGAATACGTATCAACGAATAATGTTTCTTGGACATCGACTATCAGTGCGACGGTGTCACCGCAGGGATGTGCCCAATACCATAGCTCGATGTAATTTTGTGCGCCACATGGGAATTCCGCTTCGAATCGTGCACCGTAACGCACTGCCACAAATCGGCGCATACAAAGACCATATAGGCTATCAGTGCTGTCAGAACGCGCTGTAGAAAGTATTTTCCACCCTTGTGAAGTTCTAATGTCAACATCACGCTGGTCGGCATTCTCACCTGGTGGTGGTGGAATTAAAAGACCTCTTCCGCCGTTGCCATATTTAGCTTGCAAGCCTCTACGAATTGGCGAGGTGAAAAAATCCGCGTAAATGTGCGAATCACCTAGGAAAAGCACGCGGATGGTATGTGTTTCACCCTTATCAGCTTCGGCGATTTTTTCGAAAAAACCTTCGAGGGCATGGCAGTTTTCGATGGTAGCCCCAAGTTTGCTAAAATCAAGTGCTTTTTGAGGCGGTTGTTTACTGGAAACAGGCTTTGCTTCGCCGCTTCTGGGTATAATGATATCCTGCCCTGGATGAATAATCTCCGCTTTTGTAAATTCGT
>CAYUDB010000234.1:0-3629 GCA_964443405.1 uncultured bacterium | reverse complement strand
CACGCGCAAGTCGCCCGAAAAATTGTGCATTTGCAAAAGAGCCTCGCGTGAGGCTTTTGGGTAATCACGTGCGGCAGAAAACTTTTGCGCTATGTTGTCGTCGAAATAGCGCAGATCGGGCAAGTAGATTTGCACCACGTTCGATGCGAGTGTCAACCCTTTTTCATTATCGTAACCACTTGTGTTGTAAACAATTGGTATGCTAAGCCCGCGCTCGCGAGCGATGAGCACAGCACGGCGCATTTGCACAATATAATGCGATGGTGTTACGAAATTGATGTTATGAACACCAGCGCGTTCAAGGCGCAGCATGGCGGCAACAAGTTGTTCGATAGTGTAGTAAGTGCCTGTGCCTTCCTGACTTATTGGAAAATTCTGGCAATAAACACAGTGCATGTTGCAGTATGAGAAAAATATAGTTCCAGAACCACGGGTGCCAGAGATAGGTGGTTCTTCGCCAGTATGAACGTTTGCTGAGGCGATTTTAACGCGCGCATCTGCACCGCAAGCACCTGCTGTGGCGAAACGATTGACTTTGCAAACGCGCGGACAAGTCTCGCAGTGCGATAGCAGTGCGATATCTTCGGGTGTGAGAAGTGGATCTGGTTCGAACATTTTTTACCTTTTGGTTCCGCATGCAGGGCAGAAAAGTGCGTTTGGTGCCAGCTTTTCGCCACAGTTGGCGCATTTTTCGTCCGATTTGAGTTTTGCTCCGCAAGATGCACAAAATCGTGCGTTAGTTTCTTGAGGCGCACCGCATTCGGGGCAAGTGGCAACTATCGTTTCGCGCCAATGCTCTTTGCCGAGACGTTTGTCTTCTTCTGCCATTGCCGCGTGTGCCCAAACTTCTTCTACCGAACGACTTGCCTGTGCAGCCGACATTTCGACGCCCAAATCGGGGGCACACTCTTTACAGAGTCCGCGTTTTTCGTTCCAGCATCTTTCTACGCACACAATTTTGTTGCAACGTGGGCACTGTTTGAACTTTGCGAAAACTTCTTCACTTGCCTCGTCAAAAGCTTCGTCGCGTGCCTTTTGCCAACCAGCATCGCGAACACGATCGCCGATTTCGGAAGCTTTGCCCAGTATGCCACCGAACAAACTTGCTGCTGTGCTCAACACGCCCGCTACAGCTCCGGTATTGTAGCGTTTGAACTCGGAGCGGAAAGTGTTTTGGCAGTGCTCACAATAAAACTCGAATTGAAAACCGTCGTCCTTGCACAGGTCGTTGTAATTTGATTTGAAAAGTATTTTCTGTGGCATTTGCCCTCCTTTTTTCGAAAATTTAGCTATCTAAAAATCTCCCGCAAGTTTTTTGTCGATGACAAAGGTGTGTCGCATTGTGTTTATTGTGGTTCCTTTTGAGTAAATGAGCAGTTGTTAGATGCAAATGGTTTTCTACTCAAATGCATCGAGTTTCTGCACTGTTTGCGAAATTCATCGATTGTGCTCAAAAAAAACACCACTAAGTTTTTAACTTAGTGGTGATGCCGTTGTGAAAAATTTGCAAGGTAAGGCGGCGCAAGCCGTTAATGAATTAGTCGGTAACTACGCGACCTTTAACCTGCATGACAAATTGGTAAACAACTGTGTCGCCGTGTTGTGTAATACGCGAAGGGAAACGAAGTTGCAACCAGAGGTTTTCTTGAATGTCCTCAGGCAAAGAAGAGCCGTCGTTCGCCAACATCAAACCTTGTGTAGGTCCGCCATAATAACCTGTGCCAGCATCGGTGAAAATGAAGGAATCGAGCACGGCGGTGTTTGCACCAAATGCTGCCGGTGGTGTTGTTAAATCGTTGAACAACGCACGCATGGCGAAAACATCGGTGTTGGGTAAAGCCTCAACTGCCCAATAAGGTTCATGTGTGAGGCTGTCGGTGGCAAAAGGCAAAACCTTTAATGCCAAACGTGTTTGCGGGCTGCCCGGGTTGTTCTTTACGACCATGCGCTCGTCTGCTGTCATGTTCACAGTTTCACCAACGTCGTAAATGCCGTCCTTGTGCCAAATCGGCGGCAGGACATCGGTGGCATGGTAGCGATTGACAGTGAAACCAACAGAAGCAGGGCGATATGCAACTCTTTGTTCCCAACGCACAGGATAGTTTTCGGTGTTGGTGGCAAGGTCGTAAGCTTTTACGCGAAAGAAAAATATGTCGTTGTCGGAGACAGTAGTGGGCGATGTAGGACCAAATAACGCCCAGCGGTCTGTTGTGCCGATAAGCCAGTCTGTCCAGCCAGCAAGTGTGTCGCGCGTGTATTGGACATCGTAGTAGCGCATGCCCCAACCTTCACCGTCTTCGGTAGTGGTATCGTTGCCTGTCCAGGAAATGACAAAAAATGGAGATGCGGTAACTGTATCGGTAGAATCGATGGCAGATATTGGCGCACGTAAGTCCAAATCGACATAGCGATAACCCGGATACAAATTCATGGTGGCACCATCGCTCAAAACTACGTCGGATGCTGTGCCGTTATTGCCGATATTGTCGGCTAGGCGCATGTTTACACCGTATCTTCCTTCGGGAAACTCACAACCACCATTGGTGACAGCACCCCATTCGAGTTGATATTGCGCAAACAAAGCACCTATTGAACATATCAAAAGTAGAGCTACAACCTTCTTCATCATTCCTCCAGTATTTTTTTTAAATATATCGGGGTTGCGGAAATTCCGCAACCCCTTTTTTCAGTTTTTTTTACGGGAGATTACCGGTTGTGCCCCAGATAGTTCCGTTCACCTGAGTGTTGAAATTGCCTGTGATGATGCCAAGTCCTGCAGGTGTGTAGGTGTTAAGAGTATTCCAGCTGGCAATTGTGCCCGGTGCCGAAACGGTGAGGTCGGTGGTATTCATGAAGAAGCTATTGCGCAAAATCTGCGCGTTAATGGTTCCCTGAACTGCAACGCCAACGCCGCAGTATTTGATGATGTTGTTATCGACAAATACGTTTTGGCAGTTGGTGAGGGTTATGCCTGTGCCGGTACACTGGATGATGATGTTATCTTTAATGTTGAAATCGCCAGCATTGCAGTTGAGGAATGTGATGGCGCTCGGACATTGTGGGAAGACATTGCCAGTGAGTGCGATATAGTTGGCATTGGTTGCCGAAACTGCCAATGTGGCGATGTTTGCGAATTGGCTGCTGGCAAGGTTGAGACTGCCAAGTGTAACAACTATGGCAGTTGCAACGTCGTGGAAGGAAGATGCGGTAACATTTGCAATTGCCCCCGCACCATTAACGTTGAGCGAAAGACCCATGAAATCGCAAGAATTGAATGAGCCTGTGCCAGAGGTAACATTGGCGCCAAGAGTGAAATAGCATTCGTCGAATTTCCAGCCTGTGCAGTTGATGATAGGCGTTACTGCGAAAGTGGTCGCCTCCATAATGCCAAGTTGGTTGAAAGTGAAGCTACCACCAGAGAAGGCGCATTCGCGAACAACTGCTGCGCTAGCATCGCCAAAAATACCGCCGCCAGTGAATACGCAGTTTGCGAAGAAACCAAGACCAGTTACAGCATCGTTGAATGACATGTGATGTGCCTGTGCGCCGTTTGAAATGGTGATGGCACCTGTGATGAACGTTGCATCGCTGCCAGAACCGTAAAGGCGAACGTTAGCAGGTATGGGAGC
>CAYUDB010000233.1:0-3671 GCA_964443405.1 uncultured bacterium | reverse complement strand
ATTCTGCAAACACAACCTCAAAGCTTGCGTAAATGAAAATTGTTTTGCGCAAAAAAAATGTTATTTTGTTTACGACAATTCAAAGGAGGCTGAAATGCGAGTTTTAGGAGTGATACCCGCGAGATTTGCTTCCACGCGCTTTGCGGGGAAAATGCTTGCACCGATACTAGGCAAACCAGTGTTTCTGTGGACGTATCAGGGCGCAAAATCTTCACATCTTCTCGACCATGTCATAATTGCAACTGAGGACGAGAAAATTGCCGAGGTTGCCGAGCATAATGGCGCAGATGTGATTCTCACCTCCCCCACTCTGCACAACGGCACTGAAAGAGTTGCCGAAGTTGCCAAAAAACTGCACCTCTACGACATAATAGTAAACATTCAAGGCGACGAACCACTCATTGACCATACCATCATCGACAAAGTTGTTATTGATTTGCAAAACCACCCCGATGCGGCAATGTCCACAGGTTATGTGACCGAAAACTTTTGCGAGATGATGCAAAACCAAAACGTCGTCAAACTCGTTACTGATGCAGCTGGTTATGCGCTTTATTTCTCCCGCTCACCAATTCCACACCCAAAAAGTGAGAATTGCACGTTCAAGCGACACGTGGGCATCTACGCTTATCGCTGGGAGGAGTTAATTCGTCTTTCGCGTTTGCCACAGTCTATGCTCGAACGTGAGGAAAACCTCGAGCAATTGCGTGCACTCGAAGCCGGCATGCACATTCATTGCATCGAAATTCCTGAGGCAAAAAAGCTTATCGCAGTGGATATGCCTGGAGATATTGCAAAAGTAGAAAACTTTTTGAAACAAAGCTGACCAAAATTTATCACAATGTTATCCAGAAACGCTCGCCACATTTTTTCAGTGCAAAGATTTTGCCGTCAAAAATGTGGCAGGCGTTTAAACATTGTGCAAAATTAATTTTTCTATTGACAGTAAAGGCATGAGCCACTTTTTTAAGATGTTTTCATTCGGGTAACATCAAACACGAGGAGAAACGTGAAAAAAGGCGGACCGCCCCCCGAAAAAGATGTGAGCAAAATCATGAGACCGCGCTGCAACGAACGGATCAAGGTTCGTCAGGTGCGTGTCATAGGTCCCGACGGGCAACAGCTTGGTGTGTTAAATACCGAAGATGCTTTACGTGCTGCGCAAAGCTATGAGTTAGACCTCGTTGAAATTGCACCGCGTGAAATACCGCCCGTGTGCAAAATTATGGACTATGGCAAGTATCTGTATGAGCTTAGCAAAAAAGAAAAAGAGACCAAGAAAAAGCAAGTGGGTGCTCAACTCAAAGAAATCCGTTTCACCTCACATATAGGTGACAACGATTATCAAGTTAAGCTCAAGCACATCATCGAGTTTTTAGACGAGGGGCACAGAGTTCGAGTAAGCGTCCGCTTTCGTGGGCGTGAGATAACTCACAAAGAACTCGGCGAACGCCTTTTGGAAAAACTCGTTGAAGACTCAAAAGAATACTCAAAAGTTGAGCTAGGACCCAAGCTCGAAGGTCATTTCATGATATTACAGCTTGTTCCAGTGCGTTCACGAAAGAAAAAAGATAACGAAAAAGATGGTGAAAAGGAGGAAAAGGATGCCTAAAATGAAAACGACGCGCGCCGCGCGCATGCGTTTCAAGGTATCGGGCACGGGCAAGATTATCGCCCGCCACTCGAAAAACACACACTTCATGCGCCGCAAGAGCGCAAGTGCTAAACGTAGGCTCGACAAAGATCAAGTTTTGGCACCATGCGAGGCAAAGAAAATACGTCGCCTTGTGCCCTATGGTCTGTGATGGCTAACGCATCAAAATGTTTCGATCGCTTACATGAGAAATAACAAATTACGCATACCAAATGCTTTGCTAAGCAAAAGGTTGCACAAAACGAAAAGCAATTTGACGAAATTATGGGCTTTGATGAGTGAACCCGAACAGTTCCGCCCATAGTTTGGCAGGAGGAAAAAAATGAGAACCCGTCCGAGTGTGTATTCACACCACCGTCACAAAAAGTTTTTAAAGGCTGCACGTGGTTTTTTTGGTGCACGCCATAGGCTTTATCGCACCGCCCGCGAAGTTGTAGAACGTGCATGGACTTTCCAATTCAAACACCGCAAAGAACGTAAACGCGAATTTCGTCGCCTTTGGATTGCAAAAATCAGCGCTGTTGTGCGTGAGAAGGGTATAACTTACTCGCGTTTTATGAACATGCTCAAAAAGGCTGACATAATGCTCAATCGCAAAATGCTCGCCATCATAGCCATGGAAAATCCCGAAGCATTCGATGCACTCATTGCCCAGCTCAAAACCCAATAGTTTTCTACATCGACTGCCTCGTACAAATAATTACGGCGAGTTTTCACTCGCCGTTTTTTTGTGTATAATGAGGTATTCATATTAAATATAACCTGCATGTAGCAAACTATGAATCTTCTTTTTAACTCTTTGCGCGAAAACACTATACCCTATTTACGGTGAGGTGGCGAAAAATATTGCATATAAAAATTTAACAGTTACTTTTTAGCTTGTGCATTCAATGACGGAGAAAAAATGGACATTAAAGAATTCGAGCTTCAGTGCAGAAAAATCTTCGATGAAGCAAAGGAAAATCTCGCGCAAAACTCGATGATATCTGATGAATTGAGGGCAAAATTTTTGGGGCGCAAAGGTGAACTTGCCGAAATAATGCGCAAGCTTGGTGAACTCGCGCGCGAGCACAAGCCCGAAGGTGGCAAAGTAGCAAATGAACTGAAAATTGCACTTGAAGGACTTTTTGCAAACACTGTTTCTCAAAAGAAAATTGAGCGCAAATTTGATGTTACTTTGCCGAGTAAAACTTTGCGCACAGGTAGTTTACATCCGATACGACGAGTAATGCGAGAAACTATTGAAATCTTTCACGGCATGGGTTTTTCGGTAGCATCGGGTCCTGAAATTGATTCGGAATATTACAATTTCGACGCCCTCAATACACCAGCCGATCACCCCGCACGCGACGTGCAGGACACACTATACCTTTCTGATGGAAAAATGCTGCTACGTTCTCAAACATCCACAGTACAAATACGCGTGATGGAAAAAAATAAACCGCCAGTGAAGATCATAGCACCTGGACGCGTTTACCGCCGCGACACAATAGACCCGACACATTATTATACTTTCCATCAATGTGAGGGCTTGCTTGTCGATGAGGATGTAACACTCGCCGACTTGATGGGTGTGCTCACGCGTTATGCACAGTTGCTTTTGGGGAAAAATGCTAAAGTTCGATTTCGCACGCACTTTTTTCCGTTCACCGAACCCTCTATTGAGTATGATTTTTCGTGCCCTTCGTGCGGCGGAAAAGGTTGTCGCATATGCAAAAATTCTGGCTGGCTTGAGATATCCGGCGCTGGCATGGTTGACCCTGAGGTTTTTCGCGCTGTGGGTTATGACCCAGAGAAAGTTCGCGGTTACGCTTGGGGCATGGGCATTGAGCGCATCGCAATGGTGAAATACGGTATCGATGACATACGTTTGCTCTACGAAAACGATTTAGCGTTCCTGTCTCAGTTCAAATAAACTTCGAATACTATCAACGCAACGCTCACATCACGTGAGCGTTTTTTATTTCACCATTACTATTTTTTTGCTCGTAACATTTTGATTTACTGATGATTTCAC
>CAYUDB010000232.1:0-3684 GCA_964443405.1 uncultured bacterium | reverse complement strand
GGTTGGAGATAATGACTCGTGTGAAAAAGATTATAACATGCACGTTGCACTTGCAAAAAGAAATAAAATCGAGCCACAACAACCGATTGTAATGAAAAATATAACTAAAAAACCTATCGACAAACAAGAAAGCGCTCCGAATACACAAAAGAACGCTCAAAACAATCAAAAAAGCACCAAGGATAATAAGAAAGAGGACATTAAAACTTCGCATAGCACACAAAATGTATCGTCAAGCGCGCAAAATACGCAACCTAGCACTGTAATCAATCAAAATAGCGGCGCTCAAAGTGCCGAAAGCTTTAACAATGCCGGAAAAAGCAAAGCAAAAGCCGGCGATGTCAAAGGCGCCATTTCGGATTTCACTCGCGCCATTTCTATTGCACCAAATTTTTACCAAGCATTCTACAATCGCGGAAACGCCAAAATTGACGACGGCGACTTTGACGGTGCAGTTAAAGACTTCTCCGAGGCGATTCGCATCAAAAGCGATTATGCCAATGCCTACCGCAACCGTGGCATAGCCTACAAAGCTCTCGGCAAGCTCGATGAAGCCGCATCTGACTTCATCCGCGCTGATGAGCTTTCAAAAAGCCCTTCATCCAAATAATTATTCTCTTTGTTTATTTTCACATTCGCTTCATATCAAAAGCGCAGATTTCAATTTCGAAAAATCTGCGCTTTTTTTGTTTGTAAAATCAATGTTTTCTTCACGAAATTCACAAAATTCTTATAGAAAATCGCTTTAGACTGATCGATATTCAATTGATCTTCTATTAGTCTTTAACGAAAATTTATCGGTCTAATGCGCAATGCTTTCAGAATAGCCTGATTTTATATTAGTCTCATGTGATTTTGTTTGCATTTTGTATGAAAATCAATTTGTATTCACCGATTTTCTATAGAAATAGACTGAAATTATTTTAAAAAGTATCTACTATGAATTAGAATTGTTTGAGCTTTTTTTGGAATTGCGCGAATTGTTTAACAAAATGTTTGATGATTGATCAGGATAAAGCGAAAAGTTAGTTGGAAAGCTTGAAGACGTAAAAGAATTTTTTGAAGATGTATTAGGATAATGCGCAGATGCATTAGAATTGATTGATTTTATTAATGTTTAGTAAGATGGCTTATTAAGTTAAATCGTTGATTTAATAGATTTTATCGACAATTTAAATAAACAGTTTGCATAACTATAGAAAACATTAGCTATTCGAAATGTTAAAATTGATTTTGAGTAAGTATTTAAGTTTTTTTCATCTGTAAAAATTGAACATCTCAACAGAATCATCGATGAATAATTTGACAATAAATATTTTGTTTTTGACTACCAGAAACTTCACATAGAAATATGTGAGCTTGCTTATTAATTTGAAGAAAATATATAGGTTTAAAAAGAAAATAATTGATAAAACTGCGATTCATTAGTAAAATAGCGCAACAAAAAACACTCACAATGCGCATGTGAGTGTTTTTTGTTCGAAAATGTAAACGTTTAGAGCGAACTACTTATCGCAATCAATGATGAAATATTTGTTGCGACCGAGACCGATTTGTTCGCCATATACAAGCTGTTGGTTGCCGGAGATATTGCTCTCTTTTAGGAATGCATCGTCGCATTTGTGAACTGCATTGACGAAATCAAGCGACGCGCGGTCTATGGCAACTGCGTCTGTTGATGCGAAAATACCGATGTCGGACACAAATGGAGCTGCTGCAAATGGGTTGCAATCGCATGATTTCGAGATTTTGGCGACAACGTTAATGTAAACTAAATCAAGCGTGTCGGCGATAACTTCGGCGTATTCGGCGAGACGTTCGAGGAAAACGCCGTCTGCTACATCGGACGAGGCGTTAACGATGGCGCCTGAGGGGCAAATGGAGATGCACATGCCGCAACCGACGCACTTATCGGGGTCGATGACGAGCGGGTCGATTGTTATTGCATTGCCTGCACATTTGGCGATGCACTGTTTGCATTTTACGCATTTGTCGGGAAAGTAGTTGGGGATCTTGGATTTATGCATGTCGCCCTTGCCTTTTGGTGTTGCAAGCCCCATGGAAACGTTTTTGATGGCGCCGCCAAAGCCTGCAGAGCCGTGACCTTTAAAGTGGCTGAAGATGATTATGTCGTCGTAGTCGAAGGCGCCGGCTGCAACGCGCACTTTTTTGAAGTGTTTGTGCGAGGATGAAACGAGGACCTCGCCTTTTTCGTCGAGGATGTTGATGGGACGTGCGACGAAGCCGTGGTCGCGAGCGAGCTTCACATGGGACGATGTGCTGCTGCGTGGACCTGGATAGACGACGTTGGTTTCTATCCAGTCGGCTGACAATTTTTCGCAGAGCTTTTGCGAGAATTCGGCGCCGATGTAGTTTTTGTTGCCTGCCTCGCCGAAGTGGACCTTGACGCCGATCTTTTTTCCATCGACATGCGATGCGATTTTGTCGAAAACCTTTAAGACGCCGTCGCTTGACAAGTTGCGAGTGAAGAAGACGGTGCTGGCGGAAGTGGTGTCGGCGTGGGCGGCGAAGACCGGCGCAAGCAAACTGTCGAGCTGCGTTTGGGGTATGGCTTCGGCTGGTTTGCCGCAACCGACGAAGCTCAAAACTAGTGCGATGCCGTACATGACTAGCGTGATTTTACGCATAAAACCTCCTATGTTTTGTTTGTTTTGTTCAAATTTTTTAATAAAAACTGCGCATTTGTGCAAATTTTTCGAGATTTTTCATTAATACTTTGCGACATATTAAACATTTGCTGCGAAAATATATAATTTATGTGCGCAAGATTATTTGCAATGCGCGAATTTTTGCCGAACGGCGCAGTATTTTGGCTTGTAAAACTTTGCATGTGAGAAAAAAGTGGAGAAAAAATGTTTGACGTGAGATATTTTGCATCTGCATGCACGAACATATTACAAAATTACGGTGAAAATGCGCATAAAAAAGCCTTCTGCGGGCGAGAATAGCTTGCCAAACTGTGCAGAAGGCTTGAAAAACATGTTGTCACATGCGAATTAGGACAGGCGCAAATTGCCGACGATTTGGGAAACATCGCGCATGTTTTGGCTTTGGATGTAGCTTGACAAAAACGCTGGGATTTGCGACGGGAACGATGGTTGGCGCAAAAAACCTGCGCCGATTTGGACAGCTTTGGCGCCGACGAGCAATGTTTGGACGAATTTATCGCACGATGTAACGCCGCCTGAGGCGATAACTGGGATGCTCACTGCTTTGGCGACGGTGAAAACGAGAAACAAAGTGGCTGGGTGGATGGCTGAGCCAGATAAACCGCCGATGACATTGCCGATCTTGGGTTTGCGCGTAGCGATATCGACAGCGATGGCTGGGAAAGTGTTGGCGACGGTAATTGCATCGGCGCCGGCGGCTTCTATTGTGCACGCAACGTCGGCGATATCGGTAATTTGTGGAGAGATTTTGACCCAGATTTTCTTTGCAGAGAATTTTTTTGCACATTCAACGATTCGGGCGACAGTGCTTTTGTCTTTGGCGAAATGTATGCCGCCAGATTTTACATTGGGGCATGAGAAGTTCAGCTCGAAAATTTCTGAGCATTGTATGCTTTCGGCTTTGCGGATGATTTCAGCGAAACTTTGTTCGTCGTTGGCGCCGAGCGAGATAACGATTTTGGTGGGTAACTGCGCGATTTGCGGGATGTGGTCG
>CAYUDB010000231.1:0-3710 GCA_964443405.1 uncultured bacterium | reverse complement strand
AATGTAAGCTTGGCAAAAGCTAAGGCAACTAATATTAAAACGTGTCGATGTGTTTTGGTCGCCATTGCATTCGCAGCTTCACCCGTCAGAACAAGTTTGCCAAAACCTTACCTGTTATTATTGAGAAAACTCAACCTTACCAAAAACTGAGGCTCAATCCATGTCTTCACCTATCTGCCAATAGAGCATTATCACTCAGCAGAAAAAACTATCGGCAAGATATCATCGAGGCGCGACATTGGTAGTATTTGCAAATTGCTGGTTATGTCGTGGTGCAAATCAGCCAAATCCTTCTCGTTACCCGCGGGTATTATCACGCGAGTAACTCCATAACGTCGTGCAGCAACAAGTTTTTCTGCCAAACCACCTATGGGCAAAATTCTGCCAGCCAAAGTTATCTCGCCTGTGCATGCAAGGTCGGCAGCTAAAGGCTTTTGCAAAAGCAATGATGCTAACGACAAAAATACTGCGATCCCTGCACTTGGTCCATCTTTAGGGACAGCTGCTTCGGGAAAATGTATGTGCACATCGTTGGTTTTGAGCGCGTCGAGGCTGAAATTTAGCTGTTCATGCCGACTTTTGACAAAAGAAAATGCCGCGTGTATCGATTCTTTGATGACATCGCCCAAGCTACCTGTGTATTTTATCTCGCCACCTTTGCCGGGAACCAATATTGCCTCAATTCGCAATACCTCTCCACCAACAGAAGTCCATGCAAGACCAGTGGCTTCGCCAGGTAAAAGCTTTTCTTTCGAAAAGTTATCGATGTATTTCGGTGCACCCAAATATCGCGATCCCATATCTGCTGAAAGTGTACGTGAAAATGATCTTTTTTTCGGCATACTACCTGTTTGATCATCATAAGTTTCGTGTTCTTTCACTTTTTGCGCAGATTCATACGCCTCTACTGCAAATTTGCGCATGATTGTGGCAATTTGACGATCAAGCTCGCGAACTCCAGACTCACGTGTGTAGGAACGTATGATTTTGCTCAGTGCATTTGTCGAAATTTTTACCATAAAAGGAGCAAGCCCGGCGGCAAGTTGTTGTTTTGGTAAAAGAAAATGGTGGGCAATTCGAATTTTTTCGGGTTCGAGATAGCCCGGTATGTGAATGATTTCCATTCTATCTAAAAGTGGTGTGGGAATTCCATCGAGTGAATTGGCAGTTGTGATGAAAAACACACGTGATAGATCGAACGGCAGCTCGAGGAAATTATCGACAAAAGCTTTGTTTTGATCGGGATCAAGGACTTCCATAAGTGCTGCAGCGGGGTCGCCACGAAAGTCGCGCCCTATTTTGTCGATTTCATCGAGCAGCAGAACTGGGTTTTTTGTCCCCGCTTTCTTCAAAGCCTGTATAATCTTTCCTGGAAGTGCTGCAACGTAAGTTCTACGATGTCCACGTATTTCTGCCTCATCGTGCAAACCACCCAAAGATATGCGCACAAAAGATCTCCCAAGCGCTTCAGCTATAGCTGTTGCTATCGAGCTTTTTCCTACGCCCGGAGGACCAACCAAACACAATATCGAACCACGAAAAATTTCACCCGAAAGCGCCACAACTGCAAGATGCTCGATAATTCGTTGCTTTACTTTTTCAAGCCCGTAATGCGACTCGTTGAGAACAGTTCGGCAGTTGGCGAGGTTTGGTATATTGCCGCTAGTAATAGCCCATGGCAAATCGAGTAACCACTCGATGTATGTTCGGTTCACGCTTGCCTCTGGTGAACTCGTCTGCATTTTGCGCAATTTACGAATTTCTTTTTCGCACACTTCCTCAACTTCTTTCGGATAGATCTCGCGTTTCAATCGGGCATATAATTCATCGGCAACATCATCACAAGAACCGTCATCACCAAGTTCGGCGCGAATGGCTTCGATTTGTTGATGTAAAAAATACTCACGCTGGTTTTCTTCCATCATCCTTTCGACTTTGCGATCAAGTTGCTTTTTGTAGCCGAGCACGCGATTTTCGTCGGTAAGGTTTTTGATAAGTAGTTCCAGTTCTTGTTCAACCGTCTCAACTTCCAAAATCTCTTGATACTTGTGATAATCGAGTTGAATTTGGGCTGCAACTATATCGAGGGTTTTTGGGCTACTCTCCTCTTCGACCAACTTGAACAATTCTTCTGGATATTCGGATGTGAGCGACACATAGTTTTGGAAAAGTTCTTTTACTGTGCGCAACATTGCTTCGAATTTAGCAGGGTCATCGGTATCGTTTTTTAGGGTAAATGGTGAAACCATCGCAGTGGTAAACGACGATTGTGTATTGTAACGCACAACTTTCGCACGAGTTTCTGCCTCGATGAGTGCTTTTAGCGACCCAGTAGGAAAGCGCATAACCTGAAGCACTTTGCAAACTACGCCCACTCGAAAAAGGTCGGCTGCTTGTGGTTCTTCGGTTTCGTCATCTTTTTGAGTTACCACAAAGAGTTTGCGGTCGAGATTTGTGCTATATTCCAAAGCTTCAATGCTTCGAGTTCTGCCCAAAGTAATTGGAGTAACCGTGCCAGGGAACACGACAGTTCCGCGCAACGGTACCACTGGCAGAAAAATGTTTTTATCTGATGCCGATTTTGCCATAGCTAAGCCTCGTATTTAATCTGGGATGTTTAAGTTAGACTGAAAAATTTTCTGCGCAACGTCAATCACCATTTTGTTGCACGCCCGCAATTTCAGCAAATAAGCCATCGCAGTATAAACGAGCGCGGTGAAAATAGCAAGTGCAATAAGAATTCCTGCGTTTGCAAAGCGGTTAGCAGCGTTGGACGCGGTGAAATCGATGTATTGGGTGGTGAACATGAGTGATAAAAATGCAACCACCGCTGCAAGTGATACTTTCACAGCTTCGCGCCAAGTTTGAGGTTCGATGTGAAAACCATTTTTTGCAATAATATGCAAGTAATATACCGAAAGCGCAAAGCTCGAGAAAACCATGCCTATTGCCAAACCTGTCATGTGGAAAAATTTAGCAAGCGCCACATCTATACTCATACAACCAAGCCAAATAATCACCGAACTTTTGGCAATAAGTTCGTTCTGCTGTAATGCGATCATCACGCGAAACAAGAACATATTGAGCATGAAAAAAACGAAGCCCGCAGAGTAAATTTGCAATGCAAAAGCTGTGTATTCCACAGACTGTGGCGAAAATTTTCCATAACCGAACACAATCTCAATCAAAGGTTTTGCAAGCACCACAAAGATTGCCGCAGTAATTGCCGATACAAACAAACACGTTTCGATAACGTCGGTGTATTTATTCTGAAATGCTCGCATATCACTTTTATTGAACATAGTTGACAGCTCTGTATGTGCTACGATAAAAATCGGCACTGCAACAATTTGCAAAAGCGAATCGCAAATAAGCTGAGCAAGAGCCAAAGACGTTACTACACCTTGTGCCATTGTTGTAGCAAGAAAACGTTCGAACATCTTGAACAGTTGACTTCCTATCACATAGACATTCACTTTCGCCGATGAGCTGAGAACATCGCGTATTTGTTTATCGTGAAAATCGAGTGAAGGTTTTGCGAAATAGTTGCGTCTATATGCAGCAAGTATTATAATCACAAGCCCAAAACAGATACCGATGATACTCCCAATACCTATAGAATGAATTCCATATTGCTTGTTTAAAATAAGAATTGATATGATTAGTATTATAGTTGACAAGAATATTGTTACTTCTGGCAGAATAAAACT
>CAYUDB010000230.1:0-3723 GCA_964443405.1 uncultured bacterium | reverse complement strand
CGACCGTGACGGGAATTTTTTTGCCTTCTTTGGAGAAGATGGTGGTCATTCCCACTTTTTTTCCTAAAAGCCCTATCATTGTGGCTCCTTTTTCTATGTGAAGTTGCAAAACTACCGCCGTCGCAAGCCTTTACGCGACGACTGCCCAAACGCATTAGATGGCGAGTTCGATATCGACACCTGCTGGAAGTTCCACGTTCATCATCTGCTCGATTGTTTTGTCATCGGCACCGAAAATATCGATAAGGCGTTTGTGGACGCGCATTTCGAATTGTTCGCGGCTTTTTTTATCGACGAACGTTGAGCGCAAAACGGTGTAGATGCGTTTGCGTGTGGGCAGAGGAACGGGACCAGCGACGATTGCGCCGGTTTTCTTTGCAAGCTCTACAATTTCTTTCGACGATCTGTCGAGAATGACATGATCGTAGGAACGGAGCTTGATGCGGATTCTTTGTGCCATCGCACACCTCATGTTTTTAAGTTGTTTTCGGGCAATAAAAAAGCCCTTAACTTCCGGCAGATTCTGCCGGTGCTCAGCAAACGCACATCAAAGCGCAGAGCGCCATAGTGTGCACTTTTGCTGCAAGCCTCTCTCGCTGATATAAGCCGTTACGGGTAAGGGTAGCCCGACGCCGCTTGTAGTCGAGGTTGACTAAACCTATAAGCAATAAGGTTGAGCAAAAATGTCAAGTGAAAAATTTGCAATATGTATTGAAAATGAAAATTTATCCGCACGACTCGATTTTTTGCATTCCGAAAACCAGGATAGAATATGGGGTTTGGCAAGAACATTGGTTTCACGCACACGAAATCGTGCATCAAACAGGTGTGCCTCCTCCTCGTAATTCTGACATTCAAAAAACAACTTGACAAAATCGTTTTTTTTTTTTTTTGATTACGACTGCCGGCATAATTAAAACAAAAAGGAGGTAATTATGAGAACATTAACTATGGCGGCGCTACTGCTGCTTTTGTTGGGTGTTTCTTCTGGTTCAATTATCCCTGCAAGCGAAAAAAATGATCGACATTCAGTGACAGCGGCTGGCTGGGGAATGCCTGGTACGCTAATGAATTTATACGGCATATCAACTTGTTAATGCCCTGGCATAGGGAGCTGCGAATGCAGAAATGAGACTAGGCTACAGCCGGGCACTTATCCTGCAAGTGTGACAGTATTAAACGGTGTATGGCATTTCAACTGTAATCAAGCTGGACTATACCAGTGTCATATTACGCAGTAAACTAACCGTTGCCGGCAGTCAAACATCCAGGAGGTTTCGATGAAAAAGTTTTTTACTATTTTTCTTCTAATTTGTTCTTTGCACAATACAATAGCATATGAAATTTCAATAACTGACTCTGTGCTATTAAAGCTTTCGAGAAAAATGTGGTTTTGGCAAGGTGTTGGTGTAGAACAATTTGCCCAATGTTCTGACGGGCGTCTTTTGTTATTAAATGTTGATACACTGTATCAATTCTCAGAAAAGGGCGAATACCTCAATGCGGTGCCCAATGCGACCATTCCAAATTTCGCCCAAATAATGAGTTTCTGGCTTGAAAATGACACAGTGTTTGTTTCAAAATATAACAAAGCACCATTGATCTATGTATTAAATAAAGAGTTAAAACTGGTTCGCACGTTCATGAATCCGATTCTCCATCATAGCTTTTTACAGACAAGACATTGTGGCAAAAAATGGTATATGAGCGGTGTTGGCATCAAATTAGAAGCAGGTTACACAGAAATGCCTGCAACTGACCATCTTTTTGTACTGGATTCTGATAATCACACTTATAAACTTTTGCTTGGTCGCACTTCAAAAGAAAATGAGTATTTCTACGGAGAAATGGGTTATGACATATGTGACCCATGTTATATCGATTTATCACCAAACGGCAAATTTCTTGCGGTGAGTCGGTGCATAGAGTCGAAAATATTCATTTATGACACACGCACAGACGAAATCGTAAGGACATTTGAGCAGGTGCCAGCTCATTACAAGGGTCTTGTGCCGTTTGTGAGTTATGGCGGAGAAAGATTTCAAGATTGGTTTGGTGCATGGACCTACTCAAATGTGCCGTTTTGGCTTAACGATTCGACAATACTAATAAGTCGCGTTGTTTTGGGCAAAAGTCAGCATGTTGATGTATATGATTTTACTCGTGGTCTTGTGTTGTCACTGGCTACTGACAAGCTTTTTCTGACGGCGCAATGTGGAGTTCTGTTTTTCCGCAGCATTTACAAAGATAGCTCAGATAATGTTATGATATACAAAGGAGTATTACAATGAAGTATACTTATATCATATTGATTTTTTATGCTGCCATATCCTTTGCAGAGACGATAACTCCGCGGATAGATGATTTAAAAGTGTATGATGTGCTGAAAAAAAGTGCAACAGAAATTGCATCAACGGTATGTGCAGGCGACACCTTGACTGTGGTAATAGGTTATTGGTTATACGGTTGCAAAGGTTCAGCACCAATGCTTTTTCGCGCGGTACAAAAGTATTGCACAAACAGAAACATTCCTCATGCACAGAGAGTGATTTTGTTTTACGAGGACACTGCAATTACAAATGAGGGAGCACGTTACATGCAGAACTCAATGTGTGCAATATCGGATAACATATTTACATGTAGTGACTTAGAATTTTTTAAGCGAAAGGATATCGATGCATTTCCGGGTTTTGCAGCATTTTACTGCAAAGGGAAATACGATATTTTCCCAATCTTTGAGTTAATTGGCACGCAAGATAGCATTGGAATTGTAATTGATGCTATGCGAAAATAAACTTAGCTTCCTTTACGAATACGTCGCAATAGGCTAAGTCCAAGATGGCTATCGCGCTTAAAACATTCATCTTGTGGGAAAATACCTTGTCTTACATATCGAACGTCTTCGACAGTGTAGAAAGCACCAGGATTTAGGCAGTTTATCTCATTTTCAATTTGCAAAAGATCTGCTCGCTTAACAATCATGAAGACGATATCAACTCTGCCAAAAGACCCCTCTGCCGGCACGCGTGTAACTCCATAGCCCAATTCACGAAAACGCAGCACCAGCTCGGTGGCATCTTTGGCAGTTATAATTCGCATTATGACAGTGCCCAAGGCAATTTTCTCCTCGATGAACATGCCTATCAAAGTACCGGTTGCAAAGCCGCCGCCATAAGCGATGTAACATGCTATATTGGAAAGGTTTTGCATAATCTGGCTTACTGCAAGCAACCATACTATAACCTCGAAAAAGCCAAGAATCGGTGCCAAATATCGTTGCCCACGCGAAATAAGAATAATGCGTAATGTTCCGATAGCGACATCAAAAATGCGCGCACCGAATATTAACAGTGGCAGGATAACCCATTTGAAAATATCACTTTGCAAAAATGCTGAATCAATCATTTTTCACCTATTATTTATAATAATATATTTTGTAAAAATAAATATTTCATGTGGCACTTTGTTTATTACATAATATTTGCATTAATTTGTCAAGGGATTCATTGTTTTGCGCAGCTTGCGAGCCTTCCACCAAGCGAGGATCTTCTTGCGCCACCAGTCGGCTTTAATCGAGATGTTGCCATCAAAATTGCGATTTACCTCGGATGCAGTGATTTGGGAGTTTCGATTAGCATCTAAGCTGCGCTCGCGATAACGCAACAAAATTTCGACTGTTCTATGTGGTTTGAGAGCAAGTTCTAATCCCCAAGTTTGCCCATC
>CAYUDB010000229.1:0-3742 GCA_964443405.1 uncultured bacterium | reverse complement strand
TTGTCCTTCGTATGGTAGCATGTCGCCTGGGTAGATGTTGCCAGTAACTCCATGAGTATATTCATGATAAATGACATCAGAAAAGAGCGCAAGGTTCCAGAAGAAGTCGCCTTCTACGCAAAAGTTTACGGCTTCGCCGTCCCAATATGCGTTATCGGTCATGTAGGTGTCGTTCACGCGTGTGGGTACAGAATAATCCATAGCAGAAAAACCGAAATAGTTTTTGTACCAATCGTGAATCCAAGTTACGTGGTAGAAAGTGTTTATCTGATCGGTTCTGTATGGCGAGCTGCTGCCCATGTTCCAAAAATGGTTCCAAATATCGCCGCTAACTGCAGAGGTTATTTCTGCCACAGGATAGGCATGGTCTTCAACGGTGGAAAAGCTGCCACGCAAGGTAGAATATACTTCGTGATTGCCAGTTGTGCCGCCCAAACCCGAAAAATATCCAGATGCGTTCGCATAACCGGTAACCACATCAACACGAACAAAATGATGCCCAAAACCTATGCTTTCGGGTGTATCATCATAATAGCTTGGCAAAAAGTTTCCTGATATTGTACCCGAAACAGTGGGCAGTTCATCGAGTATGCGCAATATTTCCCCAGTGTTCGCATCCACCCATGCTACCCAAAGCCCAAGCGGGTGAACAGTGCGGATCTTTAGCCACCAGCACGCGTTTGCACGGTAACCATCGGGTGTTGGCATCGGCGCAAACATGCGTTCGGCTTCGAGAACAGTGTGGCTCTGCGGCTCAACGTAAGAAAGCACACTGCGCACTGCGTCGTTTTGTGATAGCGTGAATCTACCTTTAACATCGACGAACGGTTTTGCAGAACTCTTTATGTAATAGACATTTCCATCGGTAGTCATGGTAAGCGTTACCATGGAGCCTATGACATCGTATTTTTGCTCGCGTTGGCGGAAATGCACCACCCATTTGCCCATGACAAAATAGGCATCTTCAAAATGTAAATTGCTTGCATCAACACCGAAAAGAGTTTCGTTTTCGCGCAAGAATTTTTCACCGGCAGCACACGCGTCTTTTTCGGACGAAATGTGTATGCCTGTAGGGAACGGCGAGCAAATTAATGTGCCGAGCGTATTTGAAAGCTCATCACAGGTGGCTTTGGTTATGGTTTTGTTAGGTAGTTTTTGCGTGTAATCGAACGTTGCGTCACGCATTTGTGGATAAGTAACTTTGATGGGCGGAATACGGCTTTCGCGTGGCATAACAGCAAAAACCGCAGTAAATACGAGCACGCATAAAAACGTGCCCACTGCTGCAACTCTCATCGAACCCCCCTTGATGCGCATGGTGAAAAACTATTTAAAAAAACTACAATTCGAAACTAAGCGTCAATTTGGGAGCTGATTTTCAATATGCTATACCTGCGCTAAAACGATGAGTTTGCGAAAAATACTCGTAGCTACACAACAAGCGTAATTTTCTGCTAAGTGTTGTGGCAATTTCCACAGCTGCGCGGTCGGCATGTGAGGACAGTTCGTAGCGCGCGTTAGCTTCGAGATCCTTCCAATTATACACACAATCGACATATAAAGCAACTGAATTTTCTCCCAAAACATTTCTTTCTATTGCGCCGCAAGAGATTTTATCGTTGCCGTCTGCACCAAAAAACATGCCATAACCGCCTTCTGCTTTGAGAGTTATGTTTTTTGAGCCGCCTGCGAAGATTTTTATGGGCACAAAGCTTTTTCCCAGCACGAATATTTTTCGAGCACGTGCGTAAAACGTTGCTATTTGCAGCGTATCGACGAAAAGTGATGCGCATTCGCCTGAAATCTTTCCACCAGCGAGATTGTATTCTGCACGAAGAGCAGCTTTGCCGTGGTCTTGTGAGGTTTCGTTTAAGCCTGCGGTGAAATAAATAGCTGGCGAAATTTTGAAATCGCCCATTGCAAAATCGTAATATGCACCAATTCGTTCGTCAGCTTCATGTTGCGAATTTGTAAATTCATCGGAGCGCAGAAGCGTGAGAGTGTAATAATTTGACAAATGCAAATTGCCAGCATGGAGTTCTGCAAAAAACTCTGTATGCGTAAGCTCTTCGAATCTATAGCTTTGCACAGTAACAGTTTTATCAAATGGCTTTTGCAACAGCGCGCCTACGGCAAAATGCTTTGCATCGAATGTGGCGGCAATGCCCACGTGCGATTTCTGTGACTTCAACAGAAACCCTTGTCCAATAATATGCGGTTCAATGATATAGATTTGCCCACGCGTAAATAACGAAAAATCTGCATTTGGGGCGTTTTCGCCACCTACTGCAAGTTTTAGGTTAATGCTGCCAAAACAAGCGCTCGCATTTAGCATAAGCGTAATTATGGCAAAAAGATAGCTTCTTGTGGGCAAAATAATGCGCATTCTCCACAAACGGTACATTTGACCGGATCGATTACAGGTTTGTTGTTTTCAAAGTGAATTGCCTCATATCTGCATGCGGCGAGGCATTCTCTGCAAGATGTGCACGAATCTTCATCCACAATTGGCAAATTCAAGTCGTCGCAGCCGTAGATGGCGAAAACCAAAGCTATTGCCGCAAGCGTGCCGATTATTTTCTTGAAAAGCTTAGTCATACTTGGGTTAATTTATTGTTATTTATCGGGTTCAAGCATTTTAATGGCGTTTTGAGTGCAATGAGTGGCGCAGAGTTTGCAGCCCACGCATTTTTCGGCGTCGATTATGGCTTTACCGTGCACTAGTTCGATAGCATTCACAGGGCAAACTCTTTGACAATCGCCACAACCGGTGCAGTCGAAAGCAGTTACGCTCGCATAAAGTCGCGCAGCAAAAAGAGCGGTGCAAAGCGACAATAGCGCAATGATAATAAGAGTTTTTGCTGTATTTCTTTTCATCTTGCCATGTTTAAAAGGTTCATAAACACTAGCGCAATCCTAAAACTCTTCAACGAGTTATATTTGCTAATGAACGCATTTCTCGAAGGTGCCGTGGCACAATTTAGAAACTGCACGGCGTTGTGGGCACTGTATCAGCGGCTACGGGCGTAGTGGCGCCAGTAGCTCACCTGAAATAGGTTCAATGAGTTACATATTTGCGAATGGCATTGTATCTGCACGCCGAAACGCAATTTCCACAACCGTCGCATCTTTCTGGGTCAATGACGTAAAGATAAGTTCTGGTATCGAACGAGACGGCATTTTTGGGGCATACAGGTTCACAACGCCCGCAACTCATACAACGAACATCGTTTACCATATTCACGTGCTTGGCTGTAGCTACGGGCGAAAATCCACCGATATTGCCCGCCGTGTCGGCAGCATAAACGCGCAAATAATATCGTATGCCAAAACTCATCGGAACAGGCGAAAGCGAAACTATAGCATCGGGCACATACTCGCCAGTGAAAACTGTCGAATCGTAACTTGTAAAAAGCTCATTGGCAGAAACGTGTAAAATCAAACTAGCAATTGCGCTTGAATTATCGGTAGGCACACGCACCGAAACCGAAACTATATCAAGAAAACCAGTGGGAATATTGAGTTCGGCAATAGCTTGTGGCGGAATTGTGTCGTGTGGTGTGGTATCGGGCAGTTCGGGTATTGCCGCTACAACTATATTCGATATGCCAGATATATTACCTGCGCCATCGATGGCTTTTGCAGCAAAAAAATAGCGCGTTTCGGGTGAAAGTGAACTCACACGCACGAGCACTGTGTCACCTGTCTGAGCAATGTCGGGTAAAATTGAGCAACTACTGTC
>CAYUDB010000228.1:0-3749 GCA_964443405.1 uncultured bacterium | reverse complement strand
GTAAACATCACCATATTGTAGTAATTCATGCAACAATTTTTGCGGTGGAAGCCAATATATTTTGCGAGACATATACATTTTTGCCGTTTTGCGAAATTGTGTAGATAGTAATTAAATTTATATATCGTAAAATATGCATCCAATAGCGCCAGCGTATTGCGAATAGGCATGTGTGTGCACAGTGCACTGTAATTCACGTGCGAGAAATGCCGCAATTGCACCATTTAATGCAACACCGCCAGTCAATGCGATGAAATCGTGCGGAAAACGAGCAATAAGCGGCAGAAATCGTTTCACTACAGAATAATTCACTCCTGCAGCAATTTTCTCTCGAGGAACACCACGTGATATTTTATCAATAAGCTCAGTTTCTGCAAAAACAGCACAAGTATTTGAAATAGTTACAAATTCACCTGAACATGCTGCCAAGTCACAAAGAGTCATACCTAGGATAGCAGCCATGTTCTCAAGAAAACGACCTGTCGAAGCAGCACAACGATCGGAAGTGAGAAAATCTACTGCCGCAGCATTTTCTACACGAATCACCTTTGTATCTTGACCGCCAAAGTCAATTAAAGTCATAGTGTTAACTCCAAAAATGCGGCTAGCGCCCACAGCATGAGCTTGAATTTCTGGAATCTCTGTTGCACCCGCTATTTTCGCCTTTTCGCGTCCGTAGCCAGTGGCTATAACTTGTGTATCACTTTTAAAATCAAGTTGTTGCAAATTTATGAACAATTCATCATTGTGTATGGCGCCATATGTGGAATAAAACTCGGCAGACTTAAAAGCAGATAAGACGAACCCATCATTTTCGACATGAGCAAGTTTCGTAATAGTACTCCCTATATCTAATCCAATTTTTTTCATTTACTTATCTACCTTTCTTAATCATTTCTATAAATGCAGATAATCTAAGCTTCGATCTTGCATCAAGTTGGAAAGATTCATTTCCCTCGATAACCATATATGGAACGGCAAAAGCATTGCGAAATAATATATCCTGTATTTGCCTAAAGCAAAAAGGTTCAACATAATGTATTATTCCATGAATATTTCGCAGCTTGATTTGTTCGCGTATATCGGCAATACGATGAGAAACTGGATACGGATATGTGTAATTTAGATACTGCTCAACAATTGAATTTCCAGCGTTTGGCATGGCAAATTGTCGCTGAATTTCGTTAAAAACAATGCGCGCGCCATATTGTTCAATAGTGTCATATATATCTGAAAAAACAGGCGGAACACCAATATATGCAAGACGTATAGCCGAATCATTTGACTGGCGGTGGCATATTTCATATAGAAAGTTGTCCATTTTTCGTCTATATGATTGAAAATCACCCTCAAAATCGGATGTAGATACTAAATAAAAATGATTTTCGAAACCGGAAACCGTATTTTCTGCCCAAGTTTTATAGTCAATGTTGTGTGCTAACTCACGAACAATATTTAATTCGTGGCGCATTTCCTCGATTTCATTAACATTCGTGATGCCGAAATACTCTGCGAATGTCTGAATTTCACGTTTAAGTTTAATATGATCACTATCGTATGGATAAGAAAACGGTATGATTCTTTTTCCTGTACTTTCCCAAATCTCAGCTAAAGCGTGAGTATTTGAGCAATCACCTTGCATAACTGCAACAATTTCATCCAATTGCTCGGATTTCACCGCACCAAATATGCCCTTTATCCAGCAACATAAATTACGTGGAAACCCAGCAATCTCTGCATCACGTAAGTATTTCTCCTTATGCTCGGAAGTAATAAATACATTGTTTAAATCGCAAGGAATATTACCACTTGCAAATATGATTTCTACCGGAACGGTTGTCGTAATGCCAATTTTCATATTTTTCATTTATACTTCAATACTTCACGTAATTCACGCTCTTTTTCTCGTATATTCTGCTTTTCAAGCAAATAATCTTTTTTCTGGTATTCCTTTTTTCCCTTTGCCAGTGCCAGAGTTATCTTTACAATGCCGAATTCATTTATATAAATCTCTGTAGGAACTAATGTTAATCCTTTTTCTTCAACCTTACTTTTAAGTCGAAATATTTCCTTTTTGTGCATCAATAACTTACGCTTTCTGCGCGAATCGGGAATAAATGTGGTAGCTTTCTCATAAGGCGTTATGTGCAAGTTGAATATCCATAATTCACCACGCACAACCTTTGCGTAAGAATCTTTGAGATTCACTTTTCCGGCGCGCACCGATTTTACTTCAGAGCCTTCGAGTGCAATTCCCGCTTCGAAAGTTGCAAGCATTTCAAAATCGTGAAACGCCTTTTTATTTGTTGCAATTTTTCGCATTTTTTCCTCTTGACATTTCGTGAACTTGCTGTAAACTAGAAAAGATTTTTCGCTTAGCAAGTCATTTTGCGTTCTTTCAGTATTTGCCGGGGTGGCGGAATTGGCAGACGCGCTAGACTCAGGATCTAGTGGGCATTACGCCTATGCGGGTTCAACTCCCGCCTCCGGCATTTTTTCGCAAACCATCAGCAGGTCTGGGCAATATGAAAAAACTTTCAGAGCTTTTAGAACTGGCGCAAAGCTTAGGTAACAAACGAGTTGCGGTTGCCGATGCCGCCGAAAACGAGGTTCTTGCCGCAATTGAGGACGCCCGAAAAGCTGGCATAGTTTCGGGAATACTTGTTGGAAATCGCGAAAAAATCGCGGCAGTCGCAAAGCCTCTCGGCATCGATTTAGCAAATTATGAGCTTATCGAAGAGCCAAATTCGAAAAAAACAGCTTCAGTAGCTGTCAAGTTGCTTAAATCCGGTCAGGCAGACGTCCTTATGAAAGGCTTAGTTGGCTCGGCAGATTTTCTCAAAGCCATTTTGTCAAAAGAAGATGGCTTATTAGACCACTCCAAGAAGAAGCTTTTATCGCATGTGGCACTTTTCGAAATTCCAGCCTACCACAAACTGCTCATTGTCACCGATGCGGCAATAAACATCGCGCCAACACTCGACGAAAAAGTGGAAATTATTCGCAATGCGATACCTCTTGCCCATTCCATCGGCATCGATAAGCCAAAAATCGCATGCATTGCAGCTGTCGAAAAGGTCAACCCCGGTAAAATGCCTGCCACCGAAGATGCTGCTATTCTCTCAATGATGAACCGTCGTGGACAAATTGACGGGTGCATCGTCGATGGTCCTTTCGGCTTCGACAACGCCATCGACATTGAGGCAGCACGCATAAAATCTGTCGATAGTCCCGTTGCCGGCGATGCAGACATCATCTTGTGCCCCACAATCGAAAGCGCCAATGTGCTTTACAAAACTTTGCAATTCTTTGCTAACGCCCCATGCGCCGCTTTGGTAGCAGGAACACCTATGCCAATTGTGCTCACTTCACGCGCCGACAGCCATCAAACCAAACTCGCGTCTGTAACGCTCGGCGTGGTTTCGGCACACAAAAACTAAACATCTTAAAAGAATGTCGCGCTAACTTCTTTAAAATAAAACTACTAACGAAACTATTACAAGGAGGAACATAATGGCTATGCGGAAAAAAGCCAAAGAAAATCGTGTGAAATGCGAAAATCTTCGCCGCAGCAAGTTGCGCAAGCGCTTTAAGCGCGAAAACTCCAAAGGTTGGCGCGCTTCCGATGCGGTAAGTCGTTGGAGTGGAAAATAATAGGCTTTGCGATACATCAAAAAACACCTGCACAAGCAGGTGTTTTTTTTTTGCCCTAATAATACTTTGAAGACGCTAAATGTCGTAGATGTAGC
>CAYUDB010000227.1:0-3759 GCA_964443405.1 uncultured bacterium | reverse complement strand
ATCTTTGCGGCAACTGCGTCTATGGAAACCTGATCGGCATAAGAAAGGTAAAAGTTTGTAGAATGCGGTTTCATTGTGCGAGGACCAGGTCCCGAACCCGATGTTGTGCCGTCCATAAGAGCAAAAACGCCCGTATGTATTTCCTTTTGCACGGCAAGCAAATCGACTATGGTGTCGTGAATGTAGGTATGCGTGTAATGTCGATGAATGTTCAAAAGCCCACCAAAGGCATTTTTGAGTGCACCGGTTGTGACTGTGTAACTATGGGTTTTGACCGTTGGTAAATGCACTATGTTCTTACCCATGAAATAATCGGGAATGTATATGCCATCTTTGAATATTTTGTCGAGCACCAAAAGCTTGGACGTGGGCTTATATTTTACCCAAGTCATGTGCTCGGGGTTGAAGTTGAATTTTACAGGGATATTGTATTTTTCGAACACAGGTTGAAATTTGCACAATTTATCGCCTTTTTCGGCAATAGTCACCACAGTTTTGTTCTCAACTACAACAATGTCATCGAATCCGTTTCTCTTGAGCGCAAGATATATGCCTTCAAGCCCCCATGGAGTTGTGTTTGCCCCTGGCATTGGCAAATGCCATGAAATATTATCTTTCAAAATTGTTGTGGCTCGTGTATCGAGAGTGTCGGCAATACCTGCCAATTCTACACAACGTGTTATATCATCGAGAACTGTGGATGGTTTTGTCTTTACAATTGCAACTTTCGATTTCATCATGCATTCCTTTTAGCTTGTTGCTGTTTGGTAATATGGCGAAAATTTTCCCTATGGCAACAGCTTATATCTCAAATTTCCACATCATCATCTCTATGAAAACACCTTTGCGCTTGACAGTGGGGAAAAATCCCCCATCTTGGTTTCTGTTGTTAAAGGTAGCAAGGAGAAAAAATGCGCGTAGCTGTTTGCATAAAAGAAGTTCCCGACACAACCGAAGTCAAAATTGACCCCGAAACTGGCACACTAATTCGTCAGGGTGTGCCCTCTATTTTAAATCCATTCGACATGTATGCGCTCGAATCAGCACTTTGTATAAAAGATAATTTGCCCGAAACCTATATCGCTGTCATCTGCATGGGACCACCTTCGGCAGAAAAAAACTTGCGAGAAACCATAGCCATGGGCGCCGATGAAATTTTCCTCGTCACCGACAGAGCTTTTGCAGGTGCCGATACTTGGGCAACGTCATACACCCTATCGAAAGCCATCGATTTCGTGCGCGATATCGACATCATCTTTGCGGGCAAACAAGCTATCGACGGCGATACAGCCCAAACGGGTCCTGGCATCGCCGAATGGTTACAAATACCACAGCTCACTTTTGTGCGCAAAATTCGCGAAGTTACACAAAACAAGATTACAGTCGAGCGCTCCACCGAAACTGGCTATCAAGTTGTAGAATGTAATTATCCGGTAGTTGTAACTGTAGTTAAAACCGAAAAAGACCCACGCTTACCATCGTTACGTGGTATGATGCGCGCAAAAAAAACCGAAATCCACAAGCTCGATTGCCAAACACTAGGCACCGACGAAAAAAACATAGGTCTTCTGGGTTCACCCACTCGTGTGCATAAAATCTTCACACCGCCCAAGCGTTCGGGCGGCACAATAATCGAAGGCGAAGCCACCGAACTTGCGGCAAAACTAGCCACAAAATTATCCGAACTTTGCCTGTAATCCGGAAACACCAAATTGATTTAAAGAGAATTGATAAAGAAGTGTTTTGCAGAAATTTAGCCAGATCAATGGGAGTTTGATATGAAAAAACTAATTCCGGTGGCAGTGATTTTCGTTGTTGCCGCAGCTTTTTTCGGGGGATTCATCTTTTCGAACAAAGCCATATTCGGCACCGATTTTCTGGACATAGGTTATTTTACAGTAAAGTTTTTGCACGACTTTTTTGGCGAATATGGGCGTTATCCTCTCTGGGATCCGCATTTACACGGCGGCATACCGTTTATCGAAGGCATGCATGGCGTGATATTCTTTCCTTTGGCGCTGCCACTGCGTTTGCTTATGGAGACGCATCGCGCATGGGGCTGGGGTTATTTCATTTACATGTTATGCGCGGGTTTATCGATGTTCTTGCTACTTAAGCAATATCGACTGAAAATAGAGGCGGCACTTTTTGGCGGGCTGGCATACATGCTTTCGCCGGTGCTCATGTCATTCATTTATGCCGGTCACGATGGTAGGATGTCGGTTATTGCGTTAATGCCTTTTATCATATGGCTTTTGGAACGTGCTCTCGAGAAGCAGAAGTTTTTCGACTTTTTGCTTTTTGGTTTGGGATATGCTTTTTATGTGCTTACTGTTCATTTGCAGATGGTGTTTTACGCCTCGTGGTTAATTGGGGCGTTATTTGTTTTCCGCGTTGTTTACGGTGTTATTTCGAAGGGCATCACTGCGCAAATTGGCGCAAAAATTTCGGCAATGTTCGTTGCGGCTTTAGCTTTGGGCTGTTTTTCGGTTATGTTTCAAATATACCCGCCATACGATTATTTGGGCAAATATTCTTCGCGCACAGTGCGCACTGATGCCGATAATCTAAAATTTGCTGGCAGTTGGCGCATGAATGCCGAAGATTTTGCATCGGCGGCATTTCCCGATTTTGTGGGCATAAACCTCGGTGAGAAAAACACTTATTGGGGCAGAAATGTCTTTCGTCTCAATTCATTTTACCTTGGATTATTATGCGTTGTTTTGGCACTTGCAGCCACAATAACACTCCGAAAACCGATACTGTTTTTCCTTTCGGGCTTTTCGCTCTTCACAATAACCTACGGACTTGGCACACAAACTCCCCTATTTTTGCTATATTATCATGTTATACCTGCGGTGAAAAAGTTTCGAGCACCGGAGATGTTGTTTTTTACTGTGATGTTCGCCGTTTGTGTGGGTGCGGCCTATGCTATCGATTACATAATCAATTACACGCCAAGCGATTCCAAAAAAGATAAAAAGGCACCGCAAGGCGCGCGGTTTTTCAAAACATTGCTTTGGACAGCAATAGCATTTTCGGGCATACTGCTTGTGCTTTCTGTTTTGGGCAAACCTATGATGCACAGTTGGCTATCATCGGTAGAAAACTATGCTGGTGCAAACATAGCAGCAAAACAAAATGCTATCGATACTAATTTTCCGTATTTTCTAAAAAGCTCCTATTTAGCGTTATTGCTCATGTGGATAGGCTTGGGAGTTGCTTTCTGGCGCGCACGCACAACAAAACTCGCGCCAGCGGCGGTGACAGCAATATTATGCCTTGTGCTCATCATCGATTTGTGGCGTGTATCAAAGCCATTTGTTGTACTCACAGATATACAAAAACATTTTCCGCAAACCGACCTCGTAACGCAGCTTAAAACAGAATACAAAAACCAACCTTTCCGCACATTTTCCATAAGTCCTCAGGTAAGTTACACTTATCTCGGCACTTTTGGATTGGATGCCCTTACTTTCTCCGAGCTTCACGGTAACCAATTGCGTTGGTACGATGAATTTACAGGAAAAAATGAACAACCACAAAACATACAACGCTACCCGCATTTTTGGGATATATTAAACGTTAAATATGTTGTTTCGCCTCAAGCTCTTAACATTCCTATTTTGGCACCTGTGGCTCAAACTCAAGCAGGTCTTTTGTACAAAAACCAAAATGGATTTCCGCGCGCACGCTCTTTTCACCGTTGGGAAAACATAGAGCACGCAGCGGCGCTCGACAGGCTCAAAAACACAGCTT
>CAYUDB010000226.1:0-3799 GCA_964443405.1 uncultured bacterium | reverse complement strand
GGCTCCCCTTTTGATAAAGCTAAATCTGTATAATTTTATATTATAATATAAGTCGTTTATTTTGGCAAGTGATTTTTTTGTGAAATGGTTGATATAGCTGGATTTCGCATAGCAACTCAATTTAATATTACATTATTGTGTAATATTATGCCGACGCCAGCATTATCCGCATTCATAATGATGGCATCGGCATAATTTGTTTGTGTGCAATCGATTAGAGAAAGAGTTCTGTAAGCTCAAATTTTACCGCATCGACCAAACCTAAATCGGTTAGACGAAGCTCAGGAATAGGCACGAGCGGCAAAAAGCTCATTGTTGCAAATGGATCTTCGAGCACGCAACCACATTGTGCAGCAGCAGTTAGAAGATCATGTACATGTTCGGTAACTTGCTCAAGCGGAAGTTCTGAAACCAAACCAGCCACCGGAAGTGATAATTCCGCCAGAACAATGCCATCGCGCACAACTACCAAACCACCGCCAAGTTCTGTGGCACGCTGTGCCGCAATGAGCATATCCAAATCGTTCGTGCCAAGAATGCCCAAATTGTGCGAATCGTGCGCAACTGTAGAGGCAAAAGCGCCCGATTTCAAACCAAAACCACGCACAAAACCTTTGCCCATTCTCCCAGAAGCACGATGTCGCTCAATAACTACAAATTTTATAACATCGTTTTGGGTATCAGATACTGCAAGACCATTTTCAATTTTAGCCTCAGCTTGCGAGTTTTTTGTGATTATCTGATTTGGAACTATGTCGATGACGCGTATGGTGTTGCTTATTGCAGGAATTGCAAAATCCGAAGATGTTAAACGCGGTACGTTCATTGTGCCACGAATATAATAGTAATTTGTGTTTTTTGTTTCGAATGTGGGTTTGCCATTGTTGCCAACGATAACGCCTTTTTTGAAAACAACTTTTGGATGAATATCCGCAAGATTATCGAAAACTATCATATCTGCCCAAAAACGCGGAAGTATGGCGCCAATATTTTTTAGATTGTAAAACTGTGCAGTGTTTATAGTTGCAATACGAATTGCCGTTATCGGATCCATACCCTGTGCAATTGCTTTGCGCACATTGTTATCGATATGCCCCTCTTGGGTAAGTGAAAGTGGGTGACGATCATCAGTGACAAAACTGAAATGTGACCAGTTTTTCTCATTCACAAGTGGAAGTATGTCGCACATGTTTTTTTCTGATGAGCCTTCGCGAAGATGAATGTGCATACCAAGCCTCAGCTTTTCGTGAGCTTCGGCAACATTTGTGCATTCGTGATCGGAACGAGGACCGGCAAGCGTATAGGCGCAAAGCTTTTTACCAGAAAGTCCGGGAGCATGTCCATCGATTTGCTTCTCTCCATCTTTGCCAGTGTGAAGCTTGTTTAGCACCTCACGATCGCGAAAAATAACACCCGGATAATTCATCATCTCCCCTATGCCAATAACACGCGGTTCATTTATGAGTAAATGCATGTCGTAGGCAGAAAGATGTGCACCAGAAGTTTCAAGATGCGTGGCTGGCACACAGGACGGCAGCATAACAAAAATATCAAGCGGCACATCGTCGCGTTGTTCTAGCACATAGCGAATGCCATCAAGACCAAGTACATTGGCAAACTCGTGAGGATCCACCACCACAGCACCAGTGCCAAGCGGAACTACCGCTTTTGCAAATTCGGGTATGGTAAGCATCGAACTTTCTAAATGTATGTGCCCATCGATAAAGCTTGGCGCAAGATAAGCACCGTCTAAATCGAGAGTCTCATGAGCCTCGTAATCGCCAAAACCCACAATTCTGCCATCTTGCACGGCAACGTTTGTTTTATATATTTCACCCGAAATCACGTTTATAAGCTGAGCATTTTTGAGCAGTAAGTCCACCGGTATTTCGCCCAGTGCACCTGCAATTTTCTCTTCCAAACCACGCATTTAAATTGCTCCTATTTCAATTTTTGAAGTCTTTTTCAAAACTTTACTTTTGCGGTTCGCGAAAAAGCTGAGCTTCCCAAGTAAAATCTTGTGTGCCACAGGCATCTATTATTTTCGATATGAGCACGGGTTTTGGCACAAATTCCGCCGAAACCTCGATGCAATCTCGAAGTTTTTTGGCAGCAAAACTTGCACTAGGTTCAGTTTGAGCATAAATTTCTGCGAGAATATCGCCTTTGCTTACTGTGTCGCCAATTTTTTTGTGGAACGCAAAGCCCACCGCATAATCCAAAATATCGTCTGTTTTTTTGCGCCCCGCACCCATTTCAACAGCCAACATGCCTATGCCAAAAGTATCGAAACTTTTAATAAAACCATTGCACTCGGCAATAATCGGTAAGCAAATAGGTGCTTTAGGCAATAGGTCGATGTTTTCGCACACCGCAGCATTTCCTTTTTGGGCGGTGACAAAATGCGCAAATTTTCTCAGAGCATCTCCGTTGCGCAAAACTTGCTCGAGCATGGTTCTGGCAGTTAAAAGGTTTTGCGCCACACCGGTTATAACAAGCATGACCGAACATAATGCCAAGTTTATCTCGTGCAAATCGGGTGCCATGTGTTCTGTGCGCAAATATTCCACAGCCTCACGAACTTCAAGAGCGTTACCGGCAAAGGTGCCCAAAGGTTGGTCCATATTTGTGATAAGGGCAATTGTAGGTACGCCGTAAAGATTACCCACATCGACCATGGCACGTGCAAGTTTTTCGGCATCTTCGGGTGTGCGCATGAAAGCTCCGTTGCCACATTTCACATCGAGCACAAGTGTTTTTGCGCCCTCAGCAAGTTTTTTCGACATTATAGACGCCACGATTAATGGTATGGATTCGACTGTAGATGTGACATCGCGTAATGCATATATTTTTTTATCGGCGGGCACCATTTCACTTGATTGCGCCACTATGAAAAGACCAGTGTCGTGCAAAATTTGCGCACATTCACTTGGTGAAAATTTTGTAGAAAAATTCGGAATGCTTTCGAGTTTATCGAGTGTACCGCCGGTGTGCCCCAAACCTCGTCCAGATATCATAGGCACACCAACACCACATGCCGCCACCATCGGCGCGAGCATAAGGCTTATTTTGTCGCCAATTCCGCCTGTGGAATGTTTATCGGATGTTGGGAAAGTTAAATTGCGATAATCCATGCTATCGCCAGAGGCGATGTACGCGCGAGTGAGTGCTGTAGTTTCATCGGGCGTCATACCGCGAAAAAAAATCGACATTAAAAATGCCGACATTTGATACTCGGGAATTTCACCCGAAACGTATGCTCTGATAAAATCGTTTATCTCGTCATTGGTGAGTATTTCGCCATCGCGTTTCTTGCGAATGATCTGATAAGGGATCATTGTTTCCTCTATTTTTTGGGCTCTTAAATTTCGCTACAATATAAACTCATTTCATTTATGAGCAATTCATTTATTCGTTCAACATTTGCATATCCGATTTCCCTCGGTGCACCATTCAAATATCTATCTATTTATAAACCAATCGATTATAAATACTTCGCCTGAACACAGAATTTGCTTTTCCAAACTTGCAATTTGATTACATTGCCAAACGTCAATATTGGAGGAACAATGGCAAACCAAAGAACTATAGAAAAAGAGATTTCGCTAACTGGTGTGGGTTTACATACAGGAAAAGACTGCACTCTTACTTTCAAAGGTGCACCGGCAAACACATGGTTTACATTTGTGCGCGCAGATTTGCCCACTAAACCGTCAATCTCAGCTACTTCTGATAACGCAAAAGATGAGCTTGTACGCGGCACAGTGCTCGAAAAAGATGGTGTAGAAGTTTCTACAGT
>CAYUDB010000225.1:0-3829 GCA_964443405.1 uncultured bacterium | reverse complement strand
GACCAGTAATTCCGGGCTTAGGTTTTGCGGTAACAAGATCGAAAAGCTTGTGCGCAGGAGCATTGCCCAGCGCGCAGTCGTGCTTGAAAACTATGAGTTTACGGGCAGCCATTTTGCCGCGAGCGGCGCTATGATCGTGATCGAACATATTTTCGAGTGCCTCCCACAAAAGCGCGAGATCGTCTTCGGAAAAACCTGTTTTCTGCGCAAAATTTGCAGAAACATAACCTTCTGCACGATACAACCCATAAGGCACTGTGTGTTTGCGACCCATAGTGCGCTCTTTAGCCAAATCTTTCTCGTTAGTTACTGCCATTCGAGTGATAGACATTACTGTTGGGCAAATAGGGTCAATGCTTTTCGCAAATGTAAGTTGCACAGGACCTTGAACTTGCCCTGCAGTTTTTTTTATCTTACTCGTTGATTCATCGTCCTTTTTTGAATCTCCCGTTGATAAAACTGCACCAAATGCACGAATGTCAAAGTAGTTTTCGCACATCCAGCGTTTTGCCACATCCTCATAATGTTCAGGACAGGCTTTGTTTTTTTTATCCACTTCTTTTTTCCAAGCTTCCCATTTTTGTATCGCTAATTTGACCTCTTCACTTAGATAAGCTTCTTCTATTCGGGTATTGAGAACTACCTTTTCTTCTACGAAAACTTTACATTGCGCTCTTCGTTCTTCATTCTCATATCTCGGTGCCGCAATCTGCACGTAATTTCTCACCTTTCGTTTCAGACACACATCTGTTACTATGCCATTACTTGTTTCGGGGTCAATGCGTGGCATGTTTCCGGCATCGGGGTCGCCATTGGGGTTACCGTTTTCCACATCGAAAAATAGCACGAACTCGTAGCGATTTTTAATTGGTTCCGACATTTTTATTCCTCCTCAGTTGTTGTTTGTGGTTTTTCCACTTTTTCCCAAAACGTAGGCTTTTGATGATAATACCCAATGGTGAATAATCCCTGATCCTCCAATGCGAAATGCTTTGGAAACTCCACAACGTTTTGCAAGATTTCCTCTATGCGCTGATCACTTTTGAAACCATATTCTGCCTTACTTATGTAGTGTTGTGCCAAGCGAAGCAATAGCGGAAATACAGCAGCAGGCGTTGCCGATGCAGCAGCAAAGTAGCGATCTTTTATAGTCGAATTTAGGCTCGACCCCGCAGCATCTTGCTGTGCCTTTTCGAGCACTGCAAAAAGTCGCCCGAGCAAGTATGCAGGCTCTTTGCGGTTTTTATCCAATGACATTTGCACCCCCATTTTGTAGTTTCTGTTCAATATTCCTTTTATCATCGAACAGCGATAATAATCTGCATCACCGTCCGCACGAATTCGTCCAAGTAAAAGCGCCAACATATTTAACGGGTATTTTTCGCCATTCACTACAGCACGCATGAGCATACCGCCCAAAAGTGGCGAAATATTTCGTGTATCACCCTGTAATGCCGTCGATTTTAGCAGAACCAAAAGACCAGGGTAATCGAGCTGATGATCAAATTCTTTTTTGAGTTGAATGTCGTCGAAATGCTGAGCGATTTTGCCTTTTACCACATCGATAGTATTTGCGAACCAAAAGCGAATCGATATACGTGCTGCATTCGGGGCAAGCCCCAAAATGTAAAACCGAACATCATCAGGAATTTCGGGTTCATATTTCCCATCACCTTTGTAAGATGCAAGCAGCTTTTTTATGCTCTCGGCGCGTTCGGCATCGTCTTGAGATTTTTTCTCATCATCACCTGTTTTTTTCATCGATGGATCGAGAAAAATCGAGAATACGGATTCCAATTCGTGTGGTTTTTCTGCCCAGAAAATTGTGGTTGCATCGGCAATTTGTAAATGCTGCGGAGTACTGTTTCGTAAGTAGTTTATTGCGGTAGCATATTTGAACGCTGCAAGTTCCGAAACATGTGCATTATAACCTTGCATGCCGTCCTTACCATAAGATGAAAATGCAGTTTTGCTTTCCTGATAGCCGATAAGCACATTGGGCTGGTTCGAACAACCACTAACACCACGTACTCCTTCGTGCAAAAGTGCGATGGGAGCAATTTCGCCAGTTACCAAGCAGCGCGACACGAATTTGCCCGCATCATCACTCTGTTCGAGAAAAAGCTCAAAACCATTTTTAACGTTGGGTCTGTCAAAAACATAGCCTCGTTCTCCATCGATGCGAAAGGTCATCTTCTTGCCATCGATATCAGACCATTTTGCAAATCTCTCAAAAAACTCGCGGTTTCCAATCGTCAGATTATCGAGGAATTTCAGTACAGCACGCATACCATCGTCGTCAATGCCATCGCCTACGGCATGATGAACTTCACGCAATTTGTAGTATTTTTCTTGAGCGCGCTTCATATCGTCATCGGCATTTTCACCGTGGAAGCCACCAATATAGCCAAGCTCCTCCCACAAGAAATTCGACTTGATCCCATTTCCCTTTTTGCCCGAGAAAATCTTAGGTGCGATGAGATTTCGACGTTTCTTAGTTTTCTTTTTGCCCTCATCCACTTCGAACTCGAGAGAGTTGATGGCAACAAGCTCCCCTTCATTTGACAGCACAAGTTCGAAATCGATCAATTCATTTCCAAATCCTTTGCGTGGAATATCTTCGCACTCTGCATCGGCTGCTTTTCGGTCGTAATATCGCACCAATTCTTGCAGAATCATCGTCTTACCTCCACTTTTTCGGGATCGGTGCAAATCACGCCGTTCTCCATGCGTGCGTTGAAGAACATAGGACGGATGTTATTGGGATCGGAGAAATCAAGGTCATATAACATCCATCCAAGTTCGCGCACACCGATGAGCTGTGAGGACGGAATTGGTTGTGTAAAAAGCTCGAAATTCACAGGAAACTCTCGACACCCAAACACGGGCTGATGAAAGCATTGTCCTTTGCCTGCACGACGTGTAAAGATATCGAGATGTTTTTGCGGTTCACGATCTGCCATGCGCTCCTCTTCAGAAATGCCATCGAAAATTGCACCTTTAGCTGCGGCAGCTTTGTCGTCGAGAAGCTTGAAATAAGCTTCGATGTAATACTCGACATCAGTCAAAACCATTGCCGCACGCTGCTGACGGTCATCTTCGACGAAAAGTGAAAGCTCTGTCGAACTGTCGCGCATGGCAGACTTAACATTGCCAAGCGAGAGCTTTGTGGAGATTTCGTTTCGGCGAATGTTTTGGAACCGTATTGGTTTTTGCACATGGATCTTTGTGACAACCCATTCGATACGCGGTTTCCAGTAAATGGCGTCGAAAATTCCACGCGCTGCGGAAGGCGTAATCACATCATAACTCACTCGTTCAACCTTCATTTCGGGGCGCGTGAAACAGGCATAACTCCCCCAAACTCTTAGTGTTACCATATCCCTCCCATCGATGTTTCAATTGTTATCAATAACATGCATCGTTGACTATACCTGCGCTCGCAACAGAAATTCCAAACTTTTCGTCGTAAGATCTCATATCTTTGCGCAAAATAAAAACTTCCCAATTTTCGAGTTCTTCTATTGCACCCACTTCTCGAAGTTTATTGAACTCCTTAGGATAAACATTGACAGAATAACGTTGTAGCTTTCTAAAAATTTCTTTACTAGGTGTTTTATAGTTATCAATATATTTTTTCAATTGCTCGATAAGTTTTTCAGCATCATCATTATATTGAACAATAACTGGAGTAGTTATTTCATCAATAATTTTAAACTCGGAACCGTTTTTACGAAATGGAAAATACATTTCGCTTTCGTTTTGTGTAAAGCTTTGCAAGTATTTAATGCCGAGCTTGTAATCACCATTTTTCCATAAGAGCTCATTG
>CAYUDB010000224.1:0-3842 GCA_964443405.1 uncultured bacterium | reverse complement strand
CGGGCGCATATTCGACGTTGCATCGAGCTGCCCATATTATGTTTACGGCAGCTTTCATCAAGGCTGGTATCCAGACACTGCATCGCTCGCTATGCGTTATTCTTTTGCCAAAGATGCTGGGCTTTTGGGTGTTGGTTTTTGGGCACTGGGCTATGACGGCGGAGATCTGGGCTTTTGGTCGGGCATATCGCGAGCCTTTGCTGCAGAAATACCTTTAGGCATCATCGTTGATGATGGAGATGCTTTTTTCGGCACGATTGGCACATTTTCTGCCGGTGCATATGCCGATTCGGGCTGGAGTGGCGATTATAAATGGTGCGAACCTGGTGGCGCCACTTCGGACATTGCTATTTACGCACCGCCACTTGTGGAATCTGGGGTTTACGACGTTTACGGCTGGTGGCTTGCGGGCACGAATCGTTGCAACAATGTGCACATGGTTGTGCTTGGCGCCGATTCTACGAGCATTTTCGTAACCCAACGCGGTAGTGGCGCGAGTTGGCACCATTTGGGCACCTTCGCTTTCCTTGCTGACGGAACAGATACGCTAAAAATCCTCGATTCCGGTGCTACTGGGGGCACAGCCGTTATCGCCGACGCCATGAACTTTGTGCGAATAGCGGGCATCGCTGAGACTCTCACAGTTGACAACGGCGACGATGGTTACAGCACAACCGGAAACTGGATTGCCGGCACATATTCTCCAACGCTTGGGTGGGATGGCGACTACGATTTTTGCAATGCCGGTTCCACCATTGATCGCGCGCGTTTTAGCCCTACATTCAGCCGAGCCGGGCGATATGCGGTTCTGGTGCACTTTTTGGCGGGCGGTAACAGGTGCGAGAACGTTCCCGTGCGAATAGCGGGCATCACCGACGACACTGTGCGCATCAGCCAGCAAGGCAGTGGCGCCGACTGGCATCTCGTTGGCTACTATGATTTTCGCGCGGGCGCTGGTTCATTCGTTGAGCTTAGTGATTCTGGCGCCACCGGCGGCAGTGTTGTAATTGCTGACGCTGTTTGTTGGGTTTTTGTAACTGCGCTTTCTGTTGTAGAGCATAGTGACAGAAATGCGATAACCCATTATAATCTGGATGTTTATCCAAATCCTTTCAATAGTGAAATCCATATCCACACACATGTGGGTGCAACACTTGAGTTCTTTGACTTGCGTGGTGCATTAATAGACAGAACCATTACCAAAACGGGTGAATATACTTGGTCACCAAACACGGTGCGCGATACTGGTGTATATTTGCTTCGGGTTTCGAGCAAAAGCGGAGTTATTACGCGCAAGATATTTTATATTAAGTAGTTTATTTTCAGTTTTTGTGACTATAAACACGCAGTATTTGGCGAAAGTCTTAATACTGCGTTTTTTGTGATATTTCGTGTCATATTGATGAAAAATTTGTAACGTATTTTCGCAAAAAAAAATGCTTGGCACAGCGAAAATTCAATATAGTTGTGATCTGATAATACTATAAAAACTTCATTATATATTTTTGCAGCTCTGTTTAATAGATAGATTTGACATAGTGGAAAGTAATTGCTAATGAACGAGCGTGGACTGAAAGCGTCAATTTTGCTGCAATAGAGTTTAGAGGTTTATAATTTCCACTGCAAATATAATATACGATTTGAAATATTGAACAGCAATTATTATTAACATATTGCATTAAGCTTCAATTAAGGATATACATATTGAATTTCAAGACTACTAGGCGTACCTGATCCAGCTTTGTATGAGTTATTTTTGGTAGCATCTGTGCCGGTAATATCGGCTCCAAAAATGACACGATAGGCAAGAACAAGATTGCCATACTTGAGAGGAAATTTCCAATTGGGCACTATGGCGAAGGCATGACCTTCGTAAAGATCGTAATATGCGCCGTCTTTGAAGTATGGTTTGCCAAGTGTGGCACGAACAGAAGTAGCAAATTCGAAGCGTACGCCTACGTTTGGTATTTGACGCACTGGCACTTTTACATCGATAGAAGCAATGTGAGCATTGAAACGTGCGTCGATAGGGTAGTATCTTCCGGAAATATAACGATATGAAATAAGTAGTTTATATACCGGTGGAATTTCGAAACCTGCACCGACACCTACGTCACTGAGCGCAACCCATTCCTCAAGAAAAGGGAAACAGCTGGCGGCGTGTATTGGAAATTCCCAATAACCGTAGCCATTTTCGAATGGAATGGATGGCACAAAAGCGAATCCCATCTCGGGAATAGGCACCCATAAATTGGTTGACATGCCGGAATCATTAGGTAAAGTGATGAACGGCATATCGAGCGTGAGCATGCCTTGTAAGATCTTTGGTAAAACAACTGTTTTAGTGACGGTCTGTTGTGCATGCAGTGCGATGAAAGCACAAAGTAAAACGAGTAACGCATTTTTTTTAATCACAGTTCACATCCTTTTTCATTAAGCGAGTGATATTAATGTGCAGTTTAGTGTAGAATTTGATTTTCATTGCATTATACTAAAATTTTTTGTAGAACATATGTCAAAAACACTATGAATATTGCAATTATATTGCGTATAATGAAAAGAATTCGTTAACTATATACACATGCGCGTGCAGTTGATTTCAGTATAACGCAAAAGTTTTTACAAAACATATATCAGTTTAATTCGCTTAACAGTTTATTTTCCAAACTGTAACACGATAATTTATAATTACCGCGCAATTGTTATAGTTCCGTTGCAAACAATTTCGCCGTTGCACTCGATAATATAAATATAAGTGCCGATTGGAGCAGGTTCGCCATCGGAATTAGTGCCGCGCCATGAGCGTGTGGTAGGGGCATTGGCGACCATAACGGTTTCGAAAATTTTGTGCCCGTGAGTATCAAAGATTTTGAGCGTGGCGTCTGTGGAATACATATTGGGGTACTCGAATAAAGCTATGTCATTAATTGAGTTAGCATCGGGCGTAAATGGGTTCGGCGCGCGGTTGCAGGCAGAAGCAGGGAAAAGAAAAAACGTAACTTCATGTTCGTCGCAGTTTGCACAGAAATCGGGAGAATCACAGGCACGCACACTGACGCGAATGGTTTCGCCGTCAGTGAAGGTGATACCAGCAGTTTGCGGTGTGAAAGTTAGCGTGTAGATTGTGTCGCCAAGTTCATCTACAACAAAACTATGTGACAGTGATGCTGTAAAATCAGTGTTACGTATGAAAAAGTGTAAGCTATCGAATTCTATGCCTGCAAAATCGTCACTCAGCTCAAAAACAATGGGCGCTATGCGATCGGAAACTGTTGAGCTATCTGAAGGTGTGATGACGATAATTGCAGGCGCGGCGCGGTCAACAAAAAACGTGGCGCAGACGGGTGTGGAGTTTACATTGCCATATATATCTGCTGCTGAACGCACACAAACTACGAATGTGTCGTCATGTTCAAAATGCGGAAGTGGAATTTTGGCAATAGGTTGCATCCAGATGAACGGTACAATTTCATCATTTAAAGTAACGATAATTGTAGATTCAACAATTCCGTCAGTGTCGAAAATAGTGGCTTGTGCAGTATCAGTTTCGCAGGCGAAAATTGTACCAGTGGTTGGAAAATCGATGGAAAACACGGGTGCGTTACATGGTAGAATTTCGAATACCGAGGGATGAGTTGCGAAGTCAAACGTAGTTGTATCGTCAGAAAAATGCAGAGTGTCGTCGATGCACATAGGGTTGTGGGTTGTGCACGCAATATAGGACGTTACATTCCATGTGTGTGTAGTTCCACACGAAAAGCTCACCGCAAATGTTGTGTCGGTGCCTGTATCATGCAAAATTGTGTCATCAATGTTGATAATGTAATGTGCGTTTGGAACGT
>CAYUDB010000223.1:0-3846 GCA_964443405.1 uncultured bacterium | reverse complement strand
CTTGGAGTAAATAGGGCACTTCCTTATGCGCTATACGCTGGGCAAGTCCTTCGACAATAGATGTTTTTCCCACGCCCGGATCGCCAATAAGAACGGGGTTATTTTTTCGACGACGGCAGAGGATTTGAACCACACGTTCGATTTCGTCGCGCCTGCCGATAACTGGGTCGAGCTTATCGACTGTAGCAGAAATATCGCGGAAAAAGCTTGTGAGCATTTCGTTTTTCATGGCACCCTGTCTTGGGCGCTGACGCTGATAACCAGATGCTCTCAATGATGCCAAAACGCGCACAGCATCGCGATAAGTGAGATCGTAAAGCATAAGCGCTTGTGCAGGAACACTTTTGGATTCTCGTAGCAGTGCAAGTAGAAGGTGTTCGGTGCCCACATTTGCCGAACCTGTATTGCGCGCTTCGAGAACTGCGAGTTCTGTCATAGCATGAGTTCGCTGCAATGGCGTTATACTACTTATAAAGGTGCGTTCTTCGCCTTGATCGAGCATTTCCTCAAGCGTGCGGCGCACATCGGCAGGGTTAATTCCCGACTGCACCAGCACATCAACTGCTGTATTATTACCATGTGCTATTATTGCGAGTAGGAGGTGTTCGGGCGCTATGTAATTGTGCCCCAAACGTGCGGCTTCTTCGCGAGCGCCATCTAAAACCTTGCGAAAGTTTTCGGAATATATTGTTGCCATTTTCACCTCTAAACGGGGTTAACTATAAATATACTATATGGAAAATACTTTGGCAATTAAAATGAATGAAGATCAAAACTCCATTTTTTTACTGTTTAATTTCATGGCACACGAGCGTGTTCCCCATAAGAGCAGTTTTTTTAGACAGTCGTGCAATTTGGCACACAATTTTCGCAAATTAAAAATTCACATGCAATTGCCCAATAGCCATTCTGTGCAGTTTCGACTAATGTGAAACTGCACGTATTTTTATTGTAAACCGCTTAATCATCAATAATAGGTGTCGAAAATCTCGCGAACGCATAAGGCATGGCGCAAGTTATTGGTGCCCATTTTTGTTTGGGCATTTTTGCGAGACGTATTTTTTCAAAAACTCTTTGCGCCCGGCAAGGTTTTTTCGAAAATCGATGATGGAGATTTGCAAAATATCGTCGGCAGCGTCGTCTTTTAGGCGCAATGTGCCTGCGAAATGATCGATGGAAACAACAGTGAGTTGCTGTCCAGTTTCAAAACGAACGATGTCACCCGGCATTGGATACTCTTTTTCTACACGCTCGTAATAATTTAGCTCGTAAATTAGGCAACACATGAGCCGTTCACAAAGCCCCGATATTTTCGATGGATTAACAGCAAGCGATTGGCTGCGAGCCATTTGTGTAGAAACAGGTGCAAAGTCTTGCAAAAATGTGGCGCAACAGATGGGCACACCACATGGACCTATACCGCCAATTTTTTTCGCTTCGTCGCGAACACCTATTTGGCGCAATTCTATGCGCGTGCGATATGCGGCGGCAAGGTCTTTCACAAGCTCACGAAAATCGACGCGCTCATCGGCGGTGAAAAAAATAGTGAGTTTGTTGCCATCGAATTGGTATTCGGCATCGACAAGCTTCATTTTTAGCCCACGAAAATCGATAAGCTCTTTGGTAGTTGCTATTACTTCGTCTTCGGCTACGCGCAATGATTCAAGCTTGTCTAATTCATCATCGAATGCCTTACGCAAAATTTCGAGCGGATATTTGTGCTGTGAGTTTGTCTCAAAATCGGCTTTTGTGGTTTTGCGGAAAATCTTTCCCATATCACGACCACGCTCCGCTTGCACCATAACATAATCTTTGCACGCAAGCGCAAGCTTGTTTCGGTCGATAAAATAGTCAAATCGGCGTTTCTTGAACTCGACAACATAATAGTCGGGTTCAAGGTTATTTTTGGTCAAGTTCTTATTATCCATAGTATTACTCGTCTTTTTGAATTTTCTGTGGTCATGCTTGCACTGTTTTCAACCATTCTCAAAAATCGATATGCTCTATTTTAACGAACGGCATCCGTCGGAGCATAGGCAGAAACTCCAGAGCAAAAGAAAACAGGCAAGCTCCTGTGCAAAAAAATTGGCTACAACATAATCCAAAATCTATCGAAGCGAATGCGCGACGTAAAACCGAATGCACTGTGGAAAAATATTTTCACAATGCTGAAAATAGACGTGTATTGAGGTGGATTGGCATCTGGAGCAACTGAGAAATAAATGAAGCGCGGCTTACCTATAATATTCTTTCTGGGTAGTGGTCCCCAAAAGCGACTGTCTTGCGAGATATCGCGGTTATCGCCCATGACAAAAATATGCTCACTGGGCACAATTATGGGTCCGCAGTTATCGCGTGTGGAGAACATGCCGCTCAAAATACTTGGCGTTGTGTATTTTGTGCCGTCCATATCGGGAAAAGGTTTGCCGTTTACATAAAGCACTTTGTCGCGTATGACAATGGTGTCGCCTGCAATTGCCACACAACGCTTGACAAAAACTTTCGTTTTGTTCAATGGCAGCTCAAAGACAACAAGGTCGCCCGGTTTCGGTGGACGTATTTCATAAGATATTTTGTCGCAGATGATTCTGTCGCCGTTCATAAGTGTATCTTCCATAGCGGCAAACGGCATGTTCACCGCTTCGAAAAAATACGCCTGAAAAATAAACATAAATATGAGCGCAAAGAAAACAACTTGCACCCAATATGAAATTTTGTCGAATATAGTTAGTCCTTCTTGTTCTGTTTCTTGTGCCATTGTTCACCCCCATTCCGTTGTGTCGCTCGGTTATTTTGGAAATCACAATAATTTAACAAACTAGCGCTTGCTTAAGAATATACTTTTTCTAATTTTTTTGCAATCTAAAAGGGAGATAATAAATGAAAAGCGGAAAAGTGTTCCTAACACTAGGTTTTCACATACATCAGCCGGTGGGCAATTTCGAGTCAGTCTTCAAATTTGCCACCGAAGAATCTTATTTACCACTTCTACAAACCTTTCACAATCACGAGAGCATAAAATTTGCTTTACACATAAGTGGTCCTGTGTGGGAATATCTAGAGCACAATTTCCATTCGATTTTCTCACTTATAAGCGACATGGTTGACCGTGGACAATGTGAGCTTTTAGGTGGCGGTTTCTACGAGCCTATACTTGCCGTCATTCCCGAAAACGATGCACAAGGACAGCTTATGATGATGTCCGATTACCTAAACGAAAACTTTGGTGTTTTGCCACGAGGCATTTGGCTCACCGAACGAATTTGGGAACCTCATCTTCCGGCACTATTGGCTTCACAGGCTATAAAATATTTGGCAGTGGACGACTACCATCTCAAAGCAGTGGGCTATACCGATGACGAACTTGCTGGTTATTTCATTACCGAGCACGACGGCAAACCACTTGGAATTTTCCCAATAAGTGAATATTTGCGTTACACCATTCCGTTTGCGCCTGTGGAAAAAACTATAGCGTATTTAGAGCAACTACGTGAAAGTGGAGAAAATAAACTTGCCATTTTCGCCGATGACGGTGAAAAATTCGGTCTATGGCCCGGCACAAAAGCTTGGGTTTGGGAAAAACATTGGCTCGAAGATTTCCTCACAGCACTTGAGACAAACTCGAGCTGGATAGAAACGCTCACTTTTTCTGAAGCACAAGAACGGCTGCCGTCGCAAGGGATGGTTTACATGCCCACCGGTTCATATTTCGAGATGAGCGAATGGACTTTACCCGCCGAATTATCTTATGAGTTTGGCAAGCTTGTAACTTCGCTCAAAAAAAGTGGCGATTTCGAACATATGCGCCCGTTTGTAAAAGGTGGCTTTTGGCGAAACTTTTTTACA
>CAYUDB010000222.1:0-3893 GCA_964443405.1 uncultured bacterium | reverse complement strand
GGCGATGGCGTCCAGCCAGGTCTTCAGTTGCACGGGCACGCCGAAGTTGTACATCCAGGTAGCGCGAAATATCATTAGCGCAAACTTTGCACCGTGAAAACAGTGACAAAACTTGCGTGTAGGAAAAAAAGAGCTATATTACTTCCACACTCAAACAAGGAGACGCCATGGCACAAAACACCTTCGACGTCATCATGCTGCACGGCAGACCCGCTGCCGGCAAATCTGAGGTCATCGATTACCTCAAACGTACCCCAGTCGAAAAACGCGTGGAACGCTTCCATGTCGGCGAGTTTCAGGAAATAGACGATTTCCCGATGCTCTGGACTTGGTTCGAGGAAGATGATGTCCTCGAAAAGCTCGGTCATCCACGCATTCACACAACTCCCGATGTCGAGTTCAAGTGGACGTATCTGTGGGACTTGCTTATACGTCGCATAGGCTTGGAACACAAAAAGAAGCTTGCCGAAAATCCCAGTTATCACGAGCGCTTCACGTCGATTGTAGAGTTTTCACGCGGCACCGAACATGGCGGTTATGTAAGAGCCTACGAGCACATGGACGAAGAACTACTCTCGCGCGGGGCAATACTTTACATCAATGTGTCATTCGAAGAATCACTGCGCAAAAACCGCAAGCGCTTCAACCCCGAACTCGCACATTCGATTCTACACCATGGTCTTACAGACGAAAAGCTTTTCAAGCTCTACAAGGAAGTCGATTTCCATCAGTTCATCGCTGGCACCGAGAATTTTGTCGAGATTAAGGGTATAAAAGTGCCCTATGTCATTTTCGAAAACGAGGATGATGTTACATCTCCGCGTGGCGATGCTCTCGGGCAGAGGCTTGAGGAATGCTTCCAGCGTTTGTGGACAATTTCCAAAAACTTGCGCGGTTAATTTTTTGCAAAACAACCCGTGCGAAAGCGCGGGTTTTTTAAAGTTGGTGCATTATGAATATTTTTTCGCACTTCCATTTTCGCACTGCTTGCGCCATTTGCTTTGCAGTGACGGCACTGTTTGCCCAGAGCGAGGATATGCTTTCTGGCAAAATTTACGATGGCACGCGACATATCGAATTCACTGCTGGTGAAAAGCCGCCAAGTATTTATGTGCTTGAAGGTGAACATGTTATGTTAATTGTGCGTGCAAAGAATTTTCCACATTCTCTGCACATACCCGATTTCAACATCTCGCAAGATTCGGAAGAAGGTGTGGACATAAAAGTTGAATTTGTGGCATCGAAGCTTGGAGTGTTTCCAATGTTCTGCAACAGTTTTTGCCCTCTTTCGCAAGGTGATTTTCAGGGGCAAATTGTAGTTTTGAGCAAAACTGAAACAGCGATTCCCGATTTTGAAACTGTGGATATCTTTGAGGCAAAGCGCATAGTTGATAGCCGTGATGCGCTTGTCATCGACATTCGCACGCCACAGGAATTTTTTTCTGGGCATTTGCCTGGCGCTATATCAATACCCATCACGCAGTTAGAATATCGTTTGCGTGAGATTGAGCAATATAAAAATCGAGATGTGCTTGTTTACTGTTGCAACGGCAGAATGGTTCACACAGCAGCGTCGATATTGCGCAAAAACGGGTTCACTTCGGTGAAATTGCTTTCGGCGAGCGTGGCAGACTGGACAAAAGCGGGTTTTGTCATCGAGCGCTGACACGAAAAAACAGTTGACAAAAACCAAGTGCGCGATACCTTTACCGCATCGATTCGTAAATGGGGCCGTAGCTCAGTTGGGAGAGCGCTGGAATCGCACTCCAGAGGCCGTGAGTTCGACTCTCATCGGCTCCATTTTGAAATTCCCAAACCGCTGGCGCAAATTTTTTCATGCCATGCAATTACTCTTACCGCGCAGTTTTTCGAAATTTCGAAATTGAGAAGCAATTTTCTAATCAGTTGCGAATTCGGCTCTCGTCGGCGCGTTTTTTCGATTTTATAGCATCCTAGTTATGAGTTTAACCTGTTTATTTGAAGCTTACGCCTACGTTTCTATTGCGAGTTCGACGCAATTTGTTTCGAGCTGATATGTTTGTTGTGGCGGGTGCGTTTTGCAAAACACATTCGATGCACCTGTTTTCGGTGAGCTAAATTTTCTCCCAAACATGTTTTTGCTATGGCATGTTCGGCGCTGGAGCTTTGTAGTACGTGCGGTGGTATTCATTGCAATGCGTGTTTGAAAAGCTCAGCAGGCGCAATAATTATTTTGTCGCTAATTTTTGCGGTAATTCGAACAATACATTGGCATTAAATAAGTTACCGTTTTTTCATTGCATTCAAGATTGCTGTGCCGACATTTAATCTATTTTTTTTAGGTTATAGGATAGTTATTAAAAGCGCCTGAGCTTGCCAAATATATACTTGTAACATTATTAATTCTATTTGCTTATCAGTAATTTCATGCAATGTGTCATATCACATTGCTGCAAACGCACGCCAGCTGTTTGACTACACTTGCAAAACTGCAATCTATTTATGCACAACAGGTTACATCCAAAATGTCGCATAATTCACTTATGCGTGGCAATTTTACAAGATTTCATTTTACCACAGCGTGCACGAAATGTGTCACGAAAAGCTAACGCATTGCAAAACAGAATATTACGTGGCGTGGATATTAGAACATGCCAGTCTTTGTGTAGAAGCGTCTGTCGGTGAAATTTACATTACATATGTAATTCACAAGTTCGGTAAGCGTAGGTTCATCGTGCAAATTCACAGCCGAAGTGTCCACAAAAAGCACCGGCGACGTCGTTTGTGCGAAAAAAAACTCCTTCAAATGACGATTCAGAGTGGTCAAAAATTCCTCGGGCATATTGTAGCGCTCGATTTTTTTCGTCATGTTTCGCACAAGGTGTTCGGTAGGCGCGTATAATGCCACTATGAGCTGTGGTTTTGGAAAGTTCTTGCGCAGGGAATTTTGCACTTGAACATAGAGATTTAGCTCATTTTCATTTAGCAATAATGAGGCGTAAAGTGCATCTTTATCGAATAAAAAATCAGAAACTATGTTCTTTTGAAATAAATCAAGCGTATCAAGTGATGAAAGAGAACGATATCTTTGCATCAAAAAAAATAACTGCGCCGGCAGCGCATTGTATTTAATATCGCGAAAAAGTCGCTCCAAAAACGGGTTCTCAAGTGCCGCGTCCAATAAAACGCGTGCATTAAGTTCCTTTGCAACTGCTTGCGCGAGAATGGTTTTTCCTGTGCCGGGTGCACCTTCTATCGCAACATATTTTCGATTATTCACAAAAACACCTCGCTCGTAAGTCGTTCCAGCGCAAATCGTTCACTGTGCGCAAAACAGTTTTCAGTTGTGCAAACATGCGCTCATTGCATTCGAAAAGTGACATCCCGTCGCGCGGGCACACAAGCTTCGCATCAAGCTCCAAAAGTGGCTTCAGAAAAAAATCACGCGAGGTGAGATACATGTGCGGTATTTTCAAATCCTGTTCATCAATAATGAGTTCGTCGAAAAGTAGTATGTCCAAATCGATTGTTCGTGCACCCCAATGCTCTTTGCGCACGCGCCCAAGTGAGTTCTCGGTGCTCTGTAGAAGCGCCAAAAGCTCATGCGGAGAACCGTCGAAGCGCACGTGGGCAACGGCATTTAGGTAATTGCGCTGCATTTGCGCTCCCCAAGGCTCGGTCTCATAAAGAGAGCTTAACGCGCAAAAGTCCATGTGCGCCCAAAGCGTCTGTACCGCCGCGCAAAAAAGATCGACGCTGTCGCCAATATTGCCACCTAGCGCAATAAACGCCTTATGCTTGTGTTTTTCCATCACAATAATTGTAAGGCAATATTTATTCTTCGCAAGTCTTTTACACTTTTGCAAGAGGCTACGCCTCCTGGACTGGTGATAATTTACGACATGTTAAACAGG
>CAYUDB010000221.1:0-3897 GCA_964443405.1 uncultured bacterium | reverse complement strand
GGAGGCGTAGGTGCCCTTCGGCACTTTTGTCAGTGGCTACGCCACCTGCACTGGACAAAGATTGGCTTTAAGTGGAAAAGCCAACACTGATGAGAGAAATTATTTGATGGGAACAAAACCGGTTTCTGAGACAATGGTTTGCCCTTCGGACGAAAGAACAAAATCGATAAACGACTTGGTTTTGCCCTTCGCTTCGCCGTTGGTGTACATGTAGAGCTTACGAATGATAGGATATGTGCCGTTTTTGGTAGTTTGCTCGGTAGGCTCGATGCCCTCGATTTTGAGTGCATGCACATCTTTAGTTATGTAACCTATGCCGAGATAGCCGATAGAATATGGTGTTTGCGACACAGATTGTGACACTGCATTGTTTGAGGCAACCTTAAGTGCGGCATCATCGACGCTGGCACCTTTGAGCACTTTTTCTTTAAACACTTCAAATGTGCCCGAGGATACATCGCGAGAGACGAGAACGATTGATTTGTTGGGTCCGCCAACGTCTTTCCAGTTTTTAATTTTGCCGGTGTAGATGTCTTTCACTTGCGCCACAGTGAGGTTGGTAACGGTTACTGTCGGGTGCACAACTACCGCAAGTCCATCCCATGCAATGGCATATTCGGTAGGCGAAACGCCACTTCCGCGAAGCTCGGCAAGTTCTTTTTGCTGAATGGGACGCGAAGAATTTGCAATATTGCATGTTTTATCTTTGAGAGCCGCAATGCCAACTCCAGAACCGCCGCCACGAACCGTTACATCTACCGAAGGATTTTTATCCATAAAAGCTTCGGCACAAGCTTGCGCAATTGGCAAGACTGTCGTCGAGCCTACCATTACAAGCTGTTCACCTGCAAACACTAAAGACGAAACAAATACCACTGCTAACATGATTTTCTTGAACACTTGTTACACTCCTGTTTGGATAGAACGATTGTTTTTTAGAATGGATTCGATTTGAAAGAACCGACGAGTTGCACGAGAATTTGATTGGTGGCTTTCGAGTCTTCCACTTCGGGCTTGTCGCTCTGGTAGTTGATTTGAAGCGATGTAGTGGGTTTGCCTTTTGTATCCTTTGTAAAAGCCCAGTTTGCACCTACAATAAACCGTGTAAGTCCATCGTCATCCACATCGGTGTTTGGGTCCCACTGGTCGAATCTGCCGGTGAGCTGTAGATTTTTCCACACGGTCACAAGCGGCATAACCGAAAAACCCGAACTTGTTGTCTCGTCCTTTTTGAGAGAAATATACTCGCCCCAAACATCCACAGGACCATACGCAGCACGCAAAACACCGGCAAGTTTGGTGATATTTTTCTCATTTTCAACGGCAACAGCAGTATCGGCATCGTAGGTGGTGGTATTGAAAGTGCCGCCAACGGTTAAGCCGGCAATAGGGATGAAGCGCACATTTACACCGAAAAGCGGATATTTATCAATTTTGCTGAGTGCCGATGAGTAGCCTTCGCCATTCATCATGTAAAGTTGATATGTGCCAAAACCTTTGGGTAGCACGCCGTCAAAAGCTAAACCCAAATCGGCAGATGGCGCAACTTTTTGCATATCAGCAAGTTCGGTGGAGATTATCTGATATTCATAATCGTGGGTGGTGCCAAAATAACTTTTGATAACACCTGCTTGTAAAGCTGCATCTACATACGGAAATTGCTTGAATTCTAAATACGCTGCTTTGATTTTGAGACCAGCACCTTTGGCGCCATCTTTATCGGTAGTGTAAATGTCCACAGTGAACTTCGAGTTGATTTTGTCGGAAAATTCATAACCCCAAGAGAAATACCCGCGCTCTACACCAAACCCACTAAAGCTTGTTTCGCCATCGTAAGTTTTGTGCGTATAACGCACCCATGTGCGTCCTTCGATAGTGGATTGCCCCGCTTCGGCAAATGCTACTCCGCATGCGAAAACTAGTGCTGCGGTCAAAAGTAACTTTTTCATCGAACCTCCATGGTTGTTTTGCATTGGCAAAAATGTTCCAATGAGCCTTTAAGGGAATATATAGACCAAATTAAACTTCCATTAAGTTCCTTAATCACAAAGCCAAACAGAGAAGTTGTGCCCTTCGGCACCTTTATCAGCGGCTACGGTGCCCTTCGGCACTTTTGTCAGTGGCTACGCCACCTGCACTGGATAAGATTTGTTGTAAGTGAAATCCAAAAGCATAGTTTCGATTAATCGCAAATTCCAAAGGGGTTGCTAAGCTTTCAAATAAACCATCGCCTCTCACACCAAAAAAACCACCAAGCTTTTCACTCGGTGGTTTAGTCAATGTCGCAAATTCCAAAGGTTTACTTGATAATTTAGTTAATGAACAGGAGGCGTAGCCTCTAAAAAGCACGCCACTGCGAGCCACGCGTGCGCCACGCGTGTGTTACTTGCGGTTTTTAATCCAGTTGGTGATGTCGTCGATGACGCGTTTGTCGATGTGAGATGGCGTGAGATATTCGTCGGGGACCGATTTGCCAATGCCAGGCTGGAAAAGATGGTTCAGCTCGGGGTAAAGCTTGAGTGTGGCAAACTTCTTCCCGTCGAGTTGGCGCTTGTAAAGCTCAAAATCTTCTGTGGTAACTTGATAGTCGCGCGCACCTTGCAAAACCAAAACAGGTTTCGACAAGTCGGCGGCAACTTTTGCAGGTTTGTAAGCTCGCAAATCGAGCCAGTAACTTGCAGGCGTGTTGAAAGGCAAATCGTATGCAGGCGTCGCAAGGGTTAGTGAATCGCTTTTCACTCTGGCGATCAACGGTTTAAGCTGCTCCAATGTTTGCTTCTCAGTTTCATCAAGCGTATCGTCGGAATTGAAAATGTAGGCGTATTGCTCCTCGATGAGGTCTTCGATTGGTCGGGCTGAGGCTGCCAAAAGAACGTAACCAGTTATGCGTGTATCCGATTTTACATAACGCGGCAAGATGTATCCGCCCAAGCTATGCCCTAAAATGTAAATATGCTCAACTCGCGCATCGGCTTTCAGAAAATCGACGGCAGTGCGCACATCTTCGAGAACTTCCTGCTCGATGGTGAATTCGTCGAGCTCTTTGACCAACTCTTTGCCATAAACGAGCGTGCGTTTGTCGTAACGCAGCACAGCGATACCCTGCGAGGACAACCCGGTGGCAAGATCTCTAAACGGCTTATTCGGTCCTATTTCCTCGTCCATGTTGTGCCCGCCCGAACCGTGAACCAAGATTACAGCATCGAAACTCTTTTTGTTTTTGGGAGTTGCGAGTATGCCATCGAGCGGATATTTAGCCGTGCCCACTTTCACCTTGACTTCGGCAAATTTCGCTGTGTCCGCATATTCTGGAAAGGTCCAACCTTGCATGTTCACTTCGGGCACCACAAAAAAGCCCGCAATATTGTTCTTAATATCGAGTGATATCTGAAAAGCCACGTTTTGCTTCTCGAAAACTGTGTTCGTGTAAACAATCAGATATTCGCCCGCGTCCTCCACCTTCGATTCGGCGAACTTCTGAAACTTCCCAAGCTCCTTCTCAAAGTTTTCCCACAGGTTTGAGAGGTCTTGCGCGGAAAAAGATTTCTTGAGATCGTCACTACACTGGTTGTAGGCGGCATTTACGTCGCCCGATTCGATGCGCATGAGAAAAGCCCGCGCACGCTTAATCTGAAACTCATAGTCGTCGGCGGCATTGGCAAGTGTGTCGGCGTTTGCTGTGGCAAGCAAAAAGGCAACAGAGATAACGAGAAGCGTCCGCATATTACCATCCTTGTAAAATTCACCACCAATATAACCCACTACCCAGCACTTTTCAAACCTTTTGTCAGGTGCCTTCGGGTGCCGTTGGCACTTTTAGATCGGCTACGCCGTTTTTGTCAGCGGCTACGCCGCCCGCACTGGTTAACATTTTGTTGTAATCAAAAAGCACAGCGT
>CAYUDB010000220.1:0-3923 GCA_964443405.1 uncultured bacterium | reverse complement strand
ATCTCCATTTTGAGTTCGTGTTGCGAAAGAAACGTAAAAAATTTTGCGAACACAATGTTTTTGTCGTTCTCAGAAAGTACACTTTTTGCATCTCGTTTCATTAGGCAACTGTGGTCAGATATTGCATTGGGGAAAAAAAAGCATATTTTTCGCAATATGATGCCAAGTTTAGCGATAATAATTGCCATCGACACTTTGTTCACTTTTGCTTCATCGCCGGTAGGACTTTGTGCTGATGGCTTTGGTGGTGCATATTTTGCCGACCAAAACCGAATTTACCATATTTCCGTTGATTCCATTGTTGCCGAAAAGGTGAAATACGATTCAGAAAATTTTGTTTCACTTTCCGATATTTTTTTCTCTGGTCAATGGCTTTTCGCGTCATCAAAAGCCGATGGTAAAATATACCGCTTTGATAAAAATCTTTCCGAATCGGGCAAAATGCAGACAGAATTTTTCTCACCCGATCAGATATGTGTTTCGGGCGCGGGAGAACTTTACGCGTTTGATGTAGCTGCAGGCAAATTGCGTGTTTATCGCAGTTTTGGAGAAAAATATGAGGAGATTCTTTACGATATACGAGGTGTAAATTTCTTGGGTACTGCCACAGTCGATGCCATAGAAAAATTCGTGCCTACATTTTCAAAAGCCTCTGCCGATAATCTTGAGCCTGTTGTTTTAGTTTCAAAAGGATTTACCAAGCTTTACATTGGCGCATATTTCCCTAAGAGTTTCTCCATTCCGCGTTCGATTGAAAGAATTTACCTTAGTCAAAACGCTTTTTTGAGCGTGCAAGGCTCATCCGATGGAACAAAGCGCCTTCTACACTTAGATGATACATGCGAAGTAGAATGGAAACTTATCACACCTAGTTTTGTTACTTTTGAAGGTTTTGGCAAAACTCGCACATTATGGGTAGTTGTCGATAAACAGCTTTTGCGCTGTCAGATTAAGTGCGAGTGAGTTATGTGCAATATTTTCATTGGTAGAGAAGTACTGTGGCAAAAAACAGCAAAATATAGAGGTCGATATGGAATTGCTTGCAATAGTGGTTATCACTACAAGCCTTTTGATATGGTGGTTTTTCGAAAAACGTTTGCACGACAAGCGACTTGCATCGATAAAGCATCGATTGCATATAAATGGTAGTCGTGGCAAATCATCCACCACTCGTCTTGTTGGTGCTGTTATGCGTGCAGGTGGTTTTCGCACAGTAACAAAAACAACAGGCACAAACGCACGTTTCATTTTCCCCGATGGCACCGAAGAACCTATTGTTCGCATTGGTTCTGCCAACATTAAAGAGCAAAGATGGGTTGTTCGAAAAGCAGCCAATCTCAAAATTGATTGTCTGGTCACCGAATGCATGGCAATTGATCCTGAGCTACAAGGGGTCTTGCAACAGCAATACATCAAAGGAACAGTTGGTATCCTTACAAATGTGCGTTCTGATCATTTCGATGTTATGGGTCCTACCATGTGCGATGCGGCAAATGCAATGAGCATAGTTATGCCTGCTGGAGGAATTTGCTTCACGTCTGATGCCGATAATCTTTTCCAGCTCGAAGAGAACGCTAAAAAACTCAATTGCAAGCTTGTTTTTTGCAATCCAGAAAGCGTTACCGACGAAGAAATGGAAGGATTTTCGTATATCGAACACAAAGAAAATGTATGCATAGCATTAGCCATTGCCGAGCATTTCGGTATCGACAGAAAAAAAGCACTCGCTGCACAATATGCTACGTTACCCGATCCCGGTGCGCTGCGAATTTATTCTTGGGAACATGAAGGGCAATTTTTGCGCTTTGCAAATGCCTTTGCTGCAAACGATCCCGAATCTACAACAAAGGTTTTCAACTTGCTCTTGGAACGGAAAATGAAAGGGGAGAAGGTAATTGTTGTTGCAAATTCCCGTGCAGATAGAATTCATCGCGCATCACAACTTGGTGAACTTATGGCACATCTCAACGCTGATGCCTACGCTCTTGTAGGTGCTTATCTGAATGTAATTGTCGATTCAATGCGATTGCACGGTGATTTTGATAGTAGTAGAATTGGTTTTTTCCCCGAAGGCGAGCCTGTAAAAATTTTTGACTTTGTAAAATCACTTCCCGGCGAACGTAAAATGCTTGTAGGCATTGGAAATATCGGTGGTCCTGGTCACGAGATAGTAGGTTTTTTCTCGGGTGGAAAATATGTTGGTAAAAAAGATTGATACCGCTCGACTTTGTTTTTTCGTGAAATGCATTTGAACATAGATTCAACAATATTTATTTGACAGTTCGATAACAATTACTTTTTGCAGCAACTATGAAAACTTTAGATAGATACGTCATAGCCGGGCTTATACCACCGTTTGTGGGCAGTTTGTGTGTGATCTTGTTTGTGCTCATGCTTGAATTTTTGCTCGACATATTAAATCTGGTGATATCTAAAGGTGTGCCAATTCCTGTAGTGGGCACATTGTTTTTCTACAATATGGCGTGGATGCTAGTAACTGCTGTACCTATGGCATCTTTGATAACCGCGATTATGGCTTATGGCAGAATGGCTGCCGATAGCGAACTTACGGCGTTAAAAGCACTTGGCACGCCAATTTGGCGAGTGATGATGCCGGGTATTTACGCAGCAGCTTTGCTTGCAGCCAGCATGGTTTATTTCGCCGATACTTTTGTTCCTGAGGCAAATTTTCAAGTAAAAAAACTTTTGCTCAAGATTCACAAAAAGAAGCCAATGGCGGCATTGCGAGCGGGTGTTTTCATTGAGGATTTTCCGGGTGCCACTCTTTATATCGAAAAAGTGGACGACAAAGCGGGTAAAATTTTTGGAGTAACAATGTTTGAGAAAATGCGCACCGGTCAAATTCGCACTATTGCTGCACCATATGGAGAGGTGCGTTATGACGATGCTACTGATGCGGTTTCATTTACGCTTTTCGATGGAACAATTCACGAGCTTGATAGCGAGGATAAACGCAAATACACCATTGCTCATTTTGAAAAACAGGTTTTAAATATCACAGATCTTGGTACAAAGCTTGGCAGTGATGCAGAAAGTCGCAGAGGAGATAGAGAACTCACTGGAGATATGTTGTCTTCCGAGATCATCCAGCAACGAACAAACATAGTTTCGGCGCGTGAACAGGTCAAAAATATTGCCTTTTCGGCAACTGATACAATTCTCAATGGTGGACGGCAGTATCGCAGATTAATATCGCAATATCCCGAGCGCCGTGCCATGCTTGTAGAACGACGTCGCTTAAACGAAATTCGTAGGCTCAAAACCGAAATCGAAAGCGCACAAAAGCGCATTGTGCGCATGAACACCGAACGTCAGAAACGCTATAGCTTAGCTTTTGCGTGCTTGCTGTTTTTGTTTTTGGGAGCACCAGTTGGCGCTTGGGCACGCAAAGGTGGGCTTGGAATTGCTGTGGGCTTATCTTTTGGATTTTTCGTCATGTATTGGGCTTTTCTGATTGGCGGCGAAGAATTTGCTAATAGAGGCTATATTTCGCCATTTATCGGTCTTTGGCTTGGCAACTTTGTCCTAACGAGCATTGGTGCTCTTATACTATATCGTATAACATTTGATGCCCGATTTTCGGGTCTGGGTTGGGTTCATCTACTCACCGAAAGATTTCGCAAAAGAAAGCAAAAGGCATAGATTCATTTGCAATTGAGCGAATTGTTTGCGGCAGATTTTGTTATTGAAGCTGTACTGGCAAGATATGTTAACGTAGGCTATTGTTAAGCAAACTTTTACAAAATAATGCAATTGGCTTCGCAAATAAAATCTTAAACGTGTAATTGATGCGAATTTTGCGGCGTGATGACAAAATAAAAAATAGCGGCATAGGGACTTGAACCCCAGACACGAGGATTATGATTCCTCTGCTCTACCAACTGAGCTATGCCGCCGTGGTG